>JBAQIV010000022.1:0-82070 GCA_049289035.1 Saccharimonadales bacterium (SeqCode) | reverse complement strand
AGACAACAAGATAGGCTCAACAACGTACAAACAAGCATGTACCAACAGAAATGGGAGGTCATAAAACCGAGCATCCAGCTAGCGCTGGAAGCTCGGATGGGGTGCTGAGGTGCGAAATGCGTGGTAGCCAGAATTTTGAAGCTTGGCGTAATAGTCACGAAACGAGAAAAACGACGCTGCACCCGGTATCTCGGCCACATTGACCAGCGGCTCACCGCATTCTTCTATAGGTAGGCGGTTTGCCGGATCGTCGGTACCGCGCCAGTCTGCTACCCAGCCGTTAGGATAGCCCTCGGGATTGTCAGCTGTCTGGCCAATACGCGTAGGGATGGCCGCAAAAAGATCGGGGTAGGTTTCGCGAGCTTCAGCAAGCCGCGCGTTTACATACGCTCGCTTATTGACCGCCCCCCTGTTCTGTTTCGTCGTGTTGTTCTGACATATGTTTTTTGTGTAACTCCTTTAGCACTACTTTACAACGTTGTAGCCATACTTTCAAGATACGCCTCAACAAACCCGTCGATCTTGCCGTCCAGTACGCCCGCAGTGTCTTTGTCTTCGTGTTTAGTTCTGGCATCTTTGACCATTTGGTACGGGTGTAGCACGTAGTTGCGAATCTGCGCGCCCCAACTGGCACTTTCGCCCGCGCGCAGGTCGGCCAGCGTCTCAGCGTGCTGCTCGAGTTGCATGGCGGCGAGTTTACCGCGCAGGATTTTCAGCGCAGTTTCACGGTTTTGCAGCTGGGAGCGTTCGTTTTGGATGGCGACAACTGTGCCGGTTGGGATATGTGTAATCCGCACCGCGCTGTCGGTCGTATTCACACTTTGTCCGCCATGACCCCCCGCGCGGTAGACGTCGATTTTCAGATCCTTGTCGTCCACTGCCACTTCGTCGGGTGCGTCTATCTCAGGCATGACTTCGACCAACGCAAAGCTGGTTTGGCGCAGGTTATCGGAATTAAACGGGCTCAGCCGCACCAGCCGGTGCACGCCGTGCTCGGACTGCAGTTTGCCATACGCATACGCGCCCGAAAAACTATACATAGCCGACTTTATACCGGCCTCTTCACCTGGACTGCGCTCGATCAGCTCTGTTTTCATGCCATTTTTTTCACCCCAGCGCAGATACATACGCTCGAGCATCTCGCACCAATCCTGCGCATCGGTGCCGCCCACTCCGGCACTGAGTTTCACGATCGCCGCGTGATCATCATACTCGCCTTGAAACAACAAATCTTTTTTGAGCCGCATGAGTTCGCGCTCGAGTGCCGTCACCTGCTCGTCAAATTCTCGCACCATGGAGTCGTCGCCAATCGTCATAAGTTCGACGATATCACTCACCTGCGCCCGTAGCGTCTGCCACGGCTCTATACTGCTACGCATACTGGCGGCTTGCTTGCTCAGCAGCTGCGCCCGTTCCAAATTATTCCAGACGTCACTCTCTGCCAACTGCGCATCAATCTGCGCCAGCTCCTCAGCCTTCGCCGCAATATTCAGGTGCATATACGCTTCATCGATACCAGCTTTCAGCTCGTCGGCACGTTTGGTGAGTGGTTGCATACATACCAGTATGACGCATGGGGTATGCAAAATGCAAAAGCGATCGTATAATCATAAGTGTTAAACTTATACCATACAAAAATGTCAGAATTCTTAGATACCCATTCAAACCCATCTATCCATGCATCTTGCGAAGGAGTGAGATCTCCTGAGGCTCGCGGCAACGAGGGGGGGTAGAACTCCTTCTCGTCGATCACTCCACCGATAATAATCGTCGGATCATCGACGGTATGCTGAAAAGCCAAGCAGAGATTGTTGCAATTGAGCTTGTTGGAAGTACTACCGTGCAAAGAATAAGCATTCAAGAGCTGATTAATAGAGCAATATTAGAAAAAGATCCTGCAAAACGGAGCCTCATAATGCACGGTATATCACAACATTTCCGAGATATAGCATGGGGACTCGCGGGTAGTGGAAAACGGATTGTTTTTATTGATATACCTAGCGACATACCCGAATATGAAGTTGTTATTAAAACTAAAGAGGCGCGTAAAATCGCCTCAACAGCACCTCATGATAGTGAAGCTCGAGAGCGATACCGCAAACAATTATCTGAAGCGATTACTTTAAGAAATAAAATAGCGGGACAGCAGATTGCAGACATACTTTCTTCTAATCCCGGCGCGCATGTACTTGCAGTAATGGGTGCGGCGCATCATAGAATACGGGATAATCTACAGCAATACGAACTACCCATCAAAAAAGTCTCTCTCATCCCAAGATATGGCCAAGAGATTACTTTGACTGAGGACGATAATTTGCCAGCATATATATATCATACTGACACGGTTTGAATATAATAGATTTTTCCAGTAAAAATTGTGTTTTTATTTTGTTAAGTCTTGTCATGCCATGTTGACTATCCTCTCGGATCCGACAAAATAGTCAACTACGGCTTAAGGCTAAATTTGTATCCGCTTTTACTCGATCGAGTAAAAGAGTCAATAAATTTTTATTGCTTGAGTTTTTCTTTTGATGGTAAAAGAGCTATGTAAGCTGAGTGAACGTTCGCATTGAGGCTTGCATAGGGCCAAGTGCGAGGTAGTCAAACGACGAAACGGAGACGTCGAATGGCTCACGAATTTTGTGAGATAATAAGATGCATGAAGATAGGTGTTTTTGACAGCGGAATCGGCGGCGAAGCGGTGGCTCGTGATTTACGGGTAGCGTTTCCTGACGCCGAAATCATGACGGTGAGTGATCGCAAAAATCTCCCCTACGGCTTGAAGACTTCTGTGCAGATAAAACAATTTGTCGATGATGCGCTGCAGCCACTCCTCAAAAAACCCTGTGACGTCATCGTGATCGCTTGCAACACGGCCACGACTATTGCTCTGCCTACTCTGCGTGATCGCTATCCTGAGCAAAAATTTATTGGTATAGAACCGATGATAAAACCAGCAGCTACCATGACAAGGTCGGGTATTATTTGTATCTGCGCGACGCCCGCGACACTCGCAAGCATACGGTACAATGAGCTTAAAACCAACTACGCATCTGCTATTACTATTATTGAACCGGATTGTAGTGACTGGGCAATGATGATCGAGGATAATACTATAAATGAAGAGCGCATAAGATCACAAATCAACGAAGCAATCTCACACGGCGCTGATGTCATCGTGCTAGGCTGTACTCATTATCATTGGATAAAGGAGCTCATAGAGTCTATAGCTGGTGAACAAGCTGATGTAATTGAACCAACTGGATCAATTGTTGCGCGTATTAAGCAGCTAGCGCGCTGACAGCTGAAACAAATTGCTCACCGCGGTCTTTGTAGCTCTTGAACATGCCAAAACTAGCACTAGCCGGGCTCAGTATGACGACTGAACCAGGCCGCGCAATTTGTCGACACGCATCAACAATATCGGTCATACCACCTTGAGGCGATGTTACAGGTACTCCTATGTCTTTGCAGAGTTTTTCGATAATCTTGCCTGTCTCACCAATAGCTACAACATGCACGTCTTGTTGCTTGCATTCGCGGACAATGCTTTCATACGATGCGCCTTTTGATGAGCCGCCGAGTATGATAACTTTTGGCTCATCGAATGCTTGCAATGCAGCGAGAGCTGATCCAGGGGTAGTTGCAATGCTATCATCATAGTACTTCACACCACGTACGTCGCGGACAAATTTGAGCCGGTGCGGCAGGCCTTCAAACACATGCAGGCCTTGTTCGATGGCGTGTTCGTCGAGGGTAAAGACGCGGGTCGCAGAAATTGCTGCGCAGGCATTTTCGACATTGTGTGCACCGGGTAGGCTAAGCGCTGCGACGCTACAAATTGTTTCGCCCTCCACGCGAAATTCCCCGCCCTCAGCATAGACGCCGCCAGCATCGCGCGCATCGTAGCGAATACGATCGCCAAGCACTGAGCTTTTGGCGATTTTTTCACTCCATTGATTTGACGGGTGGTAAAAACAGACGTCATTTGCTGTTTGATGTTTACGGATGTTACTTTTGGCGCGAATGTAATCCTTAAAGTCGGCATGAACATCGAGATGGTCAGGCTCGATCATGAGCACCACTGCGACATGCGGACTGCGTTCCAGGTCCCACAGCTGAAAACTGCTCAGCTCGTACACCACTATGTGATCGCGTCTAATCTGTGGCAGCACAGCAAGCGCTGGTTCACCAATGTTGCCGACCAGGTGCACCGTATGCCCTGCCGCCCGCAACATACTAGTGATCAAACTGCTGGTGGTGCCTTTGCCTTTCGTGCCAGTCACGCCAATAATCGGCGCCGGACACTGTGCAAAAAATTCGTTGGTCGCTGACCAGACTTTGCCGTCGGTCACAATAAAATGCGGTGGTAAACTGGCTGTGCGTACCACCATGTCATAATCATAGAGTTCACGAAAAATCTTAGGCCCACTATGAAATTCTGCACCAGCCGGAATGGGTCGTGACGGCGTGTCGGCTTCATCAAATATTGTGACTCTGTGGCCCCGAGCAGCAAAATAGCGATAATTCGCCTCGCCTTCGACACCATAGCCTGCGATTGCAATGTTCATATGGACTAGTATACCGTATTTCGTAGACCGTAGACCGTAGACCGTATTAAAAACGTAAGATACATGCTTTTTTCCGTGAATTATTTTGAGATTATACGATATACAAAATACGGACTACGGCATAGGATCTGCTATTTCTCAAACAGCGGCACGAGTTGTGCGTGGAGTTTGTCGACAAAGGCCTTGTCGACGTTGCCGATACCGCCGAGCAGCCAACAGTCGGCATTTATAAATTCGCGAGCAGTCTCAACGATACGATCGCGCGTGACTGCTTGTATAGTGGCAGGTTGATGCTCGTAGTCGCTGATGAACCCGTCAAAGAAATAGCGGTCAGCGTACCAATTATTGATCTGACCGGCAGTTTGCGCACCCATTTGGTGTCGTCCAAGCGCGTACTGTCGGGCGGCGTCGACTTCTTCGTCGGTTATTTCACCGCGTATGACGGCCCGGACTTCGCGGGTAATCAGGTCAAATAACTCTGGTGCACTGTCGGCGTCGAGCTCGGTGCCAAAGTCCCACATGCTGTTGTGCTCGTTGGCGTTGGTGCTGCTCCACATGCCATAGGCCAGACCTTTTTTGCGCGCGCCGCCAAATATACGCGAACGAAACGTGCCGTTCAAGATATGGTCGGCAAATTGCATGGCGTCGACTTCGGCGTCGCTCAATCGACGCGGTACCACCATACTGAGTCCAAATGTAAATGTGGTGGCTTCTTTGCGTTTGATGAGCAGCGGATCGGCGCGGTGCAATTCGTCCACTGGCACACTCAGACGCTCGCCTTCGGGTAACTCCCAACTCTCAAGCATATCGCGGATTTTCGACTCGCGGCCTAGTATATTGCCCGCAATCACGAATCGCATGTTGGCCAGCGTATGAGTGCGTCGGTAGTGCTCACGTATGTCAGCCGTCGTCACATTGCCGATGGTTTTTATGCGTTCGGCCCATGTCAGCACATCTTCGCCTAGTACCTGCGCCATGCGCGACCATAGCACCCACATGTGATTGTTGAGGTACCCGTTGAGTTCGTTGCGCACATTGCCGGCTTCACTTTTGAGTTCATCGTCGACAAAACGCGGCTTCGTAATACTGAGTTGTTGTAACTCCAATATACGATCCCATTCAAAATCAGCACAATCAGTCATGTAGACCATGCTGTAGTCGGCGGTGGTGGCATTAAAATACGCGCCGTTTTTGGTAAATTCGGCGTCAAACTCGGCAGCATCTTTAAACCGAGCATTGGCGCCAAATGCCATGTGTTCCATGATATGTGCCGTCTCTTCGATTGATTTGTCACGCACATAGCGCGTCCCCGCACGAAATTGTATGCGACTGCTCATGACCTGCGCCCCTGGTACGTGAATGAGTAGGCCGCGTGCGCCGTTGCGGAGTTGGATTTCAGTTACTACGTGCTTCATCAGCGAGTACCTTGCAGATGAAAAGTTGCTCTCTCGCTCTTTCGCTCTACCATCTATTTGCGCTTTCTACTGGCGCGGGTTGCTTTGCGCTTTTTCTTGGCGGCTTTTTTGCGGTCGGCTTTTACTTTGGCGGTGGCGTCTTTTTTGGCCTTAAAATCATCGTCATGCACATGCGTCTCGGCACTGCCTAGTTCGTTGACGCCCTGCTCTATAGCGCTGGCAGCGGCTTTTGTGAGTTCCGACTCATACACATCGTCTTCGAGTTTGGCAGGGCGTAATTCTTCTTTGCGAACATGGAAAATCGTCTTGAGCACTTCGTCACGAAGTGTTCGCTGCAAGCTTTCAAACATCTTTTGCGATTCCGAACGATACTCCACCAGCGGGTCACGCTGGCCAACACTGCGCCAGTGAATCCCTTCGCGGAGATGCTGCATATTTTCAAGATGCTGCATCCACAGCACGTCAAGCACCTGCAAATACACGTCGCGCTCTAACCCGCGCATCAGCTCTTCGCCCAAGTCTTTTTCACGCTTTGCATAAAATTTGTGTGCGAGTTCGAGCGCGTCGCTCAGACGTTTGCGGTCTTTTTTCTCGGACCCAACCACTCCCAGCTTGGTCTCATCAACCGGTATGATAGTCGTAAATTCTTCGACAAATTTGGGGTTGTTTTTACGCGGGACGATAGTCGCTTCTTTGACTTTTTCGTCAATGAGGCGCGTAATCTCGTCGTGGATATCTTTGCCCTCTAGTATCTGACGGCGAATCTTGTAGACGACTTTGCGGTGACGATTAATGACGTTGTCGTACTGCACGACGTTTTTGCGCGTGTCGTAGTTGTAGCCTTCGACGCGTTTTTGAGCTGATTCGAGCGTCTTGCTAACGGCGCGGTTTTCGATAGGCATATCGTCTTCGACCCCTAGTCGGTTCATGAGCGCCGCAATGCGATCACCCTGGAAAATACGCATCAGGTCGTCTTCGGTGCTCACATAAAACTGAGTGCTGCCTGGGTCACCCTGGCGGCCACCACGACCACGCAACTGGTTGTCGATACGGCGTGCTTCGTGCCGTTCTGAACCGAGCACCGCCAGACCACCAGCTTCTTTCACCCCATCGCCTAGCACAATGTCGGTACCACGCCCCGCGATGTTGGTCGCAAGTGTAATCGCTCCTTTTTGACCAGCCTCGGTGACAATTGCCGCCTCGCGTTCGTTGTTTTTGGCGTTCAAAAGCTCGTGCTTGAGGCCAGCTTTGGTCAGCGCTTTGCTGATCATTTCATTTTTGGCGATGCTAGCCGAACCAATCAAAACTGGGCGGCCCTGTTTGTGTAATTCTTTGACGTCAGCCACCAGTGCTTTGATCTTGCCGGCTTCGGTTTTAAATATCTTGTCGATATGATCTTTGCGCACCAGCGGGCGGTTTGGCGGTATTTGTATGACATCGAGCCCATAAATCTGCTGAAACTCCTCGGCCTCGGTAAAGGCCGTCCCGGTCATACCGCTTAGTTTTTCATACAAACGGAAATAATTTTGAAACGAAATCGTCGCGAGCGTCTGGCTTTCTTCGCGCACCTGCACTGTTTCTTTGGCCTCGATCGCCTGGTGGAGACCCTCGTTGTAGCGACGACCGTGCATAAGACGACCAGTAAATTCGTCGACGATGATTACTTCGCCATCGGTCGTCACCACGTAATCTTTGTCGCGGCGAAACAGCGTCTGGGCGCGCAGAGCTTGGTCCATATGATACACCGAACGCACATGGTCGGGGCTGTAGAGGTTTTTCACACCGAGCAGTTTTTGCACCTTTTCGACGCCTTCGTCGGTCAGGCTTACCGAACGGCGCTTTTCGTCGAGTATGTAGTGCTCAGGCTTGAGACTTGCGGCAACCTTACTAAACCGTATGTATTGCTCGGGGTTTTCACTAGCCGGCGCACTGATGATCAGTGGTGTGCGAGCCTCGTCGATCAAGATAGAGTCCACCTCGTCGACGATAGCAAAGTTGAGCTCACGCTGACGCAACAGGTCAGTTTCGTTAACCATATTGTCGCGCAGATAATCAAACCCGAACTCGTTGTTGGTGCCGTAGGTTATGTCCGCCGCATAGGCTTCTTTGCGCGTGCAGGGGCGCAGTTTTTTCATGCGTGGGTCGGTGTGGTCGGGGTTGTCGTATTTGGCATCATATAAAAATGACTGGTCATTTATGATACACCCAGTTGTAAGGCCAAGTGCATCGTAGAGTTCGCCCATCCAGCCGGTGTCGCGCTGCGCCAAGTAGTCGTTAACCGTCACGACATGTACGCCCTTGCCGCTCAGCGCATTTAAGTACACTGGCGCTGTTGCCATAAGTGTTTTGCCTTCACCAGTTTTCATCTCGGCAACATTGCCTTCGTGTAAGGCAATGCCCGCTATCAGCTGCACATCGTAGTGTCGCTGGCCAAGTGTGCGGTCGCTCATCTCACGAACAAGTGCAAATGCATCGGGCAATATGTCGTCGAGCGTGGTTTTCTTTTTGCCAAGACGGTTTTTCAGTACCTCGGTTTGTTTTTTGAGGTCAGTTTTGTTCATGGCATGATATTTTTCGGCCAGTGCGTTGACGGTCGCAACTTTTTTGGTTAATCGTTTGAGCGTCCGTGCCTGCGGATCACCGAAAATTTTGGTCAGTGCTTGTTTCATAATCTTAGAATTCCCCTCTCAAATAAAGCGGCATTAAAAACTATCACTAATTATAGCGGTTTAAGATATGAAAACCAAGTGGAAGCGACAAGTATGGCGAGACTTGACGCTCAGGCCTCGATTGGGCCGGTCGTCAGGCGAACACGCTCTTTGATGGAGCGGAGAAGTCGCTGAGCACGACCGCCACGAAAGGCATGTTCGTCGTGATACTTCTTGAGCTGCGTCGTGAGTTTTGCCTCGACGATGTCAACAGCTGCCAGCATATTGAGCGTGCTATCTTTGGCGGTAATCGTTCGCTGCGGCAGTTTCAGGTTTATGTCGCACTCGTATTTGTTGCCCTTAGTACGGTTGACTTCTCGTAATACCACCTCGGCCTTGACTGACTTACGGGCATGACGCGGCAGAAATCGGTCGAGACGTCCGATCTTTTTCATGACGTATTTTTTCGTCACGTCGTCGAGCGAGTAGCGAACTCCGGTTATATCGATATGTGTGATCATAAAGAGACCTCCTTTTGATATTACCGCTTGTACTTTTATTATACCATTTTGGATGGTCTTTTGATACCTACAGTGAGCTTATTGAATGACGCTGAGCGTACCGTCGGTACCCTACCACACCGATACCGAGCAGAACTAGCCCGCTGAGAGCGAGTGTCTGTGCATCCATGCCAGTTTTTGCCAGCGTTGTCGTCGATGTCGGTACCGTCTGCGTGTAAACAAACGTAACTGTCGTGCTATCACCCAATACTTTTGCCTGACGTGCCGGTATGGTGTAGCCGTTAATTGTCACGGGGTCAAGTGTGACTGTCTGACCAACTCTAAAATACGGCGTAAGTGACTGGTTGATCTTTGCTATATCTGCAGGACTCGGCTCCATAGTATCGATGTCACCAGGCACACTAGGACCGTTTTTCACAAGGTAATCGTAGATGTACTCGCCATTGACCAAATGCCCCGCCCAGGTTGAACTTGGCGCCAAGACGTGGCCACTATCTGAAACATACTCGACCGTCAGTGGGGCGGCGTTGATCAGATGACCGCCATAATTGAATGTGTCGAGCATATCCCCGTCACCATTGATGTCGTGCGGGCACGGCACAGCGATTGGACAACCGTAGTCTTGCCCAATCTGTTCTGACTCGACATAGACACCGTTCGAGAGATTATGCGGATTACTTGAATCGACCGTTGAGACGCGGGTGTACCATATGCTATCACGGGCAGCGTCAGTACGTGCTTGATCGCCTGAGTAAAGCTCCGCATCGATATCACCGCCAAATGGGCTTTGACGGATAAACGCCCACGAATGGAGTGAAGTGACGCCAGGGAGGGCGATGGCGTGTATCTTGTTGTTGGCAAATGCGATATCTTCAATCGTCGTGACGCTCGACGGGATAGTGATACTCGTAAGCTGGTTGTTGTTAAACGCGCCTTGACGAATAGCCGTCACTGTCGGTGGCAAGTGTATGCTCGTTAATTTGTTCGAGTCAAACGAGCCACCTTTTATCTCTGTAACACCATTTGGAACCGTAATACTTACCAGTAAGTTGTGACTAAACGCGTTCTCCATAATACTATTCACAGATGATGGCAGCGTCACACTTGTAAGTTGATTATAACTAAAACTATCATTGCTTATGGTTGTAATCGATGCCGGCAGTGTCAGTGACGTGAGTTGATTGTAGCTAAATGCACCATCGCCCGTAGACGTAAGAGAACTTGGCAATGTCAACGTCGTAAGTTGGTTGGAATCAAATGCTTGTGTGCCAATGTTAGTTACTGAATTCGGGATCGTGACAGATGTCAGTCCCTTGTTATTGAATGCTGCACTGCCAATTGTATTGACCGCTACAGTCGCTATTGCACTCGGTATGTCGACATCTTTCGGGCAGGCTGGGTTGGCATTGGTATCACCCTGATAATCGTAGTATTTCGTAATAGTGTTCGTCAACGCGTCAAACTCAAAGCAGCTATCAGGTGGCGTCACCGCTGAGACAGGCGCGGTTTGCAATAGTAATCCGAATCCACCCATAACCAACGCCAAAACACCCTTTCGCCCCCATGGCCATACCTGCGGCCATATGCTATCAATACGCATACTATGCATTACTACCCTCTCCCATTTTATCTACGCTATTTTAGTATCAACTTGGTGGATTACCTTGTATTATACCATATGCGCAATACCCGCCGAGGGGTTTTGAAGTATTAATTACGAAGCGTCTACGCCGATGGCCTGCGAGATATGGCTAAAACCATCGCGACGCATCAGTTCGACAAGTCCATGATTGATCTCGCCGATCAGCTGTGGCCCCTCGAAAATCATACCGGTAATCAGCTCAACCAGACTGGCACCGGCCCGGATTTTTTCATAGGCATCTTCGGCAGAAAATATGCCGCCCACACCGATAATAGTTAGCTTTTCGCTATACTGACGATAGGTTTTGCGAATAAGTTCGGTCGAGATATCACGCGTTGGCACACCGCTAAGGCTGCCTTTTGTATTGTCGTCGAGTTCATCGCTCAACTGTGCCTGATGCCGGTCCTTGAGTAGGTTTCCAATTGTTACCCCTGCCATAGCGTGACGTGCTATGACATCGAGTAGTGCAGACGTGTGCTCCCAGCTGAGCCCGATCGGCATTTTTACTACCACTGGACGCGACAACTCCAACTCATCGACGCGTCGCAGCAATCGCTCAAGCCGATCCGCGTCAGTAAAGGGCTCGCCGCCATAGGCATTGGGGCACGAGATATTGAGTTCATAGAGTGCAATCGAATGTGCTGACTCCAATTTTGTCAAACTAGCGCAATAGTCATCGATCGCCATGTCGTCAGTTGCCGCAAAGTCAGCGTTTGTCTTCGCTACACTAATAATCAGCGGAAAATCGGTAAACAACCCGCGCCGATACTGCTCAATTGTCTCAGTAATCTTTGTCACGCCACGGTTCGGTAGCCCGGCATGCACGACGAGCGACTGGCTACGCGGTAAACGATGAAACCACGGCCGAGGGTTGCCATCACATGCCACGGCCGTGACCGACCCGCCTGTCATAAAACCAAAACCAACTGATTTAAGCAGCTGCGCAATTTCAATATTTTTATCAAACCCTGCCGCCAGCCCTACGGGGTTACGAAACGATACGCCCATCACGGTCTGGCGCAAATGCGCCGCGTCATGAAACGCCCACGCTCGTGGAATCGCTCTCACACCAAGCATATACGGCAGCACCTTGCCAAGCTGCACGATATCGGCATGCACCTTGT
The DNA here is from genome assembly GCA_049289035.1 of Saccharimonadales bacterium (SeqCode). Lineage (GTDB taxonomy): Bacteria > Patescibacteriota > Saccharimonadia > Saccharimonadales > Saccharimonadaceae > JAPUDQ01. Next base: position 70,149 of record JBAQIV010000022.1, on the reverse strand, counting down.
CAGGATGACGTCGAAACAACAGCGGTTTGGCTACTTTTGCATAGCCAGAGCGTGTTACAGCGCGAGTAACTGAGCCCATACCCTAGATGCTATCTCGGCCACCCATGTATGGTCGTAGTACTTCAGGGATGGTGAGTCTGCCGTCATCATTTTGATAATACTCCAGCATGACCACCAATGAACGCGCCAGGCTCACTGCCGTACCGTTGAGCGTATGAAGCGTTTCGACGCGACCGTCAGCTCGTCGCACTCGGATATTGAGGCTACGCGCCTGAAAATCGGTACAGTTACTACAACTCGTCAGTTCACGATAGGTCTGATCGACTGGTGACCAATACTCAATATCATACTTCTTTGCAGCTGGCGCACCCAAGTCACCCGCCGCAATATTGATGACATGATAAGAAATACCGAGCGCCTGCCAAAGCTCTTCTTCGATAGCAAGTATCTGCTCATGTATATCGCGACTTTGCTCAGGGGTGCAAAATGCATACATCTCTAGTTTATTGAACTGATGAACACGAAACAGCCCGCGTGTGTGCTTGCCGTAGGTGCCAGCTTCTTTGCGATAGCATGGACTGTACCCGACATAAAAAAGCGGCAAACGCGACTCATCTATGATCTCATCGGCATGGTACCCCGTGAGGGGGGCTTCGGCAGTACCGATAAGCGTCAAGTCCTCACCTTCGATAAAATACTCGTTGCCGCTGGCGTCGCCCTTGGGCGCAAATCCTGCCCCTTCCGCCACGCGACTATTCACCATGTGCGGCACGGTCAGGTAGGTAAAGCCTTTTTTCGTGATGAAATCGAGCGCAAACTGTGTGATAGCGTTTTCCAGCAGCGCAAGATCGCCTTTCAGATAATAAAACTTTGCACCGGCAACTTTTGCGCCACGTTCGAAATCTACCCAGTCACGCGCCACAGCAAAATCGAGATGATCCTTCGCGCCAGTCACTTGCTCGCCGACACGCTTTATCTCGACACTATCTTCTTCACCCCCCAGGGGTACGTCACTATCAATACTATTTGGCACACTTCGAAGCAACGGCAGGTACTCGGCGTCGAGTACGCTCAGTTGCTGCTCGGCGGCTGCCACTTCGTCTTTAAGTCGTCGGCCTTCATCGATTACCACTTGGGATGGCTTGCCACCCTCTGACGATTTCATCTGGGATGAGTTGTCGTTGCGCCGTGTGCGCAGCTCATCGATACGTTGCATGGTGCTACGTCGCTGCTCATCAAGCTCGAGCAATCGAGCGATGTCTATAGTGTAGCCTTTGTGTTTGCTGGTCTGCTGCACCGCCTCAGCGTGCTCGCGAATATAACGTATGTCTAACATATTTCTAGTATACCCTACTCTGTCCGGAGCGCCTCGATCGGGTCGAGTCGGGCGGCTTTACGCGCTGGAAACCAACCGGCGACGACGGCGATGAGTACCAGGGTACCGATAAGCGCTGCAATTTGCCACCAGACAAAATTGAGGATCCGCGTGTCTCCGATATCTAGCCACTTCGAAATCTGCGGGTTCATGAGCGTGCCTACCGCGTAGGCTACTAGCGACCCGAGCATACCGCCAAGAAACCCAATCCACGCTGCCTCGTAGCGAAACAGTTTTGCGATCGCTCGCCTGGGCATACCGAGTGCTTTCATGAGCCCGATCTGGCTCGTGCGTTCGAGCACGCTAATATACTGCGTGTTGATAATCCCAAATACACTCGCAAATAGTGTCAATAGGCCAAAGCCAATCACAATCCCCTGCAACGTGTTGACGATCGTAAACAACATACCCTGGGCATCTTTGGCGGTTTGAGCGACGTAGCCTTTTTGCTCGAGCTCAGCCTTAATCGTGGCTGGTTCTTTGCCAGGCTTGGCGAGTGCTGATACGCCCATGTACTTGCCTGCTGTACTCGTCCCGACACTGGCAAATTCATTGATCTGCTTGGCGCTATTGGCAGAAACGAGCAACTTTGGCGCTGCCCCAAGCGACATGGTGCTCTTTTTTTGGACTGCTCTCACGGTATACTGGTAGTCTTGCTCGACCGGCTGCAGTAGCTTCTGTACTGCTTCTGTGCCACCCGACAAAAATGCCGCCTGAATCTGCTCTTCGCTAGCCGACGTTTTTTGCTGTACAAACGCAATTGTGACGCGCGTACCGACAAGACGCTCTGCTGTCACCCCTAACTTTTCGGCATAGGCTTGCGGCACCACAATCTCATTATCGGCAATCTGCTTGCCAAGCTCAGGTAGCGACCCAGCGCTCGCCTCGTTCAAAATCGTCACATCATAAAAATCAACTGCTCCGATGTATTTTTTGTCAGAACCAGTGAAGCTCACCCATTTTGGACTCAACTGATAAATCGGTACAATCGTGGTCAAATCTCCTCGCGATTCAAGATACGCAAGATCGGCATCATTGAGCTGCTTCATCGTCGCGCCCGGACGACCGCTCGAGGCCACTGTAACGTCGGGGTCGTATTCTCTCAGCCCCACATCGCCACCTTCACCAAACAGTGTCTTGTCTTTGACGACAAATACTGCTCGCGGGTCGACGTTGTTTTGGAGAAGTTTATCGGCATAATCTCTCGTACCCTGCCCGGCTGCCAGCGCCATAGTGAGTGTAAACGCGCCAACGCCAATCGCCAGGCTCGTCAAAATCGTACGGCCTTTCGCTTGCTGCAGATTACGGCCAGCTCTGCGTACGATGTCGATCCGCTTCATTATTTTTTTCCTCCCACAACTCGGACAAGTTTGCCGTCTTTGATATACACCTGCATATCGCATTTTTTGGCGAGATCAAGGTCGTGCGTCACCACAATCAGAGTCGTACCCCGCTGTTTGTTGTAGCTAAATAGTAAGTCTTCGATTTGTTCACCGGTCGTGCTATCGAGATTACCTGTCGGCTCATCAGCAAACAAAATCGCCGGGTCGTTGACAATCGCTCGCGCTATTGCGAGCCGCTGCTTCTGCCCGCCAGACAAGTCGCGAGCGCGTGATTTTACTTTGTCGTCGAGACCAACGGCTTTGAGGGCTTTATACACTTTGGCTTTGCGTCGACTGGCTGGTACTCGCGCAATCTCAAGTGGCAAGCTCACATTGTTGTAGCAACTTTCATTGCCCTGCACAAAAAAACTCTGAAAAATAAACGCCATTTTTTGACTGCGAAAGATATCGACAGCTTTTTGTTTAAACGTCAAAATATCTTCACCGTCGATCACAATCTTGCCAGTCTCTGGCCGATCAAGCCCACTCATAGTATGCATGAGCGTACTTTTGCCACTGCCACTTTTGCCGACGATCGCGACACTTGCGCCGTCGGGTATCTGAAACGACACGGCATCGAGCGCCGTAAAGGCCTGGTCTTTTTTGCCATACGTTTTGCTGACACCGACAACATCTATCATCTACTAGGTATTATACGAGCCTGCCCCAACAAAATAAACCCTTGTACTCCACTGGTCGCCACTATATAATAAGCACAAGGTCTATCATACCTAGAGAGACAAACATGAAAAAACTATTGGTCTACCCCCGAATGATTGCCACGTTTGCCGTGGTCGGTTTTGCATTGGTTATTGCCCCGTTGGTTGCCGCACAGAGCACAACTATCAACCTCTGGGTTGGTCCGCCGCCAGTCGATGTCTGTCCGAACATACCCGGTATGCAAGTCTCGCCGCCGTCAGGTATGATTATCGACACCAATGGTGACTGTGTGACACCAACTCCGCCACCTGTCGACGTTTGCCCCAATATTGCCGGGCTGCAAACTACCATACCAAGCGGTTACTATCTTGACGGCAGCGGTAATTGCTCGCTACAACCCACGCCGCCAGTCGATGTTTGCCCCAATATTTTTGGTCTGCAAGTTGTCGTGTTGGCCGGATTAATTGTCGACGCCAATGGCAACTGTGTCACTCCGCCCATCGACGAATGCCCCAATATACCAGGAAACCAAGCTACGATACCGGCTGGCATGGTACTGCAAAATAATGCGTGTATCACGCCACCAGGTACTGTCTCGCCCCCAACACCTACGCCAACCGTGCCTTCTCCCACGACGACCGTCACGACACCGCCACACGATACCGAATACACACCGACGGTACCATCGTCACCTGGGGGCTACACCGGTCCTGACTACAAAAACGTCCCGGCCGCGCTCGACCCAGTCCTCGACCCGCTCGTCAAACTCGTGCCAAAAGACGTACGGCGGACACTACAGCAAATACCACAAGAAGTTGCCCGCACTGTACCCTACTATATCGTGGGCGTACTGGGCCTTGTAGCTGGACTGGTGATTTTCCAGGCTATCAGAGAAATCTTTGCCACTAAAACACTGATTTTACTTTATAAACGCGACAAAAATATCGCCGACCAAAAAGACAACTTTATTGCACTCGCCTCACATTATCTGCGCACACCACTCACGCTCATGCGCAATGGTCTCGACACAGTCGTGGCGCTTAAGGAGCTCCCAGCCCAGCAAATCGATCCTCTGCGTACCACTGTTGCTTCACTCGACGCTAATATCAAAAACATACTCGCTGACGTCGAAAATAACGACGAGCTAAAAGGTATCCGCAACCCCGACATCCACACCCCCCAGCAAAGCGCTTTGCGTTCTCGCTACTTCTGGGGACCAGTTGTCGCAACAATTCTATTTATTTGGCTCGCCAACTTCCTGCTTGGTATCGTCGGTAACGTCGACCTGGGCACTGGCAACATGATATTTCAAGGCATCACTATCGCGGCGGTTATTATGGTCTTTTACATCGCCATTCGTAACCACCATATCAAACGTGCCCAGCGCCAACGCCAAGCACAGCTCATTGCCAACGAACACGCTGTCGACAGCGCTCGCAACGCTTTTATTGACCGTTCGATTGCCGTACTTCAACAAGGCCTCAGCGACCTCAACAATTTCCGTCCTGCCATTGCTGGTGCGCCGTCTGCCCGTTTCTTTGATGAGGGCTATCAGCGCTTTTCTGACATACTGCAAAAATTCTTGCTCCTCGGACAGATCCAAACTGGCTCCAAGGCCACCAAGCAGCGCATCAATCTTCGCAATCTTGTCGACCTCGTCATAGAGTCCGCGCAGGACGAAATCAACGCCAAAAAACTCACCATTACCAACCAAATCCCAGACAACATATCAGTCGAACAAAACCGTGCACTCTTTACCTTTGTTATCCAGTCACTTATCGACAATGCCATCAAGTTTAATGCCGAAGGCGGCAGTGTGACACTAAGCGCCAACCCCATCCGGCACAGCATAAAAGTCAATATCTCTGACAGCGGTATTGGTATACCCAAAGACAAGTTACCGCAGCTGTTTAAGCCATTCTCACGCGCCGGTTCTGCTATTGAGTTTAATTATGAGGGGCTTGGCTTTAGCCTGTTTCTCGACAAGATCATTACCGACTATATGGGCGGCACCATTAAAGCTATGAGCCCAGAAAAAGGCGGTACTTCGATCGTCGTTACAACTGATCGAGCACCCAGCGCATCATAAAATATTAGGCAGTTATCTTGTATGGGTGTTTGTCGAACTGATGACGAAACTGTAGTATCTGCATGCCGACACCTATACATGGCGCGACGATCACGATCAGTATGTTCACTATCGGTATAATCGCTGCAATTCCGAGCACAAGCGCTCCAACAGCCGCAACGACAATAGCATTTTTCGCGCGCTTTCTCAGTACGATCGTACCGATGTAGTATGAGACAAATACCCCCGACAAAACAATCATCAGCAGCCAAGCGATCAACAGTGCAATACCGACCATCACCCCGACGACAAGACTACATAGTATAATTGCCACAATCGGCAACAATATAAGCGTCGCGAGTCCCGCCAAAAATGCAATGAGGACTGTTCGACCAGGTACCATTGCTGCTTCGTGAACAAATTTTGGCATCACAAGCGTGGCAACAACGGCAAAGAATACGAAAATAGCAACCGCCCATAGTATGGATTGCGCGGTAGCACCTGTCTGGCTTGACGAATCCTGCATTTTTGTATAGTTGACCGATCCAGCCACAATGCCAGCTGGTACACTCGTCTCATTCTCTGCCTGATAGTTCAGATTGCCAGCAACATGTGCTTTAGGGTCAAGTACCAGTTTTGTCATACTTCCGCTAATATCTCGCCCAATCTTCCCAGCAACCGTTACGCTGTCACCACCAGCGGTAACATCACGACCGTAGGTACCCGACAACGATACCGTCGCACCCATAGCCGTCATGTCACTGCCTACACTAAAGTCCGCTAGGCTTGTAACACTTGATCCAGCAATCGCGGCACGTCCAGATACTTTGCCCGACAGCGTCACAGTGGCGCCCGCAAGCCGCACATCGCCATTGACCGTGCCTGTGACGGTCACGTTTTGACCAGCACAGATAACATCGCCATTGACTGTGCCCGATACTTTCACGTCACGACCCGCGCAATAAACGTCACCATTGACAGTTCCATCGATGATGACATTGTTGCCAGCCAAGTAGGCCGAGCTATCGACCGTTTTACTGGCTTCTATCACTGCATCGCCGTTTTCACTGGCAACATACAGCCCCATTGCACTTGCATGTGCTACAAAGACTCCGAGTAAGCATACTGCCATTACTCCGCTTGCCAACAGCCATTTTTTCATCACAATCATGCTCCTTCCGGCCGAACGCCAAGATCACTCAGCGCAAAGCCATAATTTTCTAATGTATCAATGACCAGTTCTTTGTCGCCCTGTTTGTATTCATGCGCCAACGCATCGAGAAACGCCCCCTCGCTCTCGAACAGTTCACCATTAAATTCATAGACTGGGTCCATGACGCCTCCTTACGTATGTACCCCCACTATACACCCGATATAGATCGGGTCGCAATAGTATCGTATAATAGATAGTGTCTCATTAAATAAGGAGGTTAAAACGATGGCAAAATTTGAAGTCTACGCAAGCAAAAACGGTTTCCGCTGGCGCCTCAAAGCAGGCAACGGCGAAGTTGTCGCTACCGGCGAAGAATACACCACCAAAGACGGCGCTATGCGCGGCTGCGAAGCTGTGGCTCGTGCTGCGGCTGACGCTGAGGTTGTCGAAGTCGACAGCTAAGTATTTGTGACTTTTCTATGCACCGCCCGTCACTATGACGAGCGGTGTTTTTCGTTACCAATTGATTGTCATTTGGCCGACAACAAGTGTATACCAGGCGACAAGCCCGCACAGTGATACGACTGTCAGGGTCGCGATGATTGCCAGTTTATTGGCTGATTGCGGGGTAAAATCTTGTCGTAGCAGTACTGTCGCCAGTGCGATACAAAACCACGTCGCTAGCGTCCCCACCACCGCAACAAGCAAGCCACTTATAATCATGCCGCTATTTAGTATGATGCTCAGTGATTTTATAACCGTTCCGGCAAATATACCAAAAGCCACGACAGCCATACCTACACCACCAGCTGTCGACAAAAAGTTACGAATCGCCATAACTCGTTCATTGGTAAATTCACGCTCGCTAAACTCTTTAATCGTCGCTGCTGTAATCGGCTTGCCCTGCATGGACAGCTTCTCTCCCGCTGTTTTTGCTGGCGGCACCAAAAACCACAATGCAGCGTAGATAAACATACCCCAGCCAAGTGAGCTCACGGCTAAAACGACAAAGATAATCCTCACGATCACCGGATCAATACGAAAATAGGCCGCCAGACCACTCGACACGCCCCCCAGCAATGCGTTATCCATGTCACGATAGAGACGCTTGTCGTCAGTCAACGGCATTTTTTCACTTGGTTTTGTCTCAGACTGATCGGCAAAATCTTTGGGTTCGCCGAGGTGATGGCGGAGGTCAGCAACATCGACGTGAGTTATAACACCCCCCGCCTTAACGCCGCGCTCCGCCAGTAGCTCAACCATGCGCGATTCGATATCGTTCATCACCTCCTCATCGGCGTGCTTGCTGAGTGCGGTGACGTAGCGCTCCAGTTCGTGTTTGGTATCTAGCTCAATGTCATACGCGACCTTCGCGAGATGAATACGGGTGATTTCTTTCATAGTACCTCCTTTATAATTTTGCTAGGGTCGTGTTAAGTTTCTCTATCTTATGGCCGGCCGATATAACCACATCGCGTCCACGCGGCGTCACTTCGTAGTATTTGCGCGGCGGGCCTTGCTCGCTCTCGCGCCATTCATAGGTCAGCAAACCATCGCGTTGCAACCGACTTAGCAACGGATAGATCGTACCCTCGACAACCACCAGCTCAGCCTCACGCAAGCGCATAATGATATCTGACGTATACACTGGCTCATGCGAACAAACTTTGAGTACACAGTACGCCAAGAAGCCTTTGCGGAGCTGCACGGCCAGGTTTTCTGCGTAGCTTTCAGCATCAAACTGATTCCATTCTGTACTCATAATAGTTCTATGTTATACAAGGTATTATATTTTGTCAAGCTCTTGGGCGTCATCTTCCCCTGGACGTGGTGGCAGGCTTTCAGGGGCTAACGCGCCGTATATCTCGTTTGAGCATATCTTGCTCCGTGATATACGGCGCAAGATATGCTTTAACTTCCTACGTTTTAATCCGAAATTTCCGCCAGATAAGCCCATCGAGTAAGAGGTGCGAAAAATACCCTGCTACTGCCGCCCCGTAGTACACGAGGCTGATTGATAGCATTTTTTCGTTGTAGACATACGGCACGAGAATGATAGGTAGCGGCACAAGTAGCATCGCCCATTTGCGATGCGTCCAGCCGCGATGATGTGTCACAATCGGCAGCATCGCTATTAACCCCAAATAAGCGGCCGCTTGCAGATAGCCACTCCATATTAGTAGTATGTCGAGCGGAAACACCATCCAAAAAAATATATCTTGTGCTTTGCTATTCGTATCGACGTCGGGAAACAGCGCAAACAACTGCGCTATCACCAGAACCGCTGCCAGCGCTTGCCAGTCATTGAGCACGCCAGCGTACTCCGCCAATTGCTCCACAGGCACAAACATGAGCGCTGTAGCATAGATACAGCCCGCAACAACTCCCCCTGCGATATGTCCCCGATAATTTGCCATTGGTTTAAACTATGAACAATTATTGAATATTTATGGTCGAACTGCGGCCAAAATCAGACTCAATGCTATAAGACTGATGACGACAATTGCGCCCCACTTTGAAATTGTGTAAAGATACCCCGTCTTGAAGTACGCTCCTCCGACGCCAAATCGAGTCAATGAATCACGCCACCACATGATGTCAGTTGCCTCTTCTTTTTGTTTTGCCGATTTGTCCCTAAACAATCCAACGACCATACCTATTAAACCAAAATTACCCAGAATCGCGCCCGCAACGGCATCATTGCGTACGCCCGCATCAAACTCAACCACAAATCTTTGGCCAGATCGCATGACGATCGTTGCAGTACCAATTGCTGGTGTAAACTTAGCGATATCGGTTGGTGCGCAGTCGAAGACGACATCATACTTTCCTGCGGCAGGATTTTGGGCAAAGAGCCGTATCCTGTTATCGGCCGCCCATTCGAGGATGGCTGGTGTTTTTTGAAATGTTGTCGCACCATTGAGGTACGATACATTCGATTGTTTGTACGGAGATTGGGCTTGTTCCATATGAGCAATAGTACCATCGACTGCTTATGTTTACAACTGCAGCAAAATTTCGTACACTACTACCATTAGCACAATCAAAGATAAAGGAGCTACTTACCGTATGGAGCCTCAAAATCAACCGTCACCCACTCAGCCGTCGCAGCCTCAACCATACACTGGCCCGACCCCAATAGCTCAACCCGCGCCATCGCCCATGCCTATGCAGCAGCCAGCCCAGCCACAACCTACGCCGCAACCGTTTCCCCAACAAACACCCATCGGACCACAGCCTGGCTTCAATAGCTCACCTATGCCGTCGCCCGCTTCGCCATCATCGAAAAAATTACCGCTTATCATTGGCGCAGTCGTCGGTGTTGTTGCCCTCGTTGGTGTCGTGCTGTACCTTACAATGTTTTCTGGCCCGTCGAAGCAAGATTATCAGCAAGCCAAAACCTACATGGAAGATATTCATACAAAATACTCCAAGCTAGGTAGCGAAGTGTCAAACCTCATGGATGTGTCTGGCTCCAGCAGTTCCACGGCCGGCCCCGAGACAGTCCAGACTGCCCTCATGGACTATCAGGCGGCTACTATGAAGATAAAAAGTAGCAAAGTTTACCGCGACGGCGACGTCAAAAAGGCATACGATACGTTTATGAACAAAAACGACAAATTTATTGCATTTATGGACCAGTTTATCGACTCAACCGACGCACTCACGACCACCAGCAACGAATGCTCACGTGTCGACACCAGCACACTGTCAAAATCTACACCAGACACGATGCTGCAGTACTATGACGAATCTGTCAGCGGCTGCACCGACAGCCTAAAGACCTTGGCAAAAGTACCTAACGCTCAAATGGCCGCATTTGGCGCTTCCATGTCAACCCACTATGCCGACCTCCGCGCAGTTGTCGCTGACATGGTCACGGCAGCCAAAGCGAAGAACGCGACAGGTCTGTCGAGCGCCCAAAGTAAATTCGGTACCGTACTAAGCGACATCCGTACGACCTCACAAAAGTTCCAAACAGACCTCGGTAAAGCAATGGATGAAATTGACGTCAAAGATGCCGCCAATGACCTGATCGACGTCCTCAACAAAAAAGCCGCTTAGGCAGCTAGATCAATTGTGCCTGCGTGGTTTGTGCCGCTAGTTTCTTGTCAAACGTATAAAGCGGCACAGCATCATTGAGTTCGGCATAGACCGCCAGGCAGCAGTCTTCAAAGCTGAGTGATGGATGATCCACGTAGATCGCCATAGCCGCATCAAGCATTAAGCGGTTGCAGTTTATCACCTCAAGGCGTATAAACTGAGTGATAAGATTACAGATATCAGACCGCGATATATGATAATACCACTGCATGACGTGCGCTGCTTCAACAAATGCAACATCAGCAACTGCCAGCTGAGACTGTGTATCCCTGATAATCCCAAGCGCTTGTTTCGTCTGCACCGGTTCATCACGCACCAACGCTCTCAGTAGCACAGATGTGTCTAATGACCCACTCATAGCGATTCGCGCATTCGCTCGACGATTTCTTTCGCACGATGGGTTTCATAAAATTCATGAATTTTATCGGCAGGAATCGGCTTATTATTTTTCGGAAGTTTTTTCATAATTGGCTCGGTAATTGCCAAGAAGTCCTCCACGCTCAGTGGTTTTTCCACTGTCAATCGACGTGTCTTTTGGTCAAAGTTGATACGTAACTCGCTCGCACCCGAGATACCCCATGCCTTGCGTACTTTGGCAGGTATCGTAATTTGTCCCTGAGAAGTAATGCTAATAGTATTCATGCATTAAATTTAGCAAAAAGTAATGCATATGTCAATATATAATAACCTAAGTCTGAAAATATCCTTCTCGGAGCAACTGCCCCTGCTTGCCAACTGATTAGCACCAGCCTTAGCAGGGGCTGGCCGATACGGCCAACTACTCCGAGAAGGAGGTTCTGAGACTCAGGTATAATATAACTTATCTGATCCTTTAGTTATGTATTGAGAATACCGTCTCGATATACCTGCTCGCGGATTTTTGTCTCCAGTCTGCCGCGAGCATCTGAGAGTTCGCTCATGACGCCACCAAACTCATCACTATACTGCGTCGTAATCTTGTACACCTGGTAATAGCCGGCGTCCCAGGTCATAAGGTGCCATTCGGGGTGCTCGATATGTACCATTTCACGTCTCGCAAATGTCTGGCGAGTTAGTCGTCGCCCGGCTTCAAGGAGTGCCCTTGCCTCGTCGCTCAAGTGTTTTCCCAGTAGATACTTATAGACAAGCCTATCGTCACTCGAACGTGCATCGTAGACAACGCCATTGAGGTGGTGTTTCTCCGCCAGTTCAACGATCTCGTCGCGACTCATATAAAACCACTCGTTGGCGACATCGTACAGTTCACCATTGTACTCAAAACCGCGTAGTGATGTCTGGTATGACGCTCGGTGAAACAGCGCAAGCACAACACAGTCATGGACAAATTCACGCCAGTCATCGCTCGACTGAAACTCGTCAGACGGCCGCCGAAATACATCTTTATCATTAACCCAGCTTGCATCAGGCCGCGTAGACTTTACTGCAGAGAACATCGTACAAGCTCGCTCAAAATTATCTGGCGTAATGCACCTACCCGTATTGCCGAGACCTATCATACTTCCATTGAGCGACAGATACTTGTCTGAGTGCTGTACATTGGGGCTATTAAACTGAATGAGCCCAAACGATCCTGATCGGTACGTGCCGGTCATCGATTGGCTAGACGATAAACCAACCCCGCCGCTTGTCCTAGGATACTTACCGTCATTGTACTCAGTTTTTGGAAGTTCGATCTCATACAACCAGTCTTTGATAGAGTCGCCTTTGTTTATTCTTCGAACAACATGCGTACCGTTTTTTTCAATACCGTTTACACCAGCAAACTCTATTGAATACTCAAATTCATGCTGCCTACTCTGCGATGTCTTCAATGCAAAATGCGAAAACACTATACCCCATACGCTGCTTGTTCCTTGAAACTCTCCTGCATTGATCAAAAATCCATCTTTGAAATCAAATTGATCAAAGAATTCATCGACGAACGTATAGTAAACCGGACTTATCTGGAAAACTTTGCTAAAGAAAAATATCCTCGCGTCTGTGAGGCCAAAATCCCTGACGAGTTTCTGGACCCGAAAGAAGAATTGGGTATATAGCTCTGCTGATGCCTTACGATATTCGAGGCGATTCATGATCTCCCCAATCTTCGTCGCAGCTATACCCGTCTTACTTTGGACCCCAGCATTGGTCGCTTGCCCGTACGGTGGATTGGTATAAAATACGATGGGTTCGTTGTTTTTGAGAGCTGTAAATAGTTCTAGTGGCATCTTGAGTAGACGTGGATCACTGTCGGGACAGACATCGATATCGTCGTTGAGGAAATCATATTGAAAACTAGTCGCTTCTTGGTTGTATTGGCGACTCATATCGATCTCAGACTGATGTATCGTCGAACTAAATAGGTTTTTAAACCGGTAGTCACGCGTCAGGTTTTTGGTACCAGCAGCCGGATCCCACACGACATAGCGATCACGCCAGTCATCGCCCAGGTCATCAGTTATCATCTGTATGGCGCGATCAGCCCAAATAGTCGGTGTCCAGAAATCACCGTGAAATCGCCGTTTGACTTCCTCGATAAGTTGGTCGGCTATAGCAGTAATCGTGTCAATCTCGCGCGCGGTATAGTTGCGATCATAGCGCGAGAAAAATGCAAAATAATTACTAGCATTTATACGTACTTCTTTGCCGTTGCCGAGGTGTAATATATTTTTCTTGGTTGGCACAATATACGTCTCAGGATCAGCCAAGATAGATCGGACAAATATTGAGACCGATTCATCGGCACCGATTTTACGCATGCCCGTCAACCAGTCAGTCTCGCCAAAAACGAGTCTAACAAATTCGTCAAACACCAAACGTAGGTTTTGCTCGGTGACACGCAGTTTTATGAATTCACCCTTTTGCTGGGCCAAGACATCGATCGACTGAAATACTTGATTCATATCAAATGCGCTTGAATGTATGTCAAATACGTAGGCATTGAGGTTAGGGTCATCGATTAGCTCAAGATACATCTCGCTGTTGAGCCTCCAGGCATCGCTCGGCGCAATTGACCAGTCATAATCGCGATCTAGATATTGTGCCAGGTTGGGTACATAGATAGTAAACATCTGGTTTTCGTCACCGCCCATCACGACATTGGGCATTGACACGCCCGTTGCCTGAAATTTCTTGAGATAATAGATACTCTGCGCGATTATCTTGGCTCTTTCATTTGGCTTCGTGAGATCAAGACCGTATTTGGCCTCGAGTAATAGCCGCATATCTTCGCCTAGCAGCGAGGTTTGGTTGAGCTCGATGTATCCGTCACAGCCGTGCGGGCTCGTCGTCCGTGAGTCATAGTACTCTGATAGTACTGCTCGATAGGCATTTTCGACATCCTTTTCGTTGACAGCATCGTCTAGCTTTCTGATAAATCTCTGTTGTGAAGCTTTGGTCAGCGAGCGTTTAGTTTTGATTACACGGATCATTACTGTATCCTTGTAAGCATATAGCTACTTATTCTCGACTAATTTAAGAATTTTTCGCTGTTCGTATTTTGCAACTTTGGCTGCTTTTTTGAGTAAGGCCACCTTATCTTGTTTAGGAGCATCACGAAAAAATGCTGAGTAATCAGCTTGTCGAAAATGAAATATCTGAAACTCATATATCCTTGCGACAACTGCATCTATCATGATAGTAGCCCTTTCAATTCATCTTCATTATAACTTTTTTCTAAATATGGTTCAATCTCTCTGATATCTGCTATCACTTTCTCGTCATCTGCATTAATATTTTTTATCACAAGTGTGACTTCAACAGCATCACCAAACTCATCCTTAACACTGCGAACATTTTGCTTTGACTTGAGATAGGCCTCTATAAAAACTGTTGCAGGAACAACGCGTCCCTCGGCTTTTTCGCGTATTTTTGTAAAATACCATGCCTGCTCCGGTTCTTGATAGACGAAAACTATTTCAGGTTTATAGTTATGACGTATTGCACGCTTGATATTCATAAGGGAATTCGCATAACCAAATGTTCCGTCCAAAACAAAGGGGATATTTTTTGCGAATGCTCGATCGAGTACTTTTTGAACAGCAATGGTCGCAGCATTTTGAAACACATAGGCATTTGTCCCGTCATAACCAGGAATTTTGCACCTAAAATCATCAGCATCAATACGCAATGGTTGTTTTTCAAAATTTTGAAGTAGCAGCTTTGAGATCTCTGTCTTTCCAGCTCCTGGCGTGCCGGCCATAAATAGAGCTACGGGCAACGACACGCTCGCATAGTCTACATCTCTAACCATATCGAGAAATATGTCATTGATATTGCTTTTTATCCAGTCAACGGCTTTCTGCGACTCAATCCGTTCTTCTGCAGATAATTCCATATGATTTAGAGTTTAATTTCTGGATAAATCCCGCGGGTGACATCATCGATTTCACGACGTAACTGCGGGAATGGCACACCTTCGCGGGCGGTGACGCCTTCAAGTGACCAAAAAACGCGCTCGGAATAGCCAAGACCACAGGCGGGCGGCATGCCGTATTCGAGCGCCTCCACGTAGTCTATATCGAGCATTTGCGCTTCATCGTCGCCCGCGTCACGCAGAGCTTGCTGTTCCATAAAGCGACCAAGCTGATCTACGGGATCGTTTAGTTCGCTAAAGGCTTTGCACATTTCTGAGCCGCCAAAAACCAAGTTGAATTGTTCGGTGAGTTGGTCATTGCCCCGCTGCACTTTGGCCAAAGGTTGCATAAACACTGGTATGTCGACTAAAAATGCTGGGCCAGCCAGGGTTTTGCGATACTTTTTCCAGAGTTTATCAAGGCTGCGTATGCGATTGTCGGCTTTTTCAACTTCGAGCGTGTGCTCGAGCAGTTTAGCTTTAATATCTTCCATGCTTGAAATAAATACATCGATGTTATATTGGTCGCGCAATACTTCGACAAAGCTAATCCGCGGCCAATGTGTCCCGTCCGCCCCAAAATCGACGGCTTGACCATCGGCAAGCGTAAACTCCCGCCTGCCCCATGTCGCATCGCAGACAAAACGAATCATGCGCTCGGTCAACTCCATGCCTTTCTCCCAGTCAGCGTAGGCCCAGTACCACTCCATGGCGTTGTGCTCGGGCAAATGTTCCTCGGTGTAATTTTCGTTGCGAAAGCGTGGACCGATGTCAAAAACTTTTTCAAAGCCCGCTACCAGCAGCCGCTTGAGCGGCAATTCGTGACTGATGCGCAAGTAAAAGTCTTGATCAAGCGCGTCCATGTGCGTCACAAACGGATTGGCATCGGCCCCGCCAGCCGTGTTTTCAAGCACAGCATTGTTGATCTCTATAAATCCTTCGCCAAGCAAAAACTCACGCGTCGCGCGCCAAAACTTGCTACGACGAATAAACCGCTGACGCACATCGTCGTTCACATTCATATCGACATAGCGGCGACGCAGTCGCTGCTCTTTGTCGGTGAAACCGTCTTGGGCGGTTGGCATGGGCCGAAGGCTCTTCGTCAGTAGGCGAAAACTCTGCACATGCACCGACTCTTCGCCGGTTTGTGTCTTCATGACCTGGCCTGTCGCTTCGACAAAATCACCGCTGTCAAGCAGTCCAATCTCACCTGGTAGCGACAACTGACTCTTCAAGCGATCGGCTGGCATAGGCGACTCTTCGGCCCGTATAAACAGCTGCAACGTCATGCCGCCATGGTCTTTAATGACGATAAATGCTAGCTTACCAAACTTACGAATCGACACAATTCGCCCAACCACCGTGACATCGCCACCTTCCAGCTCTGCAAACTGCTGGTGGATGGTTTCTATGTCATGAGTTCGATGAGCATCAGCCGGGTACGGGTTGACCCCGAGCGCCTTCAGCTCTTCAAGTTTTCGCACGCGCTCATCGCGCAATTCTTTGAGTGTTGCCATAATTACCTCTAGTATACCAAAACAGAGGCGTAATAACACCTCTGTTTTCTATAAATACGAAAGATTCTAACGCACTTCTTTGACGTGGTAGGTCGTCTCACCTTTTGGCGTCGTGATTGTCACGGCGTCGCCAACGCTATGGCCCATCAGCGCACTGCCGATTGGCGATTCATTGCTGATCTTGCCCTCGAGCGGGTCGGCTTCAACCGGACCGACAATACGATAGGTTACTTCTTTGCCATTTTTAAGCACCACTGTGCTACCGACCTTGATCGTGCTACTTTTGGTCGGTTTAATGATGTCAGCGTTTTGCAAAATATCTTCTATCTCAGAGACGCGGCTCTCGACCAGTCCCTGCTCTTCGCGAGCACTGTCGTATTCGGCATTTTCACTGAGGTCGCCATAATCACGCGCGTTGGCTATCTTTTCGGCAATAGCGCCACGACGCCCCTTAAGTTCTTCTAGCTCAGCTTCTAGCTCAGCTTTACCCTCGACGGTTATATGATACGTTTTCTTCATACTACTTCTTACTCTTTCTTGCTTTTACCTTACAAACGGCCCGCTCTGTGGCGTGCCGCTCTAAAACAACTGATGACTGGAATGCCCCTCACTCAAACAGTGGTTATAGCTTAGCAAATAGCTCGTCACGGGTCAATATAGCAGCGGTCGTTTCGGTGCGTTTTTTGTACTCAAACTTTCCAGCGTTTTTCTCGCTTACCACCACGCGGTGTGGTATACCTATGAGATCAGCGTCAGCAAATTTTGCCCCCACTCGTTCGTCGCGGTCGTCCCATAGCACCTCGATACCTTTTGATTGCAGCTCATCGTATAATCTTTGCGCCACGTCTGTAACGTCACCAATCTGCACCAGATGAACCCGAAATGGTGCTACCGCATCCGGCCAGACTAGTCCGTGTTCGTCAGCAAACTTCTCGACAATCACGCCCATAGCCCGCGTAATCCCTATGCCATAACTACCGATCCAAAGTGACTGTTTTGTGCCGTCTCGGTCAGTATAGTACAGTGCCATCTCATCAGTTTTTTGTGTCCCAAAGTTAAAGATATTGCCACTTTCAGCAGTCTTGACTGGTTCGAGTTCGTCGCGTGCAATACCGAGTTCTTTGACGGCATCATCGATCACCTCTTCGTTAACAGCAATGTTTTTCTCGCGGTGCAGATAGATTACATCTTCACCAGCGTCACAGACTGTCTGAAACTCGTGGCTAAATTTAGTAAATGCCCCACCACTAGCAAATGTCACATACGTGTCCTGTCCGATACCGAGGCGTTCATACACCTTCATATACGCGTCGATTGTTTTCTGGTAATAGTTTTCCAAGTCTTCTTTGCTCGCATGAAAACTATACATATCTTTCATGACAAATTCACGCCCACGCATAATGCCACTTTTGGCACGCAGTTCGTTACGAAGCTTTGTCTGGAATTGGTACAAACTCACCGGCAGGTCTTTGTAACTATGTATGTAATGCTTCATCATTTCGACAATTGGTTCTTCGTGGCTCCAGCCAAACCCAACTTCTGTACCGTCTTGCAATTGCGATTTAAACCACACGTCAACTGTTTCATCACTCCAGCGTCCGGTTTTTTCCCAGACTTCTTTGCGCTGTAGGCCCGTCATAATGAGCTCATTGCTGTCGATCGCGTTCATCTCTTCACGGACAATTTGTTTTATCTTGTCAATGACGCGTAGACCTAGTGGCAAATACGCATAGGCCCCCGCCATCTCTTTATAGACAAAGCCTGCCCGTATGAGGAGCTGCGCGTTTTTGGCTACTTCATCGGCTGGCGCCTCGCGAAGCGTCTTCGTAAACAACTGTGACATTTTCATATATGACTACTATACACGACTTCTACACTGATATAAAAACTGTTTACTTTTTACAATAGTACACGGCTATGCACCAAGTAATTTCAGCACCCAGGGTGGTGCAAAGAACAATAAGTAGTAAGCAAGCGAGTTTTTCAGCATATGCACCATGACGCCTGACCAGATAGCGCCGGTGTACTCACGCAAATAGCACATAACCATGCTCATCATGAAGACATCAATGCCGACATTCCACTGCCCATGCACAAAACCAAACAGCACGCTCGTAATCACCGCGCCCAACCACCACGGCATACGTCGGCGCAAACTACCATACAGATAGCCACGAAAGATCAACTCTTCGACAAGCGGCGCTATCATGACGATAAGAATAAATGCGTATAGCTTGTCTAAGCCAGTTCCATTGGTCGCAAAACCGATATCCTGGCGCTGGCCCATATCTATACTTGGCAGCACCGTAGCGATACATACTGTCACAGTATAGGCGATAACGATATAAGCCGACCATGACAATATAGCATAGCCAAGATCTCTCAGGTGAACACGCCGGGCAATACCGAGGAGTTGTCTGACTGCACGAATTGTCATACGCCGCAGTGCATACGGTTCGGTGAGGAGTAAAGCGAGCCCTACTATATATGCAGCCATATTAATAACCATCAGCTGCAACGACTGCGTCCCGTCAAGCGTGATGCCCAGCTGAAAAGCCGAGAGATACACCACAAGACTCGTTATGGCAGCGCCGACGACAAAAACTGCACCAAATGTCCATGCCGGATAGACAACAGCCGCAAACAACGACCCAGCCACGGCTCGCCAGCGCGGCGGCAGTCTAAATGATTTTCGCCACATCGGCCATTGTCACTAGTATGATAAGTGCAAACAAGATCATCATACCGATTGTGTTAATTTTTTCTTCAACCTCTTTTGTGAGCGGTCGGCGTAGGAGTCGAAAAATTGCCATGGTATACCAGCGACCGCCGTCGAGCGCCGGAATCGGCAACACATTCATAACAGCAAGCGTCAGCGAGATGACGGCCGTAATCAGCAAAATCGGTACCATTCCCGCTTTCACAGCGCTCGGCAAGATCGAACCAAGTATACCAATCGGGCCAGACACACCCTGACTCGCATCACCAATTTGCGCCGATGCACGACTACGACTCTCGGGGTTGAGGTTGACCAGCCCAGCCAGCCCGCCAAAAAATTTCGATGCCAAGCTGCCAACACCCTTGAGCGTCTCCCAGCTCAATTGCCCCGTGAGTCCAACACCGACAATCGGTGCCGACCAGGTGGAGCGGTAGGTCGTTGCATTTGCCTGAGAAAATGTCACGCCCAGATAGCCTTTTTTGTCTGTAGCCTGCTCTGCTGTACGGTTGGTAAGTACGGCCGTCTTTGCAGAACCATCGCGGGTATAGTCAACGATCAGGACACTACCAGGATACTGCTTTGTCAGCGCTATAATCGTATCAATCTCGTCAGCTGATTGCCCCCTGCACGGCTCAACAACACCAGTTGGACAGGTCGTCTTGACCGACACATGATCGATCGCATCGCCCGAGCGCAAACCACTAATATCTGCCGGTAAACCCTTCGTTGTACCCGCAACAACGACTGGCGATTTGTTCACTATCGTGTCTGAGCCAACCGTAAACTGATTTGCAACCACGCGCGGCATACCGACAAGTGCCAAGATCGTGAAGAGCAGCGCTGCAAACACCCAGTTGACAGCGACACCAGCCAGTATAATTTTGGTTTTTTGCCAAAACGTCGCCGCACCGTAATCACCTTTTTTATCGGCCGAGTCGTATTCACCTTGTAATTTCACAAATCCACCGATCGGTAGCCAGTTGAGGCTGTACATGACATTGCGTCCTAAGACACTTTTTTTGATTGTTTTGCCTTTAGCAAACGGCGGAAAGCCCACGCCAAACTCTTCCACGATCACACCATTGCGCCGTGCGACGATGCCGTGACCCAGCTCATGAATCACCACCAAAAAGACCAGTATCAACACCCCCAAAATTATCGATGCAACAGTAACGACAATGTCCATCTATCCTCCGTGCCGACGATTGCGGCGATTATATTCCTCTAGTATAGCAGTGATGTCGCTAGGACGCATGTCAGGCCAAAATTTGTCGAGGAAAATAAACTCGCTATAGGCGCTCCGCCACAACATGAAATTGCTCAGTCGTTGCTCGCCACTAGTCCGCACGATCAGATCACACGGCGGTATTTCGGGATGGTCTAAGTACTGCGCAAAGCTATCTTCGCTGAGCATCTCTGGATCGACCCCGCTGCGGATCGCACGCTGTGAGGCGCGCACAATTTCGTCTTGGCCGCCGTAGTTAAAACACATTGCCAGTGTTGCGCGAGTACCATCACGCGACACGGCTTCGGCTTCGTCTATCATGTCGCAGATATCATCGGGCAACTTATCGCGGCTGCCGAGGACCACCAAGTGAAACCCTTTGTCGTGCAGCTGTTTTATGTCAGTTTTGAACAACCGCCGCACCAGTTTAAACACATTGCGCACCTCTTGCTCAGCTCGGTTCCAGTTCTCGGTGGACCAGCTATAAAATGAGATATATCGCACGCCCGCATCGGCCGTCGCCTCAATCACATCTTTGAGCGCATTGTAGCCGGCCAGGTGTCCTTCATATACCGGTAGACCGTGTTTTTTCGCCCAGCGGCGATTACCGTCTAGGATAAAGCCAATGTGTAACGGTGCAGTCTGTTGTGTTGCCATGCATGTAAGTATATATGACAATTGCCACAATTATCTAATCAAAGTGTACGTGCAATTTATGAGCGTACGTAGCGTAATCTTTTCTCAGTACGACGTCGCTGGCCCACAAGCCACAGTGCCCCTACGCCTAGTACTACCCCACTAATCGAGAGAACGTATATGTAGTCACTTCCCGTCTTAGACAGTGTCGTTGGTTTCGTGCTTGCCGTCAGAACAAGCGTCTTGGTCTCGGTAGAATGGTTTCCGCTCAAGCTTGTTACAGTCACTGCCACCGTGTAGGTCCCGAGCACCAAGCCGGGCTGTATAGCGCCGGCTGGGAGTGTCCAGGTGCCGTCGCCGTTGTTTTTCGCCGTAAATGGGCCGTAAGTAGTGCCGTTTGGACCCGTCAGTGTGACTGTCACTGCTGCTGTTGGGTCGGACACGCTGCCGTTGAGCTGCGGGGAGACATTGTCTTTGGCGGCCGTCGTGACCAGTGTGACGGTCGGGGTCGTGAAGTCGACGACGAGGCCACCGGGAAAGTCTCTCTGAAATGAGGTAAGATCCACACCGTAGCCCAAAATGTAGACGTCGTAGGTGCCTTGTGGCAACGGCGAAGTATCATAGTCTGGCGTAGCACTACTGAGATTATCGATATTAGTTTGAAGATATTGGTCATACCATGACTTATCGGCATCGTATGCCGCTTGTATGCCCGTTTCGCAGCTCGCTTGAGTCGCCGCCGTAGCCCATCCCCAATTATAGAAAGCCTGCTGAACCTCTGTATTGGTACATGTCCCTTTGATATCTTGCACACTTTTAATTGTGCTCCAGTCAACTCCTCCTGTGTTTGTAACCTTGAGGCTATGGACTTTGTTTGAGAAATAATTCCACTCTGGTACGCCGCCGACTGCCCAGTTGGCTAGCTGTTCGTCATGGTAGGCTGTCCAGGCGTTGATAATAGCTTGTTTATTTGTAAGCACCTTGAATGCACCGGTATCAGCGATGATTGTGTTGCCTGCCGCGTCCTTCGTCGTGTCTGCCACGTACTGCAACACTCGGGGTGCCACATAGGCGGGATCACTTGATAGTAGGTTTGGGTTTGGTGCGGCCGAGCCTTTAGGCAGGATGTATGCGGTGTATAGGCCGCTAGAGTAGTCTGGAAGCACGCCGCTCGCTGTACCGGTAAGTGTTGGTGTACTGTTGTTTGTAAACGTCGTCGTGTAGCTAACCCGCGGCAGAGCAACTTTGACCGCCCCTGGGTAGGTGCGTGACATAGAAAGTTTCGTGATAGGATCGGTCACAGTGAGTACGACATCGTAGGTACCCTCTGGGAGCGGTGTCGCGGTATGACCAGCGACTGACCAGCCGTTATCGTCAAGAGTGTATGATGAGCTAAATATGGACGGATGATCTTGCCAGATAAAGTTCTGGCCACCGACAGTAACGGTAAACGTCATGCCCGCTTGCTCAAGTCGATCGGTATACTGGCCTGTTGTTGAGTTATAGTCAGTCGGAAACTGTGGCTGATTGCGCAAATACGTTGCAGGCACCTGTGACCCCGTCCAGGTCGCACTGAGTGTTATATCGTTCGTTGTTGTCGCGACAGTGCGCTGGAGCATGTCCTTGCACTGAGTAAACGCCACCGTATTGATAGAACCAAACTCGCTCGTCGAACCATCTGGCGCCGTCGCAGTGACAGAAGGATATGTAATGCTATTGATAAGTGTCAGGTTGAGGGTGGCATTGCCATTAGCATCAGTTGTGACTGTCTCGCTTGTGACCCACTGCTCACCCTGGCGAGGAATCGTGCTGCTCGGGTTCCACGAGGGGTTTGCATAATAATCGATGGTAAATGTCGTGTTTGGCGTACTGTTAAACATCGGGGTGTTTTTCGTATCGACACTGCCGTCGCATCTGGTCATAGACGCTGTAATCACTGGGTAGTTTTGCAGCCCGTTCGGACCGGTGTCAGCGTCGAGCGGGTCATTGAGCGTGACGCCGTCGAGCGGCTGCCAGTCCTGAGTATTTGAGAGGTCGATACCAATTGTGCCATTACGGTAGATCGAGTTTTGGCGGATAGTATTGCTTGTGTTGGTAGCGGTGTACCCCCCTGCGACAACACCCGCTGACGTATTGTCCCGAATCGTATTGTGCGAGATCATGTTGCCAGTCGATGTTGCACTGAGATATATACCACCACCAATTGTGCCAGTCGCTGGCTGTGAAGCACCGCCGTAAATGGTGTTATTTTGGATTGTCGCGTTTGTGACCGTACCTGCAAAATCTATCCCGTAATTGCCAGCGTTGGCAATGACGTTACCGTCGGCTGTGGCTGGCCCGCCTATCACGATGCCGTCGGCTGACCCCCATGTACCAATTGCTGACCACGTAATAGGAGCCGGCTGGCCGCTTTTTGTTAAGCCGAAGGTGTTGCCGCGAATTGTCTTGAGGCCGGTACCCCCAAAGCTAATACCCGAGCCGTGGACATTTGCGACCAGGTTGCCTTGCCCAGCACTTGACCCGCCAAATACAATCGGTGCACTTCCGCTGAGCCCAATGGTCGTATCCTGGGTGTTTTTTGCTGAAGTTTCGCCGTCTGCCTCGAGGCCTATGATGTTCCCATAGACATACGTTGTCAGACCTGTGCTATTGTTTTCTATGCTCAGTGCTCGGCCGTTTTTGCCGATGATATTGCCTTCGCCAGCGTTACTGCCACCCACAAGCCAACCCCCTGCCGGGTTAAGTGAGATCGCTATATCGCCATTAGCAAGTGAGCGTCCGTTCGCTCCAAGCCCAAAATAGTTACCTTGTATCTTGTTCGTACCGCTATACGTTGTGTACTGTCCTGCAGTACCTGCCCCAACGTTACCAGAAATGATATTGCGCTCACTCAGATTTGCACCGCCAATCGTAATATCGCTGTTATCGCCTGAAAAGCGTATGCCTTGACCGTTGCCGACACCGCTCGTGTTGCCGTCTATCCCTGACCCGATATAGTTTCCGACTATTTTGATCTTGCTAGTCGCCACTATATTCAGTCCAACATTTGTGTTACTTGAGATGTAATTTCCGCGGATTACAACATCGCTTGTATTGAATGTACTTATGCCACTGTAGGCGTTGGACAGCGCCTGGTTCGATGGAGTAACACCAACGTAGTTGTTTGCTATGGTGACCGCTGTGCTCTCTTGCATCTCTAATCCTGCTCCTCGAGTACCAGCAAACACATTGGCGTCACTGAGCGAGCCTCCTACTGTCAGGTTTGAGAAATACCCAAAAAACGGCCCTAGGTTTTGGCTCCCTATACTGGATCCGTCGGGTGACACATTAAACAAATTGTTTTTCAAGATCCAGCCATCGATCATATCGCCTGGTTTACCCGAAGCTTGTATTGCTCTGCCGGCACCAAAAACATTGTTTGTAATCGTCGCATTGTCGGCGGCTGGACCTGCAGCCATACTCCAGATATTCGGCTGTGACCCGTCGGTGATACTAGGCTGAGTCGCATCGGGCAGTGTCCCGAGATAGTTACACTCGACGACCATGCCTGGAGAATTGAACCGTATATTGTACGCATCACCATTTGTTGTCCCATGCACGACGAGACCACGAACAGCTGAGTTGTCAGTATTGACTCCGAAATCAATGATCCCCCTTTGGTCCAGCGCCGTTGCAGGCGTCGAAACTATTTCAATTGCCAAGGAGTGTGCAGAACCTGCTCCAAACGGCGCATCGGCAACCAAGTTGCCGCAGCTTGTGCCAGGTTGGGTAGTGCCGTCGATGACTGTCGGCTGCGCGATCTGTGGCAGCGGTGTCTGCAGGGCAATCGTATGGACGCCTGCTCCCGGGATCGTAAAACTAATGGCATTGGGGTTAGCAGAAGTAGTCACCGCGGCGTTAGAGTCAGTGATCGCCTGCCTGAGTGAACCTGGACCACTATCGGCCGCTGTCGTGACGACAAATGTCATGTTAATGGCTGCGACTGTCGTGCTTGACCGAAACCAGCCAAGCAGTAGAGATCCCATGAAAAACACGGCGAGTAGCATGCCGTAGCTCAGTGTGGTGGCGAATACAGTTAGTGCTCGACGACGGAATACACCGTGTCGATGGTCGTATCGCATAGTTTTTAAATGTCTGTTTCCCTAAATTTACCTGTTTGTTCTCACATTAGAACTAAGCGCAGTATAGCATAAGCATGATGTTGTCTTCAAGTAACTTCCGACCAATCAGATCGTCATAACTTCTTTTTCTTTGGCGCGGAACAGTTCGTCGATTTTTGTCTGGTAATCTTTCATATCATCATCGACGCCGCGTTCAATCGCTTTTACGTCGTCTTCGCTTAGCTCTTTGGCATCTTTAAGACGCTTTGCTTCTTTGAGTGCGTCTTGGCGAATAGTTCGTAGCGCTATGCGACAGTCTTCAACTTTGTCACCCAGCAACTTCACCATATCACGACGGCGCTCTTCGGTCAGCGGCGGTATGGGCACGCGTACCAGCCGACCATCGTCACTGGGGTTAAATCCCATGTCACCCGTCCGGATAGCATCGCTAATTGCCTTAATATTACTCGGGTCAAACGGACTAATCTGCAACAAATGCGGCTCGGGGGCAGTCACATTGGCCACTTGGTTTAGCGACATGCGAGAGCCATAAGCCTCAACCATAACGGTGCCGAGCATGTCCGGATGCGCGCGGCCAGTTCTAACTTTGGCTAGCTCGCCCTCAAAGTGATCGATTGCCGCTGTCATCTTTGCCTGATAGGGTTTCGTGTCAAACATAATTCTCCTTATATCTCATATAGTATAGCAAAATAGCCGGGTATGAAGCATGTGATTCTTGAGAATCCGCACTACCTAGCTCTCGCATCAGAGCAACTGCCCCCGCGCGCCAAATGATTAGCCTACGCCTTACGCGGGGGCTGGCCCTCAGGGCAAACTGTTCTTTAACGAGAGTTAGGTAGTGCGGATTCTCGAAATTTTACATAACATCGTCTTTTGTGATATAATATTATTTTAGTTGTTATGAATCCACCACTTTCTACTCATATTGCCATGATCGAGACATCGGTGTGGCCCCTCGTCGAAGATCTCGCCAGTATTCGCTCGTGCAACGGCGCAGTCGTGTTTATGCGTGATGGTTTTCACCGCGACGATGCCGTGGCGCTGTCATCTGTCGAAGCAGCTGTCGCCGAAGACCGACTCGAGTTTGTGCGCAGTGCTATCGAAGGTCACCGTGTTGATCTAAACGCCTCGACACTCGGCACGACATTTACAACCCACATCTCTAAAATCGAAAAAAGTCGTATGAACACCGACCACCTCACCTGGGGCGGCTATATCGATTTGCCAAACGACCACGAAGCAGTGGTACAACTAGCGTTTGTTAAAAATCGTGCTCTTCCCACGCCTACGCAGCTCGACAAAATCTGGAGCAAACACCGTAGCGAGATAGCCCACAGTTTGATAGCACTGACAACCTATGACACAGTTTCGATCGCCGACGAACACCGCACGCTTGTACCCGTCACTCCCAACGCTTTCGTCATCAAATGGGACCTTGCCAACTCCAGCCAAACCGTCGCCACGGCTTATGGTGATTTCCGACACTTTATCACGACATTTGAATACGCTCTATCGGCGCTCGTGCCGTACCACGGCGGGACTATTGCCAGCTTTACTGGCGACGGGCAAAACATTGTCATACGGCTACCCGGCGATATCGACCCCAATGACCAGCACGCTATTGCGACTTTTGGGCACGACACTGTGTTACCACTCATCGACAAAATACAGCGCGCACACGAGTCACTCGCCGCGCATTACCCAGTGATTATGCGACTCAACCTTGCACTTGGGCTCGGCCACATCGAAACATCGCAACATGGCGAAGTGACTGGACCAATTTTTTGGAAACTGTCGTCCAAGCTCAAAAGCCTCAGCGTCTCTGGCGATATGATCAATATCGTACTGGAAGACGCTGCCCGTTCTGTCTTAGAAACGTAGTTTACGCTTCGTCGGTCACGCCCAGTTCGATGCGGCGGATTTGGCGTACTACAATGTTTTCACCGAGTTTACTGATGTATTCTTTCACGAGTTCACCGACCGTTTGGTCGGGGTTTTTGATAAATGGCTGCTCAAGCAATGTTTTTTCGGCAAAGTATTTTTTCAGCTGGCCTTCGACAATTTTGCCGCTGATCTCAGGTGATTTGCCCTCTTGGGCGGCTTTGTCGGTAAATTCTGCGCGCTTAGTGCCCTCTATGTCTGCCGGTATATCGCTCAGCGTGATAAATTCAGGTGCACTAGCCGCCACATGAAGCGCTACGTCGTGTACGAGCGTCTTAAACTCGTCGGTTTTCGCCACAAAATCAGTCTCGCAGTTGACTTCCACGAGCACACCCACACGGTTGCTGTGTACATAGCTGTCGACCAGCCCGGCACGCGCTTCGCGTTCACCGCGTTTTTCAGCTTTGGTTAGGCCTTTTTTGCGCATGGCTTCGAGCGCTTTATCAAAGTCGCCCTTGCTCTCGGTTAGCGCTGCCTTGGCGTCAGTCAGCCCTACACCGGTAAGTTCTTTGAGTTTTTTGATGTCATCGATGGAAATAGCCATAAAATTCCTTTCAAAAATGTTACATGTGACATGTAACGTGTTACCAAACTGTAACAATTAGCGTGTAACGATAAAATTGTTACATGTGACACGCAAATATTTTGTGACATGTGACACGTTAATTGTTAATTATTTTTCTGAGACTTTTGCCTGAGAAGCACGGCCTTCTTCTATTGCCGCAGCTACATAGTCGAGTATAAGCTTGAGGCCTTTGATTGCGTCGTCGTTGGCTGGGATTACGTAATCGATCCCCGTTGGGTTGGCATTGGTGTCGACAATTGCGACAACTGGTATGCCGAGTTTTTGGGCTTCACGCACAGCGTTGGCGTCTTCGAGAATGTCGGTCACAAACACCGCACCTGGTCGGCCAGTCATGGCTTTAATGCCACCGTATTTTTTGTTGAGGTCATCGATCTCTTCTTGGAACCGTTGCACCTCGAGCTTGCTGTAACGGTTGGCCAGCTCGCCACTTTCCATTTTTTTCTCAAGAGTTTTGAGGTGTTTGAGACGTGCGTTGACAGTCGCTGTATTGGTGAGCATACCGCCCATCCAGCGCTCGGTCACGTAGAGCGAGCCAGTGCGTTCGGCCGTCTCACG
The DNA here is from genome assembly GCA_049289035.1 of Saccharimonadales bacterium (SeqCode). Lineage (GTDB taxonomy): Bacteria > Patescibacteriota > Saccharimonadia > Saccharimonadales > Saccharimonadaceae > JAPUDQ01. The sequence goes on along the minus strand of JBAQIV010000022.1, from coordinate 41,774 downwards.
TACAATGTCTTTGGCTTGCTTCTTCGTACCGACGATTAGGACAGATTTGCCCTTACTGGCCACGTCTGTCAAAAACAGCAAAGCAGTTTCAAGGCCTTCGACCGTTTTTGTCAGGTCAATAATGTGGCTATCCTGACGTTTACTATGAATATATGGCGCCATTTTCGGGTGCCAACGGCTCGATTTGTGGCCAAAATGCACACCGGCTTCGAGCAAAGCCTTGATATCGACAGTTACTGCCATATCTATGATTCCTTTCCGGGTCAGGCTGATTCCCGATGATACTCCACCGCATTTCGCCGATTGGCTGATTTGGCGGACAAGCCTTGTCCCTTCTCCGCCTACTGGCGGATGCTTCGTTAAAAATTAATACGCTCCTAAGTATATCATCTTTATACCGAGGAGTAAATGTGGGTATAGTAAGGAAAATCTCGTTGATCAATCAACACGATTGCCGTGGCGTGCGATAAGATAGGTCGCTCTGTGAAAATCGGCTATATACGAGGCTGCATCAGGCGTAGCTAAGTCAATCGCTTGCCAGCCCGAGGCGCCCTCACGACCCGTCTCTAGGCTCCTGCCGTCAAGCGGGGCTTTGTATCCACTACCCTCAAGCCATGAGGGGTATACTGCAATACCTATTTCGCCACCGTTTTGTATTGTACAAAATTGTATTGTCACTTCACCCGTCGTACCGCGATCTACCGTAACCGCTCGCACTTCAGAAACGGCCACACCTGGAGGTATTTCTGCACAAGCTCTTTGCAAACATTGGCGGTTATAGACTGGAAAATCGACTTCATGGTCGCCGGAACTAGTATATTCATGGTATTCACCGTTTATCATGCTGCTACCTCCGTAATACCGGGTTGTGGCTTTCTCAGATCTATGACCGGCTTCCTAAACATCGGTAGCTGAACTTCCGCGTTAGTTGACCGATATATACCTCCAAATTGCCCAACTGTCACCCGAGTTATAGGCTGCTCTCCGCCGCTAAAACTATCGTAAATATTGCCAAACTTATTGCGACGGGCGTTTGAGGGATTATCCGTGCCAAATATCTGAAAAACGTTGCCACTGCCTTGATCGCGAGCAATTTTGGCGGTTCTCACCAGCGTGGTCTCATCTTGGACCCCGCCGATATTGGCACCCTGCGAGCAAGCTTCATAAATTATGCTACAATTACCGTCTCTGTCAGGCTTCATGTCTGCAATAATCTTATCTATACCGGCCTGTTCAAGGGTTGTGACATTCATAGCAGCCGGCTGCGGTCGCTGAAGCTGCTGAGGAACAATGTACCCATCACCCATATGTAGCACACCCGGTCTACCATGCCCGGCCAAAATAAGTACGCTCGGGCGTATACCGAGTACTTTTAAGCGTTGTTGAATTGATCGCAGATGTTCGCCCTGGTCCCGAAGTGACGGCACGCCAAAAATGAGCGTTGCGCCACTGGTGGTTTCATATTCCTCATTGAGACCCCTAAACGCACCGTTCCAATCACTTGTTTCGTCCCGAATGATGACGCAGACTTCTTTTTGTGCTAATTCTTCAGCGAGCGACGGGTCACCTTCCGCAAAACGCACCATTCTGTGTAACTGGTCGGCTGACATCTCGCCACTATTCACAATTCCACATATCTCACGTAGTGTCGCAATATTGTTGCTACCTACTTCTTGTACGGCTTGCGTTATTTTTTCTAACTCTGAAAGATGTTTTTGTGGATCAATACTTGTCGGATTTTCAGGATTAACAATAATTCTTCCCCTCATGGCAACAGCGCATTCTGCAGCACGCACTTCCGCATACCCAAGCTGACCGACCAAGTACTCATGCGCCCATTGCTGGCGCTCAGCCGTGGGAGTATTTTCATGAAAATCAGTATAGGTGTCAAGTAATGTAACCTCTCGGTCAGCCTCTTGGCCAGCGTCCAGCATAGCCTGTCGTTTTTCCGTCAGTGAAGCAAATCCTTCGAGACGAGCTTTCATTTTCTTATAGGCAACATCGCCCTTATTGCCTTTATATGCCTCACTAACCAAATGAGCCATGTGATCATATACCCCCCTTTCGCGGCGAGGAAGTTGCAGGATAGAACGTATCAAATTGGGTGATAGTTTATAAAGAATATTGCTGGCATCATGTGCAACCGTGGCATCCATGACGTCTTTTTTGTTGATGTACTTATAATCCTCTGCGTTCATTTGATTCTGGTGACGGCTACTGTTAAACAGCTCTTCGATCAACACAATCGCTTCTTTCGCTGAACAGTCAGGTCCCGCCAGAAACGCCTCAGCTTCGCGTGTATCGTATCGCGGCACCTCTGCATCATGACTTGAGCGTGCATAGCCAATCTTTTCTCGTTGTCGCCGTAATGATTCTGCAAGATGTACGCCTTGTGATGTTTTGCCCTCAGAAATGTCACTCTGGCTTTGTTCCGCTAAACCATTCGTACCCTTTCCAGCATCATCTAGCCGCTGCAATACGCCCACTACAACTTCCTCTGGTTCGCCAGCCAACAGTTCTGTTGCTGCAGCCTCATGAACAGTTTCTGGCGGTAGGGCATAGAGAGCTTCCTCTGTCTGGCGCGACCCAGGATGATCTATATCGCCTTCAAAGCCAACCAATGCACCAGCCATACCACCTTCGTCGCGTACAAAATCAGCCACTGTTGCATCAACATGTTGTGGGTCGCCGACAAACACTTCTATCGCGGCCAAATCATTCCTAGCCGTTTTAACTCCCTTTTGTGCTGCAGCTTGCAACTTCTCTAGCTGCTCGTTGCTGGGCGTCAACCGAGTCACCTCGCCAGTTACTCCTGGCATGGGCTGCTCAAAGCCTAATTCGCGCTGGTGTTCGGGTGTCATGTTTGTATGTTAGAGTGGTTTGTTTCATTATCGCGCATATTTTTGACTTTTACAAGATAAACAGATATAATCCTGTCTTGACTATGAAAAAAGATTTACACCCTACTGACTATCGTCCTGTTGTGTTTCAGGATGATGCGGCTGGTTTTGCCTTTTTGACGCAAAGCACAGCCCACACTAACGACACTATCACATGGGAAGACGGCAACGAGTACCCGCTCGTGAAAGTGCACATTAGTAGTGCTAGCCACCCTTTCTTTACTGGCGAAGAAAAGATCATCGACACCGAAGGTCGTGTTGACCGCTTCAAAGCCCGCTTTGCTGCGGCGGAGAAACGGAGGGTTGAGGTGGCGAATAAGGCGAAGAAGGTTGCAGCACGAGCTGAGAAAAAGATCACCAAAACAGAATCATCTGAGGAAAAATAACCATCTTAGGTAAAAATCGGCCTTATACGGTCGATTTTTGATACTATGTTTCTATGCATAATGACAACGTAAAAAATGTTCTCTATATTATAGGTCTCCTCTTGTTTTTTGTACCACTTGTGGCATATATTGCAGGTATGGCCCAGGATGACACAGACATTTTAGGAATCTTGTGCGGTATTGCGGGTAGCTTGCTTGTGCTACCCTACGCGTTTTTCGGGCCAATGCGAAAACATGGCAAACAATTACTTGTATCGCCAAATGGCGCAAAAACCGTTCGTAGGAATCGGCAAATTGCTCTCGCAGTAACCGTGATGATCTTTAGCATAGGCATAGGTTGCCTGATCGGTGAAGCGATTGGTATTGTTTCTGTTGCACTTAGCCCTGACCTACCGGCATTTTTTCAAAGTCAGTTATTTCTTGTCGGGTTTTGTACTATCATGGGTTTGTTTTATTTAGCCAACTATATCGTCTATAAAAGACGTATTTCATCGCAAAATGACTGATTTATATCTGTTATACTGTTATCATGAGTTTAATTTCTCTCAACCTTGACGAACTACAAAGCGAAAAAGTTGGTTTGACGGCGTTTTTGAGTCAGCCTGATGCGTTTTCAGACCCCGACTATGCCAAGAAAAATCGTCGCTTGCTCGAACTAGACGAACTAATAGCCGCTGGCGAGCGGCAAGCCGAACTACACAAACAGATCGAGGAAGCCCGCGAATTATCTGGTGGGGGCGACGAACTCGCCGAACTAGCCAAAGCCGAATTGCCCGAGCTCGAAACCGAACTGGCCGCGCTCGACGAGAAACTATTTGTTATGCTGACCCCCCGCGACCCCAACGACGAAAAGAACGTCATTATGGAGATCCGCGCCGGTGCTGGTGGCGACGAATCATCGTTATTTGCCGCGGAGATGCTGCGTATGTACCTACGCTGGTGCGAGACACATGGGTTTAAGACTGAGATGATGAGCGAATCTGCTAACGAAACGGGGGGTTACAAAGAAGTCGTCATCGAAATCCGCGGTGATATGCCGTATTCCCGGCTTAAATTCGAGTCAGGCGTGCACCGTGTGCAGCGCGTACCAGTGACCGAGAGTCAAGGCCGTATCCATACCAGTACCGTGACCGTCGCTGTGCTGCCTGAAGCCGAAGAAACCGACATCGAGATCAACCCCAGTGACCTGCGCATTGACATTTACCGTGCCAGCGGCCACGGTGGCCAATCCGTCAACACCACCGACAGCGCCGTGCGTATCACCCACCTGCCGAGCGGCTTGGTCGTCACCAACCAAGACGAAAAATCCCAGCTGAAAAACAAGCTCAAAGCCATGAGCGTGCTCAGAAGCCGTCTGCTACAGATGAAAACTGATGCCGAAAACGCCAAACTCTCAGCCGAACGCCGTTCGTTGATCGGCTCGGGCGACCGCAGTGAAAAAATCCGCACCTACAATTTTCCGCAAGACCGCATCACCGACCACCGTATCGGCTACTCCCGGTCAAACATCCCCGCCGCCATGAACGGCGACATCGACGACCTCATAGAACACCTCCAAGCCGCCGAACGCGAGCTCAAAGCGCAAGGCACGCAATAACGCGTACGCGATACACATGCGCTATACTATTGCTTCCTATCTTGCCCACGCCACGCAGCAACTTCACGATGCTAACATAGATTCTGCTCAACTCGATGCAAGCGTTATTGTGGCTCACAACATGCACGTTGACCGTGCATGGTTGATTGTCCATGGCGATGAGGAATTAGAAAGTTTGAAAGTGAGAAAGTTTGAAAGTCTATTACGGCGGAGGCTTGATCGTGAACCGATTGCCTATATCGTGGGGCATAAAGAGTTTTATGGACGAGATTTTACCGTCACGCCCGACGTGCTCATACCCCGACCCGAAACAGAAACAATGATCGAAATGATCAAAAAAATACACCACATAACAGAGGAAAAATCACATGAAAAGGATAATCCTTTTCATAAGGGAAAAAAGTTACTCGATGTTGGGTGCGGGTCTGGCTGTATTGGCATCACCGCAAAACTCGAGATGCCCGAACTCGATGTGACGATGTGCGACATAAGCAAGCCGGCTCTCGCCATCGCCCGCAAAAATAGCGAGAAACTACATGCTGAAGTGACCATTGCTCGCAGCGACCTGCTCTGTGCCTTTTTGTCCCCTTCCAAAATCCAAAATCCAAAATCCAAAATCTACTTCGATGCGATCCTCGCCAACCTCCCCTATGTCGACCGCACCTGGCAGACCTCGCCCGAACTCAGGCATGAACCGGGCGTAGCACTCTATGCTGGTGAACAGGGGTTGCAACTCATCAAAACCTTGATTTCCCAAGCGCCTAGCGTGCTCGCACCACATGGCTATGTATTGCTTGAAGCTGATCCATGCCAACATGAGCAGATCGTCGAATACGGGAAGCTACATGGCTTTACTAGTGTCGAGGTGAAGGATTATATCGTAACAATGCAAAAAATAGTTCATAGATCATAGAACATAGGTCAATAATATCTCATAGATCATAGGTCATTTGTGATACAAGTTATATTCTATGATAAATGGTCTATCTATGGTCTATGTGTCTATAACATATGGTCTATGCTATTGGTATCTCTCCAGCTTCACCGTCACTGCGCGCTCTTTGTTGTCGCGCACAATCGTCAACGTCACGCTGTCGCCTGGTCCATACTGTGCGAGCAAGCTCACCAGGCTTACCGTCTCAGTTAGTTCACTATCGTTAACTTTGGTAATGATATCGCCTTCTTTGAGGCCAGCCTTTTCGGCCGGACTACCAGTGACCACGGCCGACGATGTACCGCTGCCGGTCACATAGGCACCCTTGTTGCGTGAGAGGTTAAAATGCTTCGCTGCTTCGGCGTTGAGCATCATGTAGCGGACACCCAAGTAGCCACGGTCCACCGTACCATTGGCTAAAACACCCTTGATGAGACCTTTGGCTTCATTGATTGGTATAGCAAAGCCTATCCCTTCGGCACCCTGACTTACCGCCGTGTTAATGCCGATAACTTCCCCGCTAATATTGACCAGCGGCCCACCGGAATTACCTGGGTTAATCGCTGCATCGGTCTGTATGAGGTTAGATAGGTTTTCTGAACTGGTCGCATCGCCCGCCACAACAGAACGGTTAATACCCGAGACGATACCTGACGTTACTGTAGTTTGAAATTCGCCCAGTGCGTTGCCAATTGCCACGACTTTGTTGCCGACGACGAGCCGTGACGAGTCGCCCAAGCGGGCTGGCGTGAGGTTGGTAACATTTTTCACCTTGAGAAAAGCCAGGTCATTGACTGGGTCACGTCCGACAATCGAAACAGCGTCGTAAGTCGTACCGTCGTTGGCAATCACGCGGATATCGGTTGCGCCACTTGGCACGACATGTTTGTTCGTGAGTATATAGCCATCGGCGCTAAGCACAATACCCGTGCCCGCACCTTCACTATACGAAGCCCCGAAAAAGCCGCCGCTAACTGGCGCATTAAAAACAATTGAAACCACGCTGGGCGAGACTGATTTGGCGATGTCGGTCACCACTTCACCCTCGGCAATAACACGCTGCATCTGCGTCTGATTTATGGCGGGCCGGTCTATAAGACCACTTTTATCGTACAGCCAGGCGCCGGCGCCGCCAGAGACAACGCACAATACCACAAGCGAGATTGTCCGTAATATTTTACGTGCTGATGACGGAACACGTGCGACTAATGGTGGAAATTTCATGTCAGTTTTTGCCCCCTACCCATCTAGTTTATCCTGCCAATACTGATAATTCTCTGAGTAGCATCATAGCGACTACCAAAATGCTAAAAAGCACCGGCGCACGCAGTCGCTTCCAGGTCAACGTCTTGTGATACTGATGGTTGTAGGCTTGCATCATAAGATGCCCGACAAGCCCCACGATGATCGCACCTTGCGGCACCATCAGATCTCCCGCCAGCGTATACGCCGACGTCCACTGGTACGACAGCCAGCCAAGTTCTGCAATCACCAGCCCCCATATAAAACTGAGTAGGTAGACGTCGTCTTCGTCGTACGACTGTAAACCATGCCAGGCAGCGACGTAGCCGATCACCCAGCACAGCGCTACGACGATGCTTGAATCAAGGTAATGCGCTACGCCAAATAGCGCAATAAGTGCAATAAACTGGCTTATTTCGGCCTGAGCAATCATGGCTTTGCGTCGTGAGCGCGGCTTGAGGATCAGCAGCCATGCGATATAGAGTACCGTCAACAACACCTGCACGACCATTTGACCGTCGGCACGCCAGATAAGCGTGACTGTACTGACTCCAACCAGTGCATCGACCATGTTGCCCTGTATGTTTGCTAGCCAAAATCGGGGTCGGACAGCAAATACTCGCCATTTGCTGAGCAATACCAACGCATAGGCAAAATACGGCGGCGTAAATGCAATCGTCAAGACATAGATAGCGATAGCCAGCGCTATATTGAGTAATACGTAGGCGACATCACTCACCTTTGACCGGCGGGCTACTGACTTAATAAGCTCCATTACCAAGTATTATAACAAAGTTTGAAGTAGACGTAACACCATCGGGCAAATGCGAGCCGCTGTTCGCGACGCCGAGTACTTCTTGGAGCTTCTTCGCAGTTTGCGGTTTGGTGTTGCCCGACAAGTCATACCACTGGATGGGTTTGTAAGCCGACTTGGCTGGTGCATCGCCAACAGCGGCAACGTCGATACCTTGCAGGGCGAGTTCGTCTTTTTTACGCGCCGCAAACCCATAGCCGTCTGAGCCATTGAGCACGTCAATCGTAGCCGCCTCTTTGCCAATTGCGTCGCCCGACAATTTCTTTCGCAAATAGGCTTGAATGTCTGAGTAATCATACAGCCCCGCAACCGGTTCTACGACACTGCCGGCGCTATCTATGGTGTCAGTTTTGACAAGTGTACTGCCCGGTTCGACCAGCGACAACTGCGCAATACTGGTCTCTTTGGTCTTGCTCGCGATATCAAGCAATGAGCGAATCTCTTTGGTCTGGAAATTGGTTCGGAGATTTTTGCCCAGCGCGTCGATCAGCGATGTCACTTTAGTAATGTTTGTTAAGGTGCCGCTCGAGACGGCTTTTTCTTGCAAGGCTTTCAGTATCTTTTGCTGGTTTTTTTCGCGGTCAAAGTTACCACCCGACAAGCCATAACCACCGTTGGCATTGCGGGCACGTGCCAGTGCCAGTGCATGGACGCCGTCGAGGTGGGCAATCTCGTCTTTTTTGTATTTGACATAGTAGCAGCGGTAATTACAGGTTTGATCAAAGTTACGATCCAAGATACCTCTCGGGTCGTCAGTCTCTATCTTAACATCGACCCCGCCAACAGCATCCACACCCTGCTGCAGTACCGACCAGTTGACATGTACCGAATATTGCACGTCAAGTCCAGTTATCTCACCGACTTTTGCACGCAGCGCTTCGGCGCCTTTTTCGTCGTCTTTGGCATCGTTCGATGCACAGTAATACACTTCGTTGAGTTTACCAGCACTCGTGTTAAGTGGCGGACAGTCCGGATGTTTCACATAGAGGTCACGCGGCAAACTCAGCATAAACGCATCTTTTTTCTCCTGGCTAATACTGAGGAGAATGAGTGAATCAGTTAGGTTTGCTCCCGGATGGTCAGACTCGTCGCTATAGCCGGAAGTGCCAAATATAATTATGTTCGATCGGCCATTGGCGTCTTGTTTGAGCGCCTGGTCGTGAAAAATATCAAAGATGCCACCCTTAAATATACTGCCACTTGCTACTAAAGCCTTGTAGCCAACAAAGCCACCGACGCCGATCAACACAATGACAACTGTGATCATGATGTACTTCAGCGTCCGCTTCCATGAGCGACGCGGTCGGCGTACTACCGCCTGTTCTGACTGGTCGATCTCGGCCAATGACTCTTCGATTTCGGCACGCAGTAGACTGCCAGATGCAGGGTGCCGAGCTGTTTGCCGCGAAGAAAGTTCTGCCGACAGAGCAACAACGCGTGGCAGACGATCGCTTACCGTTTCAGGGGCAACGACACCAATTCGGCGGTTTGCACTGCCTTTAGGGTCACGCGAGATGACACCGTCAACGGTTCCGTATATTCGTCGTCGTTTCATAAATGCTCTCATAACTATAATCAATTTATCGAGAGTTGAAAACCTCTTAAGGGTATCGATAGCTGTTTACCTTGCGACATAGGAGCGCCTAGTCTACAGTTAAACCAGTATGCAAATACTCTATGAAAAATACCTGAAAGCCTGGCTCGCAGCGCCGCCCGCATTGCGGGCACTTTCACTTGGGTGTACCTTGCTCGCTTGGAGCTACCAGCCGCTTATAAACCTAGGTATGAGCTCGACCGCACATCTCGAACTGAGTTTCACCATGATCGCAAGCGTTTTGTTTATTGTTCTATCGGTATCGCGCATTGTCATGATGAGAACTACCCTCTATCGACTACCCTGGCTCATCGCGCTTACTATGTATGTGCTGTATGCCGGTGCAAGCCTCACTTACTCCCTCGACCCAGGCAGAGGCCTAGCACTGTGGGCACTGGTCGTTATGCTGCTCGGTGTCGCGCTGTCGCTGTATGTCTGGCGGGCAGTAATCTATCGCTATCGTATGCTTCTGCTTTGGTCAACGACAGTCGGCGTCGTGTTTAGCTGTCTCGCGGCATGGTTTCAGATTATTGGTAGCGCCGTCGGCCTATCGGACCGCTATACGCTACTTCCTGCGATGTATAGCGCTGAGGTATTTGGTTTTGCCCGGCCGACAGCGTGGTTTGCCGAGCCGCAATTCCTCGCTAATTTTCTGATTATCCCACTTACCTACTTACTCTGGCGCTGGCTAGCGCACGGTACTCTCACGCGCGTACATTACCTACTGCTCGGTTTCACCTGGGTTACTTTTTTAGCCACTCTATCACGCGGCGGTTATATCGGCCTGTTTGTCGCTAGTGTCATACTTGTTATTGCCTATCGGCCATTGCGGCACCGTGTCGTTATCATAGCGACATCGGTAATCATCACGGCTGTGGTGACGTTTGGAGGACTTGGTTTGCTTGCTCACTACAATCAGCGCGATTCTCTCAACGGCTATGACTCGTTACAAAAAACCATCCAACAGATTAGTTTAGGGACAGTTAGTTTACCAACAGTACAACCGACCATGCCCACCATACCGATACCAACACCAACACCGTCAGCGGCGGACAATACCTTTGTGCAATCCTCGACAACCGACCGCCAGACCATGGCGCAGGTTGCCCGAGACGTCTGGCTTCACGACGGCCGCACAATGTTATTCGGTGTCGGCCTGGGCGGTTTTGGGAATGCAGCGCACGCGCACACCAACACCCTCGGCACAAACAGTGTTGTGAACAATCACTATCTCGAAACGCTGGCCGAACTTGGTGTCGTAGGGTTTGGATTATTGCTAGCATGTCTCGTTGTACCAATCATAGCGCTGTATAAACGGCGTGCCTGGCTCGGTATAGCACTCATCATGGGGCTCACTCTGCAGTGGAATTTCTTCTCTGGGTACCCCAATGTCATCCATATATGGTACGTCGTCGGCATAGCGTTTGCGCTCGTGAACCGTGCGTCAAAACTGTCTAGGATAAATCAGCATAACCGTGTATCCTAGATACTGATATGCTGACCATTGAACACCGCCAACGTATGCGCGACACTCTGGGTATCGTTTGGTTTGTGATTGCTGTCGTCGTGGGCGCATGGCTGATCAATGCTCTCGTGTTTCGTAGTTTTAGTGTGACTGGTCCAAGTATGGAATCAACCATGTTCACCGGTGATCGCCTGATCGTCAACCGCTTGCCTATGACCTGGTCTGCGCTGCGCGGTGCACCATACATGCCTACTCGCGGCCATGTAATTGTCTTTAAAAACCCCAAGTTTGAAGAAATGCGAGCCGACGAATACGTCGTCAAACGCGTCATTGGATTACCCGGCGAACAAGTTGAGGTAAGCGGCGGCAAAGTCACCGTATACAATAGCGAACACCCGAGCGGCTTCAACCCGTACGATGGCGTCAGCGTCTACCCGTCGCTCGTAACCGGCCAGGTTGATAAGACAGTAGTACCCGACGGCCAAATCTTTGTCATAGGCGACAACCGCGGCGGCAACGAATCACTCGACTCACGCAATGGGCTCGGTCTTATACCACTCAACAACATTGTCGGTCCGGTTGTTATGCGCATCTATCCGTTTACGAAAATAAGCACAAATTTCTGATACTAACGAAGTAAGTCTTCTAACTTGCTTAGTTCTTTTTCGGTGCGGTAGCTAATGATTATCTGCCCGCCGTGTGCCGTTGTCTTGTGCTTGACATCGAGCCCAATACGACGCGCAAACGATCGAGTAAAGTCCGTTTCACTTCGGGTGTGTTTAACAGCACTCGAAACTTTTTGGCCCAATTCACCGCGTTTGTAACCGACGACAAATTGCTCAGCCTTGCGTACACTCCAGCCCTCGGCAATGATTCGCCGGAGCAGCTCTGCTTGCATGGCAGGGTCGTCAAGCGCCAGAATTTGTCGAGCGTGGCCTTCACTGATAGCACCTGCGACAATGGCTTTTTTGGCGTCGTCTGGCAACCGCAGTAACCGTATAGTATTTGTGATGGTACTCACTGCTTTGCCGCCGGCTCGTTTGGCAATCTCTTCGTGCGTCATATTAAATTGCGTGTTCAATTTCAGATACGCAGTTGCCGTTTCGAGCGCGTTGAGGTTTTCGCGTTGCAGGTTTTCGATCAAGGCCACTTCTAATTTATGCTGATTACTCAGCGTTCGCACCAGTGCTGGCACTTTGTCGAGACCAGCAATCTGCGCTGCACGCCACCGACGTTCACCCGCTACTATCTGGTACTTGTCTCCTTTGGCTGCAACAATAATCGGCTGTATGACACCGTGGTGCTTGAGTGACTCGGCTAATTCCTCCAGTGCGGCGCGGTCAAAATCACGGCGTGGCTGGTCAGGGTTCGGCACAATTGCTTCCACTGCCACAAAGCGGAGTTCTGAAACTTTTTCGTCGCTCCCTGCTGTCGGGTCAAATGTCTCGTCGAGAACGTCCGTCGGTATCAACGAATCAAAGCCCCTACCTAGTCCTCGTGCTGCCATACTACATCACTCCTTTCGATGCCAATCGCTCTACTAATTCCTTCGTCATAGTTTTGTAAGCCCGGGCACCTTTGCTCCAACGGTCATAGTCACCGACCGGCACACCGTGACTCGGCGCCTCAGCAATACGGACATTGCGCGGTATGGTTGTCTCAAATACCTTACCTGGAAAATGTTTCTTAATCTCGTCGTGAACCTGCCGACTGAGTGTGGTACGTGAATCCATCATAGTTACAAGCACCCCAATCAGCTCAAGCGTGGGGTTCATGCCTTTACGAATTAGTTTAATCGTCTCAAGCAGCTGCCCCAAGCCTTCAAGCGCGTAAAACTCAGCTTGCACTGGCAGTAAAACATAGTGTGACGCTATAAGAGCATTGACCGTTAGTAGACTCAAGCTCGGTGGACTATCGATGACGATCACATCGTACGCATCGAGTGGTTGTAGCGCCTGCCTCAGCCGAACAAATCGCCGCTCGGCTTTGGCTAACTCAACTTCAGCGTTCGCAAGTTCTGGCACGGCTGGTATGATGTCGATATTTTTATACCGCGTCGGTACAATCGCCTCCGAAGCTGCAGTGTCGAGCTGTATAATGTTGAGGCTGGTCAACTCAACGGCATGTTTGTCGATACCCAGCCCACTCGAAGCATTACCTTGCGGATCAAAGTCAACTAAGAGTACTCGTTTACCGAGTTTATGAAGACAATACGCCACATTGATACTCGTCGTCGTTTTACCGACGCCGCCTTTTTGGTTGGTCACCGCAATAATCACTGGAGAACTCATGGCTTATCTACCCCTCATTACTCTCATGATTATACCATGCGTGAAACAAAGATCGTAGGCCGTAACATCATAACTCGAGCCATTAGGCTCGAGTTATACGATATACGGACTACGACATACGGACTACGCTTTAATCGCGCCGACTTCTATGCGACTGTATTGCTGGCGGTGACCCGTCACTTTGTGGACGCGTTTTTTCGCTTTGTAGCGAATCACGCGAATCTTGTCGCCTTTGACTTCGTCGTCGATGACCTTCGCTTTGATTTTCATACCAGCGACCACCGGTGCGCCGACAGAGATATCTTTGCCGTCAAACACCATCAGCGGTTCGAGCGTGAGCTCTTTAGTTCCTTCCGGGAGGCGGTCCACCAGGAGGGTCTCTTTTTCGCCGACAATGTATTGTTTGCCGCCGATTCGAACAACTGCTTTCATAGCATTCCTTATGATTATGACTTTATACTAATGAGCTATTTTAACAGATGTGAAAAATATTTTCAAGCTGGATTTGCGAAGGCGTAGTCCAATTGAGTTGGCGGCGAGGGGCGGTTGCTCTTAAGAGGGGGTAGTGCCTATGGCGTACCGTTTTAGTCGTCAAAACTAATCCAGGTCGGATCGTTTTGAATGTCTTTTTCGACACTACTCCAAAATGCATCAAGTTCCGATTCGTCTGGGCGCTCGTCGAGAGACCAATTGTCGTCATGATCAATCATGTCGGCTTGAACCGACTGCGTCAGCTCATCGACGTCGTCAAGCACTGGGCTCAACTCAAGCGGTTTGGCCGAGTTAAGGCTGAGTGTCGGAAGCGAGAGATGAAAGGATTGTTTGATTTTTAACATGGTGGCTATACTCTATATTAGCATAAGCGTGGTTATATGTCAATGCCAGCGCGATTCGATGGCGTGTATCTGATCATGGTCGAGCCCGTAAAAGTGCGCTATCTCGTGCCAGAGTGTGTGTTTCACTTGGCGATAAAAGCTAGTTGCGTCGTGCGTTACTGCCTGGATAGGTCGCTTAAAAAGCGTTATTTTGTCGGGCAATACGAGGTTATACCCTGCTCCGCGCTGCGGTAACGGTATGCCTTCATACAGCCCGAGGAGCAGCTGATCTCCGCGCAGGCGTAACTTCCTCGCCTGGTCGGGCGTCGGCTCGTCGGCATAGGTGATCACGACATTGTCGAGGCCTTTTATATAGCGCTCCGGCATCTCGTCAATCGCCCGCGAAATATAATTGCTAAATTCTTCGTCATTCATCGATAGCTAGTATACCATTGCTAAGAGGTGCCTCCTCTTAGCAGGTATGTGATGTATTTTGTCACCTACCATTTACTATTTACCAAATACTAATTACAATGATACCCAGATAAGCATAATAATTAAGGGTGGGTACATGGCAGTTATCGTTTTTTATGAAGCGACAAAGATCGATCAGGCGCAACTAAGTGAAGGGTTACGCGAGACCGATCACGCATGGGAATTTGTGCGTGACACTATCTCACTCCGCAACCTCAACCCGGAAGCCGAGGTTATATCTGTCTTTGTCACTAGTCATGTCACCCGCCAGATGATCGAGAAAATGCCGCGCCTCAAACTGATCGCCGCACGCAGCACGGGGTTTGATCATATTGACCTTGAAGCTGCCGCCGCCCGTGGCGTGACCGTCGTCAACGTGCCAACCTATGGTGAAAACACTGTGGCCGAAGCCGCCTTCGCCCTCATGCTAGCTCTCACGCGCAAACTTATCCCAACTGCACTTGCTACCGAAGAAGGTTCATTTAAGGCGTCGGAGCTGACCGGGATCGACCTCAAGGGTAAAACACTTGGTATCATCGGCATGGGCCATATCGGTAGCCATAGTGCGCGTATAGCCAAAGGTTTCGAGATGAACGTCGTCGCCTACGATGTGCGCCACAACGAACAGCTTGCCAAACAGATTGGGTTTGAGTATGTCGACCTCAACACGTTGCTTGATCGTAGCGATATCGTTACGCTGCATACGCCACTCCTTGCCGACAACTACCATCTCATCAACGAATCGACGCTGGCCAAGATGAAAAAAGGCGCTATCCTCATAAATACTGCCCGTGGCGAGCTGGTTGAAAATCGCGCGCTTATCCATGCTCTCAAGTCTGGCCATATTGCCGGCGCCGGCCTCGATACAATCGAAGGCGAAAAACTCATGCTCAGCAGCGGCTTGCTCGACGCGCTTAGCAGCAATGCCACCAGTCCTAGCACCTTTGAGCATGCTGCTGAGATACATGCCCTCTTGCAACTCCCCAATGTCATCGCTACCCAGCACGCCGCTTTCAATACCATCGAGGCAATTTCTCGTATCAACGACACTACCGTGCAAAATATCATCCGTTTCTGGTACGGCGAGACTCCAAACAAAGTTGAATCGCATGCGACCACCGGCAAACTCGTCATTGTCCGTCACGGTGAATCAGACTGGAACGCCGAGGGCCGCTGGACCGGTAGTACTGACGTACACCTAAGCCAAAAAGGTATCGCTGACTCTGTTGCCATGGGCAAAAAGCTCGCCGATATCAAATTTGACTACGCCTACACTTCCCAGCAGATCCGCAGCCGGGAGACACTCGAAAACATCATAAACTCTTCTGGTAAAGTCGACTTGCACTCCGAAGCCTCAACTGCTCTCAACGAACGCGACTACGGCGTCTATACTGGCATGCAAAAAGACAAAGTGCGCGAAGCAGTCGGCGACAAAGCCTTCGACGAACTGCGCCGCAGTTGGGATAGCCCAGTGGAAGGCGGTGAAAGTTTGCGCGACGTCTACCAACGCACTATACCGTTTTATCTGCGTATCATTTTGCCGCGCGTGCGCCATGGCCAAAATGTTTTACTGGTCGCCCACGGCAATTCCATACGCTCGCTCATAAAATACATCGAAAACATCTCAGACGAAAAAATTGGCGCTATGGAAATGCTCCAAGATGCCGCCCTGGTGTATGAAGTCGATTTCGACGGCCGCATGAAGGACAAATCGGTCGTCACCCTTCCCTGACTTTTCTTAAAAATCTACTCTACGCTACATCCACACATGCTGTCTGCGTACGCATCGTAGCTAGAGCGTCATTGTACAGCTGCAACATTATGTGCCGAGCGTCCGGTTTTAAGCTGGCTAGCTTAATCGGTAATGTATCTATAATTATGAGATTTCCCTTAGAGAACCCTACGTTGCCCTGCCCCATTATATCGACAAGTAATCCCTCGTTTTCTCGCATGGTTTCAGCTGCAGCTATCATATTGACGAGCTGCTGTCTCTGTGTATCGTTATAGTCACCCGCGGGATCATATGGTATGTAGTCTTTTATATATGGTTGGTGACTTGCGATAATCGTCGTTTCCTGACGGCCTGGCAGCGGGTTGGTAGCCAACGTAAATTCTTGTCCGCATACCACATCTGGCAAATACTTCTGCAGCTTTTCTTGACGAGACCGCAGCTCAGCCAGCATAGTTTCGTGCTCCTCTGGCGACTTGTCAAAGCTATCATGATAGACACGAAACACCTGATCTTCAACCCGCATAGCAACCGACGATGCACCATAGCCCACCACATCGATACCGCGAGCGGCATACATCTGTCGCAATGTCTCATCGGCTAACGCAGGAACGAGCCCGAGCGCTTCATGGATCGCCCACATAGCTAACAGCTTAAGACTTGGCGTATCTCGGAAACGTTCTCTTAGTCGTTCTGATTGCGTATTGATACCCTTTTCAGAACCCAGTGTTGCGAGCTCGCCATGAACATACCGACGGACAGGTGAAAATATAGACATTATTTGTTATTTTATATCACATATGTACGAATAAGTCTATAAAAATTACGTATTGTTTGCTTTATACGCTACTTTATGCTATGATTATATTGTTTCATACCGGAGTTCTCGTGAAGGAGCTTTACATGGATAAGATCGTCCAGTTCCAGGTCATGCCCCACCCAGATGGTTACTACGACATCATCTACGTACTGACCGAGGAAGGGAGGATGTATAAGTACGAGTACGGCCTCGGCGGTTGGTCGCTGATTCCGGGCCCGCAGCCCAGAGTGCCCTCGCAGGGTCCCAAGCACCTACTACCCTGATGAAACATAAGTCCCGCGCTGAAACTGGCGCGGGCAGTTCATATTGTGATGCATGCGTAGCGTTCAACGTTCATTGATTAACGATCAATGCACTATGTGATCTACTTCACATTTTATGCCTATCACCATTTACTAATTACCATTTACCATCTACCATCAATGTATGGCATTATGGGATCAACTCGGTACAAGTGGCAACGTCGACGATCGACGCGGCATGGGCGGCATCGGGCTCGGGCTTGGTGGCGGCTTGGTCGGTATCGTCATGTTTTTGGCACTCAGCTATATGGGCGTACAGGTTGACCCCGCACTACTCGAACAAGTCGCTGGCAATCTCGGCGGTAGCTCACAGTCAACCGAACAGCCGGCTGAGTTTCAAGGCAAAGACAATTACGAGACATTTGTCAGCACGGTGCTTGGCTCAAACAACGATTACTGGCGCAAAACCCTCAAAGCCGAGGGCAAAACCTACCCTGACCCGACGCTTGTGCTGTTTCGCGACGGTACTCGCTCGGGCTGCGGCATAGCGACGACACAGGTCGGGCCGCATTATTGCCCGCTCGATACTACGATTTATCTGGATGAGACATTTTTTGCCGTATTGCAACAGCTCGGTGGTAGTAACGGCGACGTTGCACAAGCCTACGTGATAGCTCACGAAGCCGGTCACCATGCACAAAATGTGCTCGGCATTATGGACAAAGCGCAAAATGACCCCGCGTATGCGCGTTCTGGCGACAATAGCGTCAGCGTCCGACTAGAGCTACAGGCTGACTGCTTTGCCGGTCTGTGGGCCAATTCACTTCGCGACCGCAACGTCTTTCAGCCGGGTGATATAGAGCAAGCAATCAGCGCTGCTGAAGCTGTCGGCGACGATCGCATACAAGCCAGTACCCAGGGTTCCATCAACCCCGAAACCTGGACGCACGGCAGTAGTAAAGAGCGCGTTGAGGCATTTCGCAAAGGCTTCGACACTGGCAAGCTCTCGGTTTGCCGTGAATACATGTAGTGAAAATCACCCCTTAGAGCTATCTGAGTAAAAGCGAATTTTAATCAGCTAATTGATTAGCTCGCACTAGAATCGTCTGCAAATCAAACTTTTTGCTCAGCCTTGCGTCGAGCGTTGGGTTGACGATAAGTATGGTTGCCATGACGTCGGCGATGAGGGCGGTGTCGGCTCGTACATAGGTGCTGATTACGTCCGACTGGCTCGACTCACTTGTGCGCGGGTCAATGATATGGTGATGCTCCCTGCCCTCGTGCTGCCACCGACGCATGACGGTCGAACTCACCGCCAACGCACCATGCGTGATCAGCGTTTGACCGATCTTTTGGTCATGTTTGGTCGGGTGTTGCAACGCAATCTCGATCGGCGCGTCACTATGCACATACATATCGCCGCCGCCATTGACGATGAATTGCTCATGACCGCACGCGCGCATAACTTCGACTAACCTGTCGATAAGCCAGCCCTTGCCAAGTCCCCCGAGATCAATGACACTTTCACGCGGGATGGTGATTTTTTCTCTGGTGATTTTCGTCTCATCCCAAAATTTTTGGTGTACTCGACCAGCGTGTTTGCGATCACCATAGCCTTTGGCGTGTAGCGCACCACCCACTGAAATATCGAAGATACCATCTGACGCACGGTACATATCCTGGGCGAACACCAGCATGTCATACAGCTCGGGTGGAAAGTTTGTAATAATTTTGTTCAGGTTCAGTTGGCCGACAAACGATGTGTCAGTAAATCGCGTATAATCACGGTTAAACATATCCATAGCCTCATTGATCGCCCGCTTTGTGGCGACCGGAAATGTCGTGCCGCCGAGCAATTCAAACCACCACTTGGTCCCAATACCGTCACGTGAGTATATCGATTCCATTATCGTTAAATTCCTGACGACAAGGCTATGCCTGGCACGAAAGTATAATATTCACGCCAGCCCAGGGTACCCACTAGTCGACACGTCGGCGAGATCGAATGGGCGGTATGTTTTTTTCGACTATCTGCAGCCCGAGTTTTCCCTGCTGCGAGCGCAAGGAAAACCCGGCGCGAAGCCCAGGAGAAAAAATCATGCCGCCTGTTCGATGAACCCCCAAAGTATCTGAAATAATATTTACCCGCGTGCATTTGTTTTAATTATATCAAGCACCGCACCAAACGCCTCGCTCGTCAGACTCGCTCCACCAATTCGTGACACCGACACGTCACCAAGCGACTGGCCCACAACGGCAGATTTAACTTCGGACTCAAACCCGCTGACATACATACCTGACTCGCCATCGCCATAGTCATCGCTCACCGACACATCGGCTATCTTACCGCCGCTCACCGTGACCGTGGCCGAGATAGAATTTTGTCCACCGTGCGGCACTCTATAGCTAGTATTCGCCGTAAATGTGCCGTCTTTGTATGCACTATTCGCCGTCGACGAATTTGTCGTATTTGACGTTGCTGTCGATGAGTTTGTTACGCTTGCTGATTGCGACGATGAAGACGATGACTTGGTGACAGAGTTTACCGCGGATTGTGGCGTGGCAAACAGTGCATATCCGACCCAGCCCGACACGCCAATCACCGCTACGGCACCTATCATAGTAAAGATTTTTTGTGAGTTGTTCATACCTTCTATACTACGACTTTTTATGAGAACAAGCTGAACAAAATAATTGATCTCGCTGGCCGAGAACGGCCACATCCTTGATATATTGCCTGCAACTCCTTGCCTTATTGTGCTTATGGCTCGATAATAGACGTATGCGTAGAATAAAAAAACAATTGGGGGCAACTGTTCGGCGTGGCGGCGTGACATTTCGCGTCTGGGCGCCCTTTGCTACGCGTGTCGACGTAGTCGGCACATTTACCCATGACCCAATTGCAATGGACAGAGAAGATGGTGGCTACTGGTCTACGGCCGTTGCACACGCTGAACCTGGGCATATCTACCAATACAAAATCACGACCGCTGACGGCCATGAACTATACCGCAACGACCCACGCGCTCGGCAGCTAACCGCGACTGAAAATGGTCAATCAGTCATAGTCGCCAACGACTTCGACTGGGGTGACGACATATTTGTGCCCATCCCCCGCGAGCAACAAGTCATCTATGAAATGCACATCGGCACTTTCGCCCGACCCGACGCCTCGACAGCCGGCACATTTGATACGGCGATTGAGCGACTCGATTACTTGCAAGACCTCGGCATCAACATGATCGAACTAATGCCCGTTACTAGCATGGGCTACTCCCAGGGCTGGGGCTACAATCCGCGCGATTTGTTTTCAATTGAAAACGCCCTGGGTGGCCGCCACGGCCTCATGACATTTGTGCGCGCCTGTCACGACCGCAGTATCGGCGTGATTATAGACGTCGTATACAACCACCTATTTAGCGAAACACTCTGGCAATTTGACGGCTGGACCAGTGACCCCGCCAAAGGTGGTATATATTTTTACAATGACTGGCGGTCAGACACGCCGTTTGGAGCACGGCCCGACTACGGACGGCCAGAAGTCCGGCAGTTTATACTCGACAATGTAGCTATGTGGTTTCACGAATTTCGTGTCGACGGCCTGCGTGTCGATTCGACGATTTACATGCGCAATACCGAAGGCCGCGACAGCGACCCAGCTCATGATATTGCCGATGCCTGGTCACTCCTTAGTAGCATTACCGAACTCAGCCATCGCATTCGGCCTGGCGCTATGATGATTGCCGAAGACTGCGCTGCGACTGATTTTATTACCAAACCCACAGACCACAGCGGGTGCGGCTTTGACGCTCAATGGGGTCTGGGATTCCCACACGCACTTCGTGACACGCTTGGGCTCACCTATGGCGTACCAGCTCAACTGACGACACTGATCGACGAATTGTTGCATCGTTACAACGACGATGCATTTCAAAAAATCATCTTCGCTGACTCTCATGACACAGCGGCCAATGGTTCCGTTAGGCTCAACGAAGCGGCCGATCCCAATGGTGGTGATAACTTGTCGGCACAGCAACGATTACTCACAGCCTCGGCCGTTACCCTGACTGCACCCGGTGTGCCGATGCTCTTGCAGGGTCAGGAATTTTTACAAGAAGGCGAATTTAATGACTGGCAAGCACTTGAATGGGACAAAGTTGAAAAACACGCTGGCATTGTCTCGGCACACAAACACCTGATCAGCCTCCGCCTCAACGAGTATGGCAACACAGCCGGTTTACTTGGTCAAAACTGCGCAATCTTTCACCACAATGACCACGACAAAGTGCTTGGCTACCATCGCTGGCAGCACGGTGGTGCTGGCGACGACACGCTCGTGCTCGTCAACTTCGCCGGTGGCAATTTTAGCGAATACATTGTGCACCTGCCCCTGTCTGGAACGTGGTATATCCGGTTCAATAGTGCCTGGTCAGGCTACAGCGAGCAGTTCGGTGACTACGTCGTCGAAGCCGTTACGACCGATCCTACCGGTATGGCGACAATCAGTCTTCCGCCGCATGTTGTGCTGGTTTTGTCACAAGACCCGTTGCGCACGTGACAGTACTGGTAGCTCACGAACAAAACTATGGTCATGCAACACACGTAGTATTGCATCGGCGGCTGTACGGCGCGTCACAAACGCTTTGCCTGGACCGTGCGCCGTCAAACTATAGAGCTGCTCAAGACCATCTGTTAATTTTAGTACTCTGACGACCGTCCATTCGGTATCGCTGTCTTTAAGCACATCGGCATGTGCTTTTCCATCATGAACACGCGCTGGGTCAGCGACGCGAACGGCGAGGTTAAGTATGCGATCAGTCCATGACGGCCGGTCGCCTTTGGTGCGTACGCCCGTGCCCGTCAAACTAACAATTCTCCGTATACGGTGCTTTTTCATAGCGCTCAGCACATTGCCAATAGCGGTCGTCTGTACGTATGCTGGGCTGTCATGGACATGCCCGAGCACACTCACGACCGCGTCGCACCCGACAACAAGTTTTTCGACATCGGCAGGTTTTAAGGCATCGATTTTCACAACCTCCAAATGATCGCTGGTATGAAACACTTCACTTCGATACACACCAGCACGTATGTCGTGACCAGCACCAAGAGCGGCGTTCACAAACACCCTGCCTGTCTTGCCGCTCGCACCAATAACTGCAATTTTCATATCATATACAGTATAGCAAAGCACCCATGAGTATCGCGATGTAAGTTTATTGCTCCCACGAAAAGTCGGCGTGACCAAAGTGACCATAGCGAGCGGTTGGCTCGTAGATGGGTCGCTTGAGATCAAGCGCCACAATGATACCACGAGGGCTGAGGTCGTAGCCTTCAACCGCTTCTTGTACGCCGTCAATCGTCACGGTTGCTTCAAGCGGCTGGTCGTAGCCGATGGCATATGCGAGGTGACAAAATACTTCTTTTGCACCGCGTTTTTGTAAGTAATCCCTTGCAACTTTGCGTGCCATATACGCCGCGCTGCGGTCGACTTTGCTTGGGTCTTTGCCGCTAAAGCATCCACCGCCGATTGGTATGCTCGGGCCGTAGTTGTCGACCACTAGTTTGCGTCCAGTTAGACCAGCATCGGCTTCAAAGCCACCCTGCTGCCAGTCGCCTGCTGGGTTGGCATGTATGGCCACATCTTCAGCTGTTGGCGTATCGATCGACTGCGTCCATGCAACCACTTTGGCACGAAGCTCCGCTTGTGGTGCATTTTGAAAACTTGCCACAAGTGCCACGATCACGCCGTCTTTGAGTGTCACCTGTGTCTTGCCGTCAAATGGCCAGATTTCATACAAGTATTGGTTGAGCTTACGGCTGAGCACTACTTCGAGCGGTAGCAATTCTGGCGTTTCATTGCAGGCATAGCCCACCATGATACCCTGGTCGCCCGCACC
Organism: Saccharimonadales bacterium (SeqCode); assembly: GCA_049289035.1. GTDB lineage: Bacteria > Patescibacteriota > Saccharimonadia > Saccharimonadales > Saccharimonadaceae > JAPUDQ01. Next base: position 18,571 of record JBAQIV010000022.1, on the reverse strand, counting down.
GCCAGTATCGACGCCACGCGCAATCTCGGGGCTTTGCTTGACCAAGTGTACGATCAGTTCGACATCACCCGCGAGTCGCTGTACGATAGGCGCCACATCAGGGTGCTGCGTGCTCGTTACTTCACCCGTTATAAACACTTTGCCGTGCCCGCCGACCGTCTCTACGGCGACACGCGCATCGGGGTCGTTCGTGAGATAGGCGTCGAGTATAGCATCAGATATCTGATCGCATAGTTTGTCCGGGTGCTTTGGCGACACTGATTCGGCTGTTCGAAATCGGCTCATGTTAGTTGTTATCCTCCTTATGGTTTACATATAAAATCGCCTGGCAAGCAGACGATTTATAGCGTGATAAATGTCATATCTTCCCCGAAATGGGCTGAAATTAGCACCTTGCCGCACCAGCCGGTTGCTAGCGGTTCATAGAGTCAGTCTCTCCCCGCTTCATGATATTGGTTATGTAAAGTACTGCTTAGTATTATACGTCGTCACGAACTAGTTTGGCAACATGGTGTTCGTTGATACCGTTCGTCAGGCTAGTAAACCCATGCATGCGTAACATTTGTATGCAGGTATTGCTGCGCTGACCGCTGCGACAATACAGTATGATCGGCTGATCTTTCGGCGTGTCTTTTAGCGCCGCCGGTACCGTGCCGCTCATAAACTGCATGGTCGATATATTGATCGCACCCGGTACGTGACTCTGCGCATACTCGGCTGGTTCGCGCGTGTCGATGATTAGGCTTTTGTGAGGCATATGCGAAGCTCCTGGCCCTCTATGTTTACTTTCGTCTCGTAACCATCATTAACAGAGGTGAGTTCCACCGCAAGTGTCTCTGTCTTGATAGTTTCGGCGTGCTCGTCGATCGCAGTTTGTAGGTCTTTGTCGTCGGTTGCCAACTGCAGTTCGATCCGATCATCGACATTGAGACCAGCGTCTTTACGCGCTGCCTGCACGACACGCACCACCTCGCGCATGAGACCTTCACGTTTGAGCTCGGGGGTGATATCAAAATTTAAACGAATTCTTAAGTTGGGATCATCAAGATTTATACTACGTCCAAACATCACATTTTTGACATTAAGTTCTTCTTTCACAATTTCTGTAAATTGCTGAATATAAATACTAGAAAATTCATGGATAGGAGTAAGTATCGCTGAACTAAGTGGCTGCCTCACCTTCACGCCTCGCTTCGCTCTCTGCGCAAGTCCTTGATTGACAAGAATGCGTAGCTCGTCCATTTCACTCATAACAAGTTCATTGATACTCCCCGCTGGCAGCCAGTCCTTCAAGTGGATCGACTCATTATCGCCCGTCAAATTGTGATACAGCTCCTCGGCCAAAAACGGCGTAAACGGCGCGAGCACATAGGCCAGCCGCACCAGCACGTAGTGGAGCGTGCGATAGGCATCGTTTTTGTCGCCGTCGTCTTCGGAGCCTTCAGCGCCTTTTGATGATCTCCAAAACCGTCGGCGTGAGCGCCGCACGTACCAGTTGCTGGCATCGTCGAGGAACGGCAAGATCGGGCTCATGGCGTCGGGTAGATTGTAGCCGTCCATGTGCCTTTCAACTTCTGCGACGAGTTGGTGCAAGCGAGAAATGATCCAGATATCGAGCGGGTTGCTGCAATCTGCCAAAGGGTCAGCAAGTTGCCCATCGTATTCCCAGCCATCAACTTCCGCATACATCGTGAAGAAATCGTACATATTCCAGATCATGCTAAGTTTGCGCGCTACATCACCAACTTCTTTGTCTTGCAGTGCGAAATCTTCACCGCTCAGCAGTGGGCTCGAGAGCAGCAAGTAGCGCAAACTATCGGCACTAAATTTGTCCATCAGCTCATTGGGGTCGGTGTAGTTACCATAACTTTTGCTCATTTTGCGGCCATCATTGCCGGCGACGTTGCCAGTCACGATGACGTTTTTAAACGCATGCGTGCCAAACAGCGCCACATTGACAGCATGTACATAGTAGAACCACGCGCGCACCTGCCCAACGTACTCGACGATGAAATCACCCGGGAAATTCGCCTCAAATTTGGCTTTGTTTTCAAACGGATAGTGAAATTGCGCAAACGGCATAGAGCCGCTCTCAAACCAGCAGTCGATGACTTTGTCGATGCGCGTATACGTTTCGCCGTCGATGGCAAATGTGACATCGTCGACCCACGGCCGGTGGTAATCCTCAAGTTCGACTCCACTCAGTTCTTTGAGCTCAGCGTAACTGCCGACGACTCTGATCTTGCCCGACTCGCTTTTCCAGACCGGCATCGCCGTTGCCCAGAATCGGTCTCGAGACAAGTTCCAATCTGGTGCTGATTCAATCGTCTTGGCAAAACGACCATTTTTGACATGCGGCGGAAACCAGTTGATCGGGCCGTTTTCTTCAAGCATCTGCTCGCGCTGACCAGCAATGTCCATAAACCAACTCGGATGCGCGCGGTACATCAGCTTCGTTCCGCAGCGGTGACAATGCGGATACGAGTGACGAATATACTCAATCTTCCAAACACTCCCCTGCCAGTTCCCTAAATACCCGGTATTTACCTCTGGGGATTCGTGCATTTTTTTGGCGATGGTTTTGTTGATCTGCCAAACGTTTTCGCCTTGCCAGGGGCCTTCGGTAAATATACCGTTTTCGTCGATGGTATGGATGACCGGTATACCCTTTTCCTTGGCCAGTTCAAAGTCTTCCTCACCGTACGCAGGCGCCAAGTGAACGATCCCGGTACCATCTTCGTGACTGACATACGGCGCTGCCCAGACTTTGTGCGCTCCCTCGCCGCGATCAATAAACAACGGTTCGTACTCGAGACCAACCAGTTCTTTACCTTTAAATTCCCTCAGAACTTCATACTCAATCGGCTGATGTTTATCATCTTGCAAGACTTTGCCAAGCAATTCTTTAGCTATCACCAACCGCTCATTACCAACTTTAACTTCGACATACGTCAGATCTTCATTGACCGCGAGTGCTGTATTGGCCGGCAATGTCCACGGCGTTGTCGTCCACGCCAGCAGCGTCATGTCATTTTTCAATTTAAACTTCACATACACACTCGGGTCGGTCACATCCTGATATGCCCCTGCGTCCATGGTCACTTCGGCTTTGCTCAGCGGCGTGGCGTCGAGCGTACAGTACATGAGTACTTTTTCGCCTTCGTAGATTTTGCCTTTGTCGTAGAGTTCTTTGAACGCCCACCAGACCGACTCCATGTAATCTCTGTCCATGGTTTTGTACGCGCCTTTGAAATCAACCCAGCGGCCGATGCGGTCAACCACGTCTTCCCACTCGCCACTCGTTTGCACCATGTTGTTGCGACACGCCACGATGTATTTTTCGATACCATAGTCGAGCACTTCTTCGCGGCTATTGATACCGAGTTTTTTCTCTGTAAATCGCTCGGCTGGCAGCCCATGACAGTCCCAACCCCAGACGCGTTCAATACGCTTGCCTTTCATGGTCCAGTAGCGTGGCACGGCATCTTTGACGATACTGCTCAGCAGCGTGCCGTGATGCGGATTACCAGAGATAAACGGTGGCCCGTCATAAAACACATAGCCGTTGTCTTTGCTGCGGTTTTCGACCGATTTTTCAAACGTCTTGTCGGCCTTCCACCGCTGCACCCAATCTTTTTCGTACTCCAGCGCCCGGCGACGCGTGCCTGATTTAAATTTCATTTTTCTCTCCTTGTTCTGAGTAATGCTTACGATAATCATTAAGTAAATCAGCTTGTTGCTGTGCCTTCATACCTCCGTAGAGCATAAGCGCACCCTCGACTCCAGCGATGCCCTTTGCCAGCAACCTCCCGCCTATATATTTCTGATAATGGTCAGAATACTGAAGACTCACCATAGCGTTACCTGCAATTCTGATAACGCCAAAGTTATCTACGTCGGTCCATTTTGTATGAGCAAGTTTTTTAGCAAACGTAGAAATCTCAAACCCGCTGGCGTCCAACTTTAAATAACCTGGTTTTATAACTTGATATATTGTAATTGGAAGCACTAGGACGCCAAAAAATCCGATTGCCAACCACGCTACAGTCGGATCGTCCTCAAGGAGTGTAGTACCGATGATCGTGAACAAAAGACATAGTGCAAATATCCCCAAAGCTTTCAATCTACCTTGATAAAATACAGTTGCCGGGTATGATTGGTTTAATACTCCTCCGCCCGCCAGGGATTTTGTGTCAGATTTATATTTCATAGCCCCTCCTTGATTGATTTGTCTCTAGAATAGCAATATTGCAGCATCGGTTCCTTTTTTGCAGTAGGCTGCATCATTTGATTATCCCCTTTAACTTTTGCATTTGCATGCAATAGGCTAGTCCATCGCCTCTCGTACGTTATACGATGTGCATTAAATGCACTTTCACCATAGGTATTTGAATCGCAATACAGGAGGATTGTTTTCATGACCCACTCCCTTGACTTTTTTGCTCATGGTTGGTATTATGATTATACAAATCGCCATGTGGCGCCTGAGGACTCCGCTTTCGAGCGGAGTCCGATTTTGTTGCATGTATATCGCTATATTGACGAAATATTGACTCATACTCATACGGCATAATTCGCCCAATACGCCGCTGCAAACGGTTGCTCGAAAACGCCCTCGCCTGAGACAATATGACGACACCGTTTTTGTCGCCAACGCTAATTTGATGATAGTAACGGCTACTTTTTACCGCTGTCGACAACGGTAAGCCGACGAAAAGCTGCTTGTTGTATTTTTTTAGCACAAGGACTGGTCGCTCAAATAGGTTATTCTTGCCGTCTTCTTCAAAACCGATATTCGCACCAAGACTGCACCACCATACTTCACGTTCACTGAAGTTGCCTTGAAACTCAGTATGTTCAAGCCGTTGCTTCAACTCATGCCACTTTTGATAGTCCCTAACCATAGTTCTCCAAAATTAAAACTACTACTTTTGACTGCGAGAGCCGTGTCGTCCGACCCGGTGGTACCATCTCGCTTCCAAAAGAAGTAGTTTCTTTTAGCACTTATTTGTTCGGTCTGTCGTGCCGATACCGGCGGGGTCTAGTCTCAAACGATTTCTTCCCGCAGCTTGTGGCTGATAACCACTCAAACGCTCTACCTATAGTATACTTCATCTGTTGTCAAAAATAAAATGCGCTCATGTCCTACATAGTAAATCATCTATTTTCTCCGAATTTACTTCGGGAAAATAGATTCAGCATCCGGGGGATAATCATCCGCCTATTGGCGGATCAAAGAAGGGGGCGTACCCCCTTCTTTACGCAAGGCCGAAGGCCGAAGCGCTCACCACAGCCACGGCTGTTTCTTCACACTCCCCTGTTTCATCCACCAGCCGATCAGGCTCCAGTCACGGCGACCAAACGCAACGACCCAGAGAACCAGCGCATACACAATATGATCGTCAATGAGCGGGTTGTTCTCAAGCGGCACTGTAGCGGCCCACATCATGAAAAGTAATATCGTTCCAGTGACTGCTGCAATACGCACCCCGATACCAAGCACCAGCGCAACCCCTATACCGAGTAGCCCCAACATAAACAGCCAGTCTACCCAGGCATTACCAGCCAGGCTCACAAAAAAATCATGGAGTGGACTATGTGCATTGACGCCAAATTTCAAAAAACCGGTCGTTGGTGAGCCGCCAGCTATCCAGGCTTTGTTGGCAGCGGTCGCAAACCCCAACCCAAACGTCTTGTCTAAAAACGCCCACAAAAACACAAAACCCAGCGCAATACGTGTCAGCGCCAGCGCCTTCCACGCATTTGCATAACCAGCTGCCTTTGCCATAGAATATTCCCTCCCTTAGTTCTTATGCTTAAGCATACTCGCTTGTCAGTAAAATTTCAATATCCGCGCCTACGACTATCAAAATAACGACGAGCCCACACAATAATCACAATTACTAGAAAAATTATAAGGAGCCACCACCAATCAAACCCAGTTACACGAAAATCTTTGCCGTACATACCAGCACCACGACTCGGTACTGTCAGTAGCGATGCGGGGCGCAGTACATCGAGCGATCCATCAACCAACGTATAGCGGAAAACACCGTATGGTGACCCGCCACCATAGGCCGTCACAACCGTTGGAGCCGAAGATCCAGTCTCAGTCGTCGTGGTAACAATTGTATAGGACGACACGGACAGTACGGCAGTATAGTTGCTCCGTAGCAGAAAACTGTTTGCCGTCAGTTCTTCGACCACAACGTCATAGGTCCCCGCGCTAAGTCGTACACCGACGTGGCGCAGATCCAGCGTCCATGTGTCATTGTGCGTCGTAAGAGCTGGTGTTATGCCGAGCGTATACCACTGACCATTTACCCATACACGGAGCTGTATGCTGTTGGCTGAGGTAAAGGTGCCCGATAGCACCGCCCACCCATCGGTGGCGGTCGCTGCGGTCACAGTTGGCACATTTTGGTTATCACAGGTAGTCGATATGCCATCGATGGTGCCTGTCGCAACGTTCGTGTAGGTACAGTATATCGGATCGATGGTCTGATACAGACGAGTTTGTACGGCTGCAACCGGCGCGGTAATACTAAGAACCAGGCCAAGCATTACCCATATATACCATCGTCGCATCATGGGCTTGTCCATGTCACGGTGAGATCAAACAAATACGACCCAGCGGCTTGGTTCGCCGGAATCGTCTGTGAAAATGTCGTGCCGTAGAGATCCCAGTAGCAATTGGCCTGCGCCGCTGAACTCAGCGAAGCGAGTGTGATGGGGGTTGAGGACGTAAAATTATCGGTCGTTGCACCTGTCGTCACGCCAGTTGTTGCGCAACCTGACTGGGCAGTGAGTACCGACGTCGATTTGTTGATACTGAGCTGCCCGGCATAGGTATCGCCGTCGGAACCAGCGGCACAACCAGGCGGACTGCCTGCCGAATCATTGAAGTCATAGTACGGTCCGGTACCACTCGCGTACCAGAGCGCTGTCGACCCACTTGTCGCCGCGATCGATACGCTCCAGCCCGCCGCACCAGCATTACCATCTTGCGTAATTCGTAGCTTGTTGCCACCGCTTGCTCCCAGTGTACCAGTTGATGTTTGGCAGCTCGGCAGTAAACTCTTGATACTCATTGAAAACTGCGGGGCAATCGACGTACCAGCATTGTCGACAAATGTCGCCGAACCAGTACCGACGGGCGTCGCGAGTGTTGGTATCTGAGTATAGGTCGTGAGCAGTCCGCCCGTGTCCGTCGTCATACGAAAACAATACACTGCTCCGTACGTCGACGTGTTGTCTTGCAGTGCAAAATCCCATATACCGTCTTGTCCACCTAGGATACTGTTTTTTACAGTGGTGTTATTCGCCTCATTGTATTCTTGTAGTACCCGCGTGTCCGGCCCTGACCCGTGCGTCGGGCTGGCACTTGTCGCTAGGCTATCCCCGTCAGCCGCATTGGGGTTGTTGGCATAACTAATTGCCGCGGTTGTAGCCGTACCAACATCACCGTACGTCTCACCCGTCCAGGCAGTGTCACAACTATTATCGGTACCGCGTACGGCGTATTGCAACTTAAAGCTGTACCCGCTTGGCGGTGCGACATCACCCGTCACATGGAGCAGCATGCGCAAGCGAAAAATCTGTTTGTTCGTCAGTGAAAACGCCGCGGTATTTTGGGCGACTCCACCTAGCGCGGCCCCAACACCAACAGGCTGACCAGTAGCAGTACTATCTGTGTTTGTGTACCACTGGTACCCAGCCTGGTCAAACGTGGCGTTATAACTATACGTCACGTCCATGTCCATATAGTCGATACTGCCGCTAGTGTTGTTTTTTGTGGCATTGTATGACACGGCAAAACCAAAGTTGGTAGCATTGACGACAGTACTGGTGAGCGCACTGCCCCACAAATTGCTGGTCGATCCAAATGTAACGGTTGTATCGGTCATAGTCCAGGCGGCGCCAGCTGATTGATTTGTGCCGCCGACAGTACCGTTTATGACAAGATAAATCGCTTTGTCGTTTGGCTGTGAGTTATTGCTCGGCACCATGCGCTTGACCCGAGCGGTTACACCGTTGATCGTCGCGCCCGCCGGTATCGTAAATCCATAGCCAACACACTGCAAATAATGACTGTCGATGCCTTTTGCAACCGATGCCGCAGCATATACAGTATCACTTAATTGGGCATTGGCTGGCGTTGTCCAGGCAGTTGAGCCTGTTGTCGACAAGACAGACGTGCAGGACGTGGGGGCTTTAGTTTACGTTGCTGTGACTGCATGTGCTGGCGTGGTTAGCCATACGGCCATGATTATCTGCGCCAGCGTCACGCCAACACCAAACCACACACCAGACGACCATAGCATCAGGCGGCGCATCATGGTATACGGCGTCTTTCGGCGTCGCATTACGATGATTTTTTAGGGTGACCTTTCTTGGTGGTAGGGCCGGTTGATGGCACGGCAGGTACATGCTTTTTCGGGACATGGACAATCGCGCCAGGTTCGAGGACATATGGGGGTTTGATATGATTCACGCGTACAAATGACTTCCACGACATACCGTACTGAGCAGCGATACTCTGGACAGTTTCGGCTTTTTTGACCGTGTGCTTGTGACCATTTTCATGAAGATCATGCTCGGCGTGCCGCTTTCGTATGAGGCGCACAACAGCAAACGCTGTCGCAGCAAGGAGCACGAAGATAATTGTCCAACCAGCTGTCGTCGGCCAGAGAAATATCGTCTTTGTGCCAGCCGACTTGCTGACAAGCTGCGCGGCGTCATCAGTACCAAATGTACCGGCGCGTTTGTCGTATTTGAGGATCATCTCAACCGTGTACCAGCCACCAAACAACGGCGCTTCGGCTTGCTCAAATGACAAGTTGAGCTGTTGGTTCGCAATAACTGGGTAGCCCCCACCATTCGTATAAATTTCAGAACCAAATAGAGTTTTCATAGTCACTTTTGCATCGACGTCGGCAGAGACATTGCCCGTGTTACGCAGCTTCATCTCGTGCATAAGCCGATGATCACGATAGGTTGTGCCCGACGATATGATCGATATGTCGCGGTGCAAGTCACCTGGCACAGTTGCAACAACACGTATCGCCTGGCGCATACGAACGCGTACATTGCCTGTTTGCTCACCCTCTGCGCCGTCACTCCCCTGAAACACAATACAGCCGTTGTGTTCGCCGACATCGGCACTATCGGGCATGCTAACAGTGAAGTTAACGTCTTGTTTTTGGCCAGCATCCAACGTGATCATCGACTGTTCTACGGTCGTCCATTTGCCGATATCAGCCCTGGCTTCAGCGTCTTGACGGCAACTGTATGCACCGGTATCGGTCATGACCCCATCGACGGCATAGATTTTGACATTTTGGCGATCAGTACTTGAATTCATAACCGTCACCGCATCGGTTTTCGACGCACCTGGTGTAAGCGACATGATAAATATCGACTGCGTCCGGGGGTTGTTTGGGTCGGGGTGGGCTGGTCGGCCACCGATACTTCCCCCGCTCACTGCCGAAAGTGGCGCCACCATCATCATACTGATAGCTATCAGTACTCCATAACGATATACCCGTCTCATCATACGTCGTCCCCTCTTATTCATTGCTATTTATTATAGCAAAAAGCGCCCCGTCATGCGGTACGCTTTTTATAAGATAGTCGTGCATAAAAACTAGCTAGAAGTCAATGTCTGAGTCATATCAATGTGGTAGGTACCCGCTGGCATGGAAGCCGGAATGGTTTGTGACAAACCAATACCAGTGATATAGCCTTTCCAGACATGATTGGCGCCAGTCGAAGCAGACATGATCGTGATAGGTGTTGTACCCGTAAATGTCGCTGGTGTTGTCGGACCGCTAACAGTGACAACATCACCTGACACTGGCGTCACTGTACCAGCCGACGTCAGGCTCAATTGACCCTCTGCGGCTGTCGCACCATTGTGTTTGTATTTCAGCGTTGTACCGTCGGTTGTCCACGCAACCGTTGGGTTGGTCGCCGCAAGTGCGACGTTCCAGGTCTTGGCGGCGCCAGGGTTGTCTACCTGAATACGCCCTGTTGTGGCGTCACCGTACGTACCAGTGACGGTTTGTTGTGATGTCGATACGGTCGCACCGTTCATATTAAACGTTGGTGAGGTCGATACGCCACCACTAGTCACGTTGTCCATAGTAATCGTACCAGCAGAAATGGTTTGCGATAATTTTGATGTCTGCGCCGCGTAAACGCCTGTCGCCGTCACTGCAACCACGGCGAGAGCTGCTACGAAGACATGTAGTCTTTGTTTCATCAGATCAGATCTCCTTTTAAAAGTCGTTTGCACTATGATACCATAAGCGTAATGATAGTGACAATATGTTTTATAGTTGTGGCTTCCACGGCAAAAGTACACTGGTGCGGCGCTTATATACAGCCCAGTCTGGGTGAGCTGCCATACGTTCTTCGGCTAGCGGAACTCCGCTCACAAACACAATAAGATACGTCAGCAAAACAGGCCCCGCAATACCCACCCACCCAAACTGCGTACCAAAACATATCAGACCAATTCCCCACCACAGCACTATCTCACCGAAATAGTTCGGATGCCTCGAATACCTCCAGAGCCCTGACTGCATAACCCGATGCGAATTACCCGGCTGTTGCATATAGCGTTGCCGCTGGTAATCAGCCACGGTCTCGACAATAAAACCAATGGCCCACAGACCAACGCCTATATATGTCTGGATACCCCACCGAGCATGATCAAGCAGGTTGGTGTGAATCACCGGTATCATGACAAGAAGCGCCAGAAACGCTTGCACCATATAGATACGCCAAAATACCTGCACGTCTCGATTACCACGCCATGACTGCCACAGCTTTTCATAACGAGGATCGACAGTAGTGTGACGACGAAAGCGTTGGAAAATATACCATGACAATCGAACACCCCATATAACTACCAAAACGAGTATGAGCAATTGGACGTCCTTTTCAGTCCTGTCACCTTTTTGCATACCGTAACTAGCAAGCGCAATGCCAATGAATGTTATTCCCCACGCGACATCAACCAGATCATATCGCTTCAGACGCCTCGCAATACCATAGCTCGTTGCCATAATTGCAACCGAGACCCCTCCGATCACAATAAATTTCGGCATGATATCCCAAAATATGTTGTGCTGTATAAGTGTCGTGACAGTTGCGCCGATATACGCCACAAAAAACAAGATCAAATACATCATAGGTGGCTTATTATCCAATAACTCACGCCAGCAACTGTCGCCGTCAGTGCAGCCCCCCACAGTAAATCAACGATAACTAGTGTCGTCGTCCAGCCTTTGAGTGTCGCGAGGTTTGTGAGGTCATACGTCGCGTAGGCGACAAACCCAAACAGGGCACCATACCCCACCGCGTGCTGCCACGAATCTTTTTCAAGTGCTGGAGTGAGCACAAATACGACAATCCCGACGATATATATGAGGTAAAATATCACTGCAGCTGCCATATTTGGTTTTTCGAGCAGCAATGACCCGACTTGGCTCTTGTAAAATTTACTGGCAATCACACCGAGCCACACCGCGTCGAGTACGCCCATAACACCACCAGCCACAAGCACTTTGACAACAAAACCTTGCATTGCGCCTCCAATCTTTCCCTCATAATACTGTGTCTGTCCCGATTTGTAAAAGCGCTACTACCGAAACAGCTGTGCCACCCAGATGATCGCAAATATCCCAGCGGCATTGAGCACAAATGTAATAATCACAAATTGCCATTGTTTAATATGACTTGCCCCAAGCAGCCCAATACCGAGCTCGTCGGGTAGCGGCGATGCAATGATGAGCGCACCCAGCACTGGCAAGAGCGATCCAAAATACGGTGTCTTAAACAACTTTTTCATATGTGGCGTCGTGAGTCGGGCCACTATTGGTTCCCATTCTTCAAATATTCCATCGCGCAGCAAACGAAATAGCACGACATCGCCAATCATCGCCCCAGCGCCCGCCAGAACAGCCACCCCTAGCGGGTTCAGTATGGCTGCAATATGAAACAGCACGATCATAGCTGGTGCCACCGTAAACGTCGACGCCATAAATACACCCACTATCACCGCGCCAACATAGCCCAGCCGGCCAATGTGATGAAGTGCTACATCAAGCAGCGGCGACTGCGCCAGCTCAATACAAAGCACAATACTAAGCACCAGCAGCAGCGTGTTAGTAAATGGCCAGCGCCGGTGGCGATGCAAATGGCGATGATAGGTATGAAACCACGACATAGTTAGATGCTAGTATAACAAACTGTTTACGCAAACAAAGCGTTGCCGTATTTGACCAGGATCGCCGCGACGAGCACAAAGACGATACTAAAGAGTAGTAGCTTGTCATAATCTTTAGCTACCCAAGCCTGGGCCCGCTGTGACCATGCTTTTGGCAAATACAGATTTTCTTCTCGTATGTTGTAGCGCGTAATCGCAAACCACACAAATGTTGTCGTCGCCGTGACAAGCAAACACCACGGGCACAGTGCACCGATAACGAAGAAGCTGGTGTAAAACAAATAGTACGCAAAGACAAGCCCAAGCGTATAGCAGATTTGCGCTGCCACCATAAACCGCCGTGGAAAATGTACACCCGCCAGGCCGGCAATAGCCACTGTTATAACAACCGGCTCAGCCATAAGGCCCAAAAAACTATTGGGAAACCCCCAGAGATGAGCACTCGGATGCAACCCCACCGTTGCACAGTTGAGCACGGCGTTGATACTACAGCTCAGTATGGCGTCTGGATTGCGTGCCAGCTCCACCGCCTCGACACTCAGCACAAATGACGCCACAAGGCTGGCAATAGCCCCCACAAGCATGCTCGCAAATATCCAGCGGTCATCGCGCAGTTTTTTTTCATTGTGGCTAAAAAAATCTCTAACTTTGCGAAACATAATAGCTCACTTCCGAAATCGTTGGCAGCGGCCGCCCGCGCCACATGGTTTGAAGTTGTCCGTTGTCATCGAGTGCGACAATTGTAGGGTATTCGACAATATCGTACGTGCGGCATAGGTCTGCTCCGTCGCGACTATCGGGGTCGATCGTTTCGATCACCCGTCCTGTCTGACGCCTAAAGTCACCCAGCCACGTCAACACTTCCCGCGCGTGGTCACTTTGGTCTTTGTATACGACAAATGTCCTCATATACCTCTTATTATGAGCCAGAAATATGAAAAATGAAATATGAAAATGGGAGAAGCGCAATGAGCATGCAATATGGTGAAAAGCAAAGAGGGATTAGCAATGAGCAATGAGGGAGAATGATCGGGGGATGAGGAGAAATATAGGTAAACGAAATAGAGCCCGCCCCCGAAGGAGCGGTTGCCGTGAATAACCACGACTGCTCTACTTCGGGTGCAGGCTCAGGGTTCATCCGTGGCCACTGTCATGATGGCCATCAGAATGAAGATGATGATCATGACAGGCCAGATGAAATTCCATGCGATCAGGCCTATGACACTCCATTTGCCGCCCATCAGTAGCTGTCCAGGGTTTCCACCGATGAACAGCAGACAGACCACCAACATGAAGGCAACTCCCTATCCGACCAGCATGTGCTGGACAGGGTTTGAGAGTGCCCACGTGATAATGTTCATGTGCCATGCCTCCTCTAATCTCGGTGCGGGCGTCGCCCGCCGATAACCGAAATTGTCCTGTTATCATACTGATTTCACCCCATTTTGCAAGCATAATTGCTTTCCCAGCTTCCTAAAATGTGTGTCATATTATGTCCGATCGGACATAATATGACACACATCTAAAACCACCCTCGTAGGGTGGTTTTATTTTGTAGCTTTGTGCTCATTCTAGAATCTAACCTCTAGTATCTAGCATCTACAGCCTACGAGCAGCCGGTCGTGCTGCCGCACGAGGTGCAGACATAGCAACTGCCTGCTCGTTGCGTCACATTGCCGCAGTTGCTGCACAGTGGCGCGGTGGCATCGGCAACACCGAGCTCAGCACGAGCCGTACGATACGTCGTCTCGGTAGACTCTTTCGTGCTCAAGTCTTCAGGTACGACATCGCTGAGCGAAGCTTCTTCCACTATGTCAGTCGAAGCTTGCTTGACCGGCTCTTGATCAAGTAGACTCGCCTGTTGGTCGGCCAGCTCAGCTTCCAGCTCATCGAGGCTCGCCAAACCAAGTTCAAGCCGATCATCGATTGTGAGGTACTCAATAGCCAAGCGACGGAACATGTAGTCGACAATACTCGTCGCAGTTCTTACCTCAGGGTCATCGGTGGCACCAAACGGGGCGAAATTCGTATTGCTCATGCCGCGCACGTAGGCTTTAAGCGGCACACCGTACTGCAAACCATAACTTACCGAGCGGCCAAAAGCGTCCATGAGACCAGCCAGTGTCGAACCCATTTTGGCTACGGTTATGAAAATTTCACCTGGGGTGCCGTCTTCAAATTCACCGACAGTGACATAGCCTTTGAGATCACTTATCTTAAACTGAATCGTTTTGCTGTTGCGAACGCGTGGCAGTTCACGACGCTCATTGCTGCGAACGATTTTTTCGATAATTTTTGGTTCAGCATCTTTCTTGTCTTTGGCTTTTTTGTCGCTCAGCGGTTGACCGATTTTACTGCCATCACGATAGATTGCCACGGCTTTGAGTCCGTACTTCCAGGCATCCAGATGAAGCTGTTCGACATCCTCGATTGTGGCGCTCTCTGGCATATTGACTGTCTTACTGATAGCACCTGACAGAAACGGCTGCACCGCGCCCATCATCTTGACGTGGCCCATATAGTGAATTGCGTTGTCGCCCACAGCGCAAGCAAACACGTCGTAGTCAGATTCTTTGAGGTGCGGCGCACCGACAACCGTACCGTGTTCGTGGATATACTCGACAATTGCCTGAGTCTGATCTTTGCCATAGCCAAGCGTCTTAAGCGCTCGCGGAATTGTCTGGTTGACGATAATCATGCTACCGCCGCCGACAAGTGTTTTAAACTTCGTCAGACTAAAGTCGGGCTCGACACCAGTCGTGTCGCAGTCCATCATAAAACCAATCGTGCCGGTTGGCGCAAGCACTGTCGCCTGCGAATTGCGCACACCGTATTTTTCACCCAGCTCGACGGCTTCGTCCCAGACCTGAGCAGCAGCGCTGAGCAGTTCTTCTTCGACCAATTTGGCGTCAATGTCACGCACGGCAGCGCGGTGTTTGCGTAGCACGCGGTTCATGCCTTCTTTGTCTTTGGCGTAGCCGTCAAACGGTCCGACACGCTTGGCGATACGAGCACTTGTAGCATAGCCTTCACCCGTCATAATAGCCGTCAGTGCGGCCGCAAAGGCGCGCCCTTCGTCGCTGTCATATGGCAAACCTTTGGCCATGAGGGTCGCGCCAAGATTGGCATAACCCATGCCGAGCTGACGGTAACGGCGCGTGTTGTGGTCGATTGCGTCAGTGGGGTATTCGCTGTAGCCAACCAAAATTTCCTGCGCCAAAAAGATGATATCGACAGTGTGCTTGTAGGCTTCTATGTCAAAACTGCCGTCTTCGCGTAAAAACTTCAGTACATTGAGGCTGGCTAGGTTACAGGCTGAATTGTCGAGGTGCATATACTCCGAGCACGGGTTGCTGCCGTTGATACGTCCAGCTTTCGGTGTAGTGTGCCAGTCGTTGATGGTGGTGTCAAACTGCATGCCAGGGTCGGCTGACTCCCAGGCCGCTTCGGCAATTTCGTGAAACAGCTGGCGAGCCTTGAGAGTTTTGTGCGTTTTCTTGTCTTTTACTCCGACCAATTTCCAGTCATCGTCTGACTCAACCGCTCGCATAAAGTCATCGGTCACGCGTACCGAGTTGTTGGCGTTTTGGTACTGGATAGAATGGATATCTTTACCATTTAAGCTCATGTCAAACCCGGCATCGGCCAGTGCAAACGCTTTGCGTTCTTCGAGCGCTTTGCACCAGATAAATTCTTCGACGTCAGGGTGATCAATGTTAAGTATCACCATCTTAGCCGCACGACGCGTCTTGCCGCCACTGGCGATTGTGCCGGCGCTGGCATCGGCCCCGCGCATGAAACTGACCGGACCGCTAGCACGCCCACCGCTGGTACTGAGGGTCTCCATGCTACCGCGCAATGTACTAATATTGAGACCGGCGCCGCTGCCACCCTTAAAGATCATGCCTTCTTCGCGGTACCAATTCAGGATGCTGGCCAGGCTATCTTCGACGTGCAATATGAAACAGGCGCTGGCTTGTTGACGACGGTCGGGCGTACCTATGTTGAACCACACCGGTGAGTTGAAAGCGGCGCGTTGCGTCGCAAGAATGTATTTGAGTTCGGCATTAAACGTATCGGCTTCTTCTTCGCTCGCAAAATACCCGTTGTCATAGCCATGCTTGGTAATCGTGTTGGCGACACGGTCAATCAGCTGACGCAAACTTTTTTCGCGTTGCGCCGTACCTGGTGTCCCGTAAAAATACTTTTGCGCCACAATATTGACGGCATTTTGACTCCAAAATTCTGGAAATTCCACATTTTGCTGCTCAAATACTACCTTGCCAGTCCCTGGATTGACAATCTTTGATTCACGTTTCACCCAGGTTAATTGATCATACGGATGCGTTCCTGCTTCTGTAAAATAACGCGCAACTGAAAGTGCGGACACGGTTTGTGCCATAGTAACTCCCCTCCTTGGTTTGATGGTTTTTAATGTTATTTGTTTTTTGCGTACGGCATACTACCCTCTGATGCCGAGGCACCTATTGTACAAGAGAAAATTAGGTACGGCGCAATGTTCGCAGCTGCTGCAGAGCCGCCTCAAACTCTTCGACCGTCTTAAACTCACGATAGACACTTGCAAACCGAACATAGGCCACTTCATTGCGCCTACCTAGTTCTGCTAGTATGAGATCGCCGATCTGTCGCGAGTGAACTTCACTTACACCAAGTCCATACAACTCGTCCTCAATCAGACCAATTAATTCCTCGATCTCCATGTCTGATGTCAAAAACTTACCGACCGAACGGTGAATCGCGGCGAAAAGTTTGTGACGATCATAGAGCTCACGACTGCCGTCTTTTTTTATAACTGCTAAGTTGGGTCGTTCGACCCGCTCATACGTCGTATAGCGATGAGTACACTCGAGACATTCACGGCGGCGACGGATTGCGTCACCATCGGCGGCATCTCGTGACTCAACAACTTTCGAACAGTCTTTGTGGCATCGTGGGCACTTCATGCGTTACTCCTAATTTTTACCTGCACTCTACACCTCCCCTTCGGATAGCTGACTACCCTTGTGTAGCTGCTATCAACTATACGTCCTATATATAGTGCTTGGCAAGTGTATTTTATGCAACATATAGTGTTTTCGGTTATTTCTTGCGACGGCGCAAAAATGCTGGGGTATCAGATTCGTCATCGTCAACCTGTTGCCAGATATTACCGGTCGGCTCTTCGTCAGTAAAGCTACTCGTCACCTGGGTGGCCTGGTCGTTGTCGAGGTTCATGTCGACATTTTTTATATCGTCGTCACTGACATCAGACGATGGTGATGTCGCAAGAGTTGATGCCATAGTGTTACCAAATGATGGCGGCACGGCAGGTGTCTGCGTATGGAGATACTCGCTATCAAAACCAGTCGCAATCACCGTGATGATGAGTTCGTCCTCGATCTCCGGCTTGAGTGTGGCACCAAAAATTATGTTCGCATCTGGCGCCACCGCAGCAGTGATAATCTCGGCCGCTTCTTGAATCTCGCTCATACTCATGTCGTAGCCACCGGTCACGTTGAATAGCACGCCTTTGGCGCCATCGATCGAGACTTCGATCAGCGGTGACTCGATAGCTTGTTGCGCGGCCTTCGCAGCACGGTCCTCGCCGCTCGCACGACCAATACCCATGAGCGCACTACCAGCATTACTCATAATAGCTTTCACATCGGCAAAGTCGAGGTTGATGAGGCCGTGTTCGGTAATCAGCTCAGAGATACCCTGCACGCCCTGGCGCAATACGTCATCGGCTATTTTAAATGTCTCAAGCAACGGCGTGCGGCGATCGATCGTCTGCAGCAGACGGTCGTTCGGTATGGTAATGAGTGTGTCAACCTGGCGGCCGAGTTGCGCGATGGCCCATTCGGCATTGCTGCGACGTTTTTCGCCTTCAAAACTAAATGGTTTTGTCGCGACACCGACCACAAGTATACCGAGTTCACGCGCCACCCCTGCAACAACATGACCAGCACCAGAGCCAGTACCGCCACCCGCACCGATAGTTACAAATACCATATCAGCGCCTTCAAGCGCTTTTTTAATCTCGTCGCGTGATTCTTCGGCTGAGGCTTGTCCAACTGCCGGGTCAGCACCAGCACCAAGCCCACGAGTCGTTTCTCGCCCGATGTGTATCTTTACGTCGGCTTTACTATTGTGGAGTGCCTGCGCATCAGTGTTGATGGCAATAAATTGCACTCCGGTCAGTCCAGCGTCTTTCATGCGATTGACGGCCGATCCTCCCGCACCACCTACACCGACCACTTTTATAGTGGCAAATGCTTGGATATCCGTTGGTTTTACTTCAGGCATGTTAGTGATCCCCTCGTCCCCATATATAGT
>JBAQIV010000021.1:0-1728 GCA_049289035.1 Saccharimonadales bacterium (SeqCode) | reverse complement strand
CTCCTCATTGGAGCGCGAGGATGTCCTGCAACTCTGCCTGGATATTCAGTTAGCAAATTTCGTCGGCGTTGAATTTCTGCACGACCTTGATTCTCACGCAGTTTCTCCAGTGCGCCATCACATAGACGCGCGTGAGTTGGTGCGGGAAGCGGCCGTGCGCGCGGGATTCGTGTTGCCTGCAGCGATCGCGTCTGGATCATCTCGCCGATTCGTCCATCCGAAGGACCTGTTCGAATTCACGAGACAAGGATGCGTAATCGCTGGAAACGAGCCGTTGCCTGATCAGGCAGACGCGTTTGCTCGGCTCCGCGACGTGGATGAATTGCTCCAAGAATGGGCGGAAATGAGCAACCACTATCTGGGCATGTTCGTCCTGCGAGATGGCTGTGAACCAGTCCCACTTCCGTGGACACCTGCCTTTGGGTCGTATTGAATCGACCCTGACAGGAGAAGTCCATGAAGACGAAGAAGCGCAAGGCGTATCCCGAGGACTTTCGGCGCGAGGTGGTGCGCCTGGTGATCGAGGAACAGCTGTCGCATTCAGAAGTGGCGCGGCGGCTGGATTTGCCGGCTCAGACCGTAGGCAATTGGGTGCGCGGCCGGGACAGTTTGCAGCCTGATCCGGCGACCGGACTGTCGCCCCAAGCGATGCAAAAGGAACTGGCGCGTCTGCGCGCCGAGAACGCGAGCTTGAAGCTCGATCGGGACATTCTAAAAAAAGCGGCGGCGTACTTCGCGAAGGAATCGTCGTGAGGTACGCATGGATCAAGGACAACGATCCCGAGTTCGCAGTGCAGCGGATGTGTCGATTGCTGCGGGTCTCGCGCTCGGGCTTCTATGCATGGCGCGACCGGGCACCAAGTGCGCGTGAACAGGAAAACATCGAACTCGCCGACGCGGTGAAGTCGATCTTTGTCAGTTCGCGCGAAACCTACGGATCGATCCGTGTGCAGCGGTCGTTGCAGGACGCAGGCCGGCCCGTAGGGCGTCATCGCGTGCGCCGAGTGATGCGTGACGTGGGATTGCGGGCGGTCGCGCGGCGCGCGTTTCGGGTCACGACGGACTCGAATCATTCGCTGCCAGTCGCCGCAAATCTGTTGCAGCAGAATTTCGTTGCGACGGCCCCGCACAAGGTGTGGCTGTCCGATATCACCTACATCAAGACCGACGAAGGCTGGCTATTCCTGGCCTGCGTGCTCGATCTGTACAGCCGCCGCATCGTCGGTTGGGCCACCTCCACGCGCATCGACAGCGAGTTAATCATCTGGGCGCTGTCGATGGCGGTCTGGCGCTTCAAGCCGGACCGAACGATCTGCCACAGCGATCGTGGCGTGCAATACGCGAGTCAGGCTTACCAGGACGTGTTGAAGCAGCACGGGCTGATCTGCTCGATGAGTCGGCGCGGCAACTGCTACGACAACGCGCCGATGGAAAGCTTTTTCAGAACCTTGAAAGTTGAGTGCCTATACCGGCTCCGACTGCGAACACGCGACGAGGCCAAGCGCGCCGTCGCTGACTACATCGAATCGTTCTACAACTCACAGCGTATGCACACCCGCATCGACTTCCAGACCCCTCAACAAGCGATGCGCCGTGCGTCATGATTAACCCCGCTACCCAATCGCGGGTGTCCGTGAAATCGGGACAGGTTCACCATAGACGAGACGTCTATCCAAATGCTCGCCCCTTCGTTGATTGCGACCAAAGGGGCTAAGGGCTTGAGCTCAA
>JBAQIV010000020.1:0-2274 GCA_049289035.1 Saccharimonadales bacterium (SeqCode) | reverse complement strand
TCGATATTTTCCGGGTGGCATTTGCGGCGCATCCGCCATGCTTGCCACACGCTCTTGGCGTTTAATTCCTTCGGCCAGCCGAAGCACGCCGGCGCTTGTCAGTTCCCGCTGCTCTTGCTGCACGGTGACAACGTGCTCCTCGAAAATATCGGCGGGCACCTTGGCGGCTGCCTGCCAGCGGTGGGCGGTTGTGGGTGCGACGTTGCTTTCGGTTAGGACTGTGCGGTACTCGGAACCATCTTTCAATGATCCCAGCCTGGGATCATTGAAACTGTTGCTTCGCCGATCTCCGCCCTTCTCGGTTTTGTCTGCAAGCTGCTGCAAAAGTTCGCCGGCCTTGCGTTCTGCACGAAGTTTCACTTCGGCGGGCACGGTGGCGACAGTCTGCCACTTCCCCCCCACTTCCGCCAACAGTCCCCAACAATAGAATCTCACTCCTGTAGCCCCACTGTCTGACAGTGCTTTGACAGTACCCGATACAGTGGGGCGTACAGTACCGTTACAGTACCGATACAGTGCTCACTACAGTACCCAGACAGTACCGATACAGTGTCAGACACAGTACTGTGACAGTCGTGGCGACAGTGCCAGCAAGCTTACTCTGCATCTTTTTGATGGCATTCCACACCGCCCGCCAGCCGCACAACCCGGTATTCCGCCACCATCCCCGGCCATCGCTTGGCAACGGTGCGCAAGCTGATTCTGTGGGGACTGTTGCCGCCGCCCGCAAGTGCAAACGCGCCGGCGTCGTTGGGCGTTGCCGGGTAGACTCTGACTTTGCGCGCGTCTGGGTCTACCTGCACGCGCACCCTCGGCGGTTCGCCCAGCAGCGCCACCGCAGCATGGGACAAGGTGAATTGCCCATTGTCGTAGAGCTTAGCTTTCAACTCCTTTGGTTGCCGTCCGCCCCCGGAGTTGTCCGGCTTGATGTCAATCCCTGCCATTGTTTCAGTCTCCTTTCAATCGTGGCGACAGTACTTGCAGCGCCAGATCAGCCGTCCCGAACATCTCGATCCGCAAGCGCCAGCGGCCGCCATCACCGGCGACGATCAGCGCCGGCCGCAACTCGCAGCATACCCGCTTGGCCTGTGCCTTATCGCTATCCAGCCACGGCGAACGCGCCGACCACGGTACCCGCCCTTTGATGACGCCGGCGTCACCGACGCCGCCCGGTTCGTAGAGACTCGCAACCCATGCCAGCAAAGCCGCCTGCCACGATTCCCAAGCGTCAACCGTGCTGGACGGGCTAGGAGCGTCGCTACCATCGTTCTGGATAGATTGCACCTGTAGGGCGTCTATCGCCTCGCCTTGCCCTTCCTGCAAAGCCGGTGCGAACGCTGATTGCATCACGATTCTGAATTGCCGGTCGGATTCTCCCCGCTGTGCGTCAATCGCCTTGCGCCGTGCGTCGAGTTCTTCAATCCTCAGTTGCGCAAGCTGCCGCCCATGATCAGCCGCCTCTGCCGCTGCCTGCTGGCGTCGTTCTTCGGCCTCATGTTCCCAGCGCAGCGCCAGCCGCCGCGTCTCCGCTTCGTAGCTGGCGACGTCGCCGTGCCAGTCCAGCAGGTGACGGGCGATACCTTCCGGGCTGTGGGAGAATTCGTCTCCATGCCGTCGCCATGCCAGCAGCAACGACAATGCACCAGTGCCGGCCAGCCATCCGGCAATCGCCGCCGCATTGTCAGCCCCGGCCAACGTTGCCAGGTACGCCAGCCCGCCGACGGTCAGCGCAGATACAAACGTGTACTGCCTCAGGTACATTCCCGACGTTTTGCGCCTTTCCATCACCTGGTTGGCGTTGCTCAAGAATCCGTGTTGGCCGCCGACTGTCTCACCTGTCACCTGGTCAAGTAGCGCCCGTTGTTGCACCATGTACCCGTCAATCATGCGGTTGGTCGTCTCTACAACGTCCTGCCGCCGGATTAACGACGTTTCCACCGGTTGCACTTGGATGTCTGGCACTACGAAGTTTGTTGCCGTGTCGTACTTGTTTAGAGTGGTCATGATTCACCCTCCTGAGCGCCGTGGTCGGCGCTTGGTCGAATCGCCATCCATCGACTGATTGATAGCCCCGGCGATTCCTTGCGCCGTTGCTGGCACGCCCCAAGCTCGCCGAGGTCGAATCGGCTTAGAAAGTTGCTTGCTCAGAACGGGCACGCCATACCCACGCAGCAGCCCATCGGCATATTTTGCTTGCGCCGTGCGCACATGACAGCCCGCCGTCCCATCCTTTGCATAGCGGCGGGCGTACACTTTTACTCCGTAGCGACGCAA
>JBAQIV010000019.1:0-37915 GCA_049289035.1 Saccharimonadales bacterium (SeqCode) | reverse complement strand
TGACCGTCACGGTCGAACCAACCGTATGGTTGGTCGACAGCCTGACGTCGACACCAGCGTAGATGTTGGGGTCGACGGTCGGCCCGTTGATCTTCACCCCCCCGTCAGAGAGGGTGACGACGACCGGAGCAGTCGTTTTGTTGTCCGTAATGGTGCCCATAGTGGGCACCCCTTGGTAGCAGTCATACGTCGCGAGGGCCGCCTTGACGCTACCGGTGCTGGCCGGCACAACGATCGTGGTGACACCCGACGCCGCAAGCGGCGAGGTGGCCGCCATGGCCGCCGGGACGGCGATGAGGGCGATGACGAGGGCGATGGCGGCCGCAATGGCCGCCTTGGACAGGGCGAAGAGTCGGCGCATGGCCGATCTCCTTTCTTCTTAGGAAGGGGCTTTCGGACATGGCGCATGTGCTCTCAGTCGATGTGAGATGAATCGGGTTGTTAACAAACGCCGGGAGGCGCTTGTCGACAATCTCGACGCTAGCTCACCTCAACCGACAGCACACGTCCATAATGATAGAACATGATAGCCGTGATTATAGCATCGAAACTATACTTTTGCAATAGTCAGTGCGTAAAATCTTTCACGATTCCCCTTCGCCCCATGCACATCGCTATCGGCCTTGTCGAGGATGACGAAATACCGCCGCGCCCACAACTCAAAGTCGTGCAATATCTCGCGTCGCACTGCATCATTTTTTATCACACCTTTGTTCACCTGGTGCCGCCCAGCCTCGAACTGGGGTTTTAGCATGGCCAGGCAGACAGAGCCATGAGTCATGAGGCCAGAGACATGAGGGAGAATCTCCCGTAGCGATATAAAACTAACGTCGATCACCACTATGTGCGGTGTGTCTATGACAACTTCTTGTGACTTTCCCGGCTCCCGACTCCTGACTCTTGGCTCTGCGCGGCCACGCCGCACACTGCGTATATCTGTCTTCTCATACAATTCCACCCGCGGATCATCACGCAAGCTCGGGTGCAGCTGATCAGTTCCCACATCGACGGCAATTACCTTTGCGGCACCATGCTGTAGTGCATAATCAGTAAATCCACCCGTACTCGAACCGACATCTAGTACTATTTTGCCTCTAAAATCGACGCCAAATTTCCCCGCCACACTCGCCAACTTTAACCCCGCGCGACTGACATAGCGCTCATCAGCTTTGAGCTTAATCGTTGTATTTTCATCTACAAAGTAGCCTGGTTTTGTAATAACTTGGCCATTTACCTCTACCTTGCCCAGCCGTATCCAACTCTCGGCCTCCGAACGCGAAGCCACCAGCCCCCGCGCCTGCATAGCTACGTCAAGTCGCGTTTTCATATATCCTTATACGTTTTATCGTCCCGATTTGTCACGCGGCGCAGCTCAAATCGACTATCATCACGATAAAATATTACCCGTATACGTCCGACGCGTGCTCGGTACAAATGCGGCTTACCAGATAGTGCCTTAACATCAAGATGCGTAGTGCCACCGCTATACAACTGTTGTAGCACCGGTTCCAACTTTTCACGCTGGTTTCTAGGCAATTTACTCAGAAACTTTTGTAGTTTGTCGGCCATCTTCTTGTTCTCGTAAAGTTTGTAAAGCCGTTAAAACCTGCTCGATAGGCACCCCATCTGATGCAATTTCGGTAAAATCGAGGTCCCACACCTCTTCCTTAGCAGGCGTAATCTCAAACACCGGTTGCGAACGCTTAATCACGGTAAATGACCGCCCTTTGGCGATTTCTTCAATCACCCGCGGCATATCGGTACGAAATTGTTTGAGTGTAATAGTTGTATGCATACTATAAAGTTTACCTAAAGTTTAACTTTACGTCAACTATCTGCAGGATAAATTCCAAATTCATCCCTAGCCCTTTTGTCGTTCTAGATAACTACCGTCCCTCGTGTCGACTCGTATCACATCACCCTCTTTTATAAACGCCGGCACTTTCACGACGAGGCCTGTGTCGGTCGTCGCATCTTTGAGTACACTGCTCGTCGTGTCGCCTTTGACCACATTTTCAGCATAGGTCACCGTCAGCGTCACTGCTGTCGGCAGTTCGACGTTGATCACGCGCTCGCCAAAAAACTGCAAGCTCACCTCGTCACCCTCGTGCAAGTATTTGTCTGCGCCGTTCATCGTCTCGGCATCGACCTGAAACTGGTCAAACGTACTCGGATCCATGAGGTGAAAATCCGCCCCATCACTATACAGGTACTGCACGGTACGACTGGTCACCTCAGCCGATTCTATCTTGTCTTGGCCCTTGTACGTCTTGGGCAACATCGCCCCGGTTATGAGGTTTTTTACCTTCACATTCACAATCGAACCACCCCGCCCCATAACCTTTTGATTATAGTCCATGACGCGGTAGGGCTGGTTGTCGATCTGGATGACGGTACCCTTTTTTAAGTCAGTAGGGTTATACATGGTAGATTTTGGATTTTAGATTTTGGATTTTAGAAGAATCACAAAACCTAGAGACGCTCCTTATTCGCCTTTATTAGTCCTTGTAGTAGTCTATGAGTCAATGATGCAAGCTGGATAATTTCTTCCAGGTCGCTTTCATCAAGATATCCAATATCAGATGCTATATAACTTTGTGTTTCTAGCTCGGCTAACGATCCTTTGGCAACATGATAAAACTGCGACTTTTCCTTTGCGGTTGCGCGGCCAAAACCTTCGGCGATATTACTTGGTATAGACACCGCAGCTCTTCGCATCTGATTCGTGATACCGAACTGTTCTGAAGATGGAAATTGAGAAGTTTTATCATAAATCATTCGCGCAAGTTCGCGGCTTTTGCGCCATACTTCCATATCGCGATATGAAGTGATTTTTTGCATATTCTCTTCCAAAATCTAAAATCCAAAATCCATCTTCTACTTTTCGTTAGCCCTGGCTAACGAAAGGCATCAATGCCAAATGTCGGGCGCGTTTGATCGCAGCACTAAGTCGGCGCTGTTGGCGCGGATTGAGCCCCGTTTTGCTACTCGGTTCAATCTGCCCATACGAGTTAACAAATCGAAGCAATGCTTTCGGGTCTTTGTAGTCAAATACGACTGGTATATCTTTTTTAAATCTGCGAGCCATGAATTTACTCCTTCGGAGTAAAAGAGGATTTTAGATGATAGATTGTAGATTTTAGAAGAGTCACATTGTCACTGCTTCCAAAATCCAAAATCCAAAATCCATCTTCTACTAATTAATATTTTACTAAAATGGTATATCACTCAGATCAATCGGCTGATCGTCTATGTCTTCAGCAGGTGCTGAGGGTTTCTTCGTAGCGGTCGAGGACGTGCGCGGTGCGCTGGCGCTGGCACCATCGCCACGGTCACCACTCTGCCCACCACCGACGAAGTTAAAATCTTCTACCACCACTTCGACTTTGCTGCGCTTGCCACCAGTCTCTTTGTCTTCCCAAGAACGCTGGTCGAGACGGCCGCTGACGAGCAGTGAGCGCCCTTTGCTCATGTACTGTGCTATGATCTCACCGGCCTTGCCCCACGCCACGCAGTCGATAAAACTAACTGCTTCTTGCTGTTGACCGTCGGCGCCCCCCCAGGTGCGATTAACCGCCAGTGCAAACTGCGTCACGCTCTGTCCACTTGGGGTCGTACGCGTTTCAGGATCACGTGTCAGATTGCCCATGAGTACTACTTTGTTAAAACCCTTCATGCCTTACTCCCTTCGGTCGCAGGAGTAGATTTTGGATGATAGATTGTAGATTTTAGAAGAATCACATTGTCACTGCTTCCAAAATCAAAAATCCAAAATCTAACTTCTACTTATTAATGTTACTCTTCCTCTTTCTCATCCCGTTTCTCGCCTTTTTCGGCTTTTTCAGCCTCGGCTTCAGCCAGTGCTTTGCGCGCTTTGACATCGACGCTCGTCAGCAAAAAGCGCATCACGCCATCAGTGATGTTGAGCAGGCCGTTGACCTTCGCCACCGCATCAGCTGGCAGCTGGGCTTCAAAGTACACGTACACACCGAAGTCTTCCGACTTGATGCGGTATGCCAGGCGCTTTTTGCCCCAGTTATCTTCTTTAGTAAGTTTCCCGCCATTGTCTGTGACAATCGCGCGAACTTTGGTAAGTGTGCTTTCCAGATCTGTTTCCAGATCAGGCGCCAGCACCACCACGAGTTCGTATTCTCGCATATAGTACCTCCTATGGGTCCGTCTGCGAAGACGGAGCGAATGCTTACACGCACTCGCAGTTAGGTTAATTGTGCTTGTATTATAACAGAGGTAGGCTAGGTATACAACTGGCTATGCGTGCCGACCGCGACAAATAGCACTGTTGTGTCGTCTATCACCCGAAAATGCAGCCGCAGATCACCACCAGCACTGATCGAGCGATACCCAGCCCATTCGCCCGTGAGCGCATGGTTGCGAAGTGTGTGAGCCTCAGAATCGCGCAGAAATAGTTTCACCGTGTCGAGAACTTTTAGCTGTTTTTTATGAGGTAAATTAGCGAATTGTTTATTAAACTTCTTGGTAAAATCATGGTCCATGATCAGTCTTTCATAAGGCTACGCAGATGTGCAATCGCCTCATCCGCACCATGAGTATGCACAATGTCGCGATCAGCCGCATAGTCCGCCTCAGCCTCACGCATAATCTCTTCCAAGTACGGCGTCGGCGTCAGTGTCGTCGTCAGCGTAATGCGACGGTCTCGCAGCGCCTGTTTAATGAGCATATTGACCAGCCCCGCGCTCGTTGTACCCAGCTCCGCCGCAAATTCCTTCAAATCCCTCTTCGTGGCCTCGTCTGTTTTGATACTTAGTAATGCATTATTCATATATCAATAGTATATGAAAGGTCATACTTTTGTCAATATCTCACAATATGAAAAGAGATCTCCCCTTCATGTCTTGGTTAGATTGTTAAGCATCCCTACTAACATGTGGCTATCTCTGTTTTATTCTAAAATCCAAAATCTAAAATCCAACGTCTACTTCTACCGTGGTATCCCATACTCATCCGTCTCATCACCACCACTGTCATCACCACCGCCCAGATCAGCCATGCTCGTGAGTAGTACGTCGCGTGGGCGGGCACCGTCGGCTGGACCGATGATACCCTGCTCTTCCATTTCTTCCATGATACGTGCGGCACGACCGTAGCCAATGCGCAGTTTGCGCTGGAGCAGACTCGTGCTGGCTTTGCGACTCTCTACAACGACGCGTACGGCATCGCGAAACATATCGTCATCGCCGCCACCGTCAAAGTCCATCACCACACCGCCTTTGCCATTGAGCTGTACCGGCTGCGCCACAATCTCGTCATCGTACTGTGGCGGACGCTGCATACGTAAGTGGTCGGTAATCTTGTTGACTTCGTCATCCGTCACCCACGCACCCTGGATACGCTTGGGCTTGCTCATACTTGGCGTCAGCATGAGCATGTCACCCTGCCCGAGCAGTTTTTCGGCCCCTATCTGGTCGAGAATGGTTCGTGAGTCAACCTGGCTCGCGACAGTGAATGCAATACGTGCCGGTATATTTGCCTTGATGAGCCCTGTAATCACATCGACACTTGGCCGCTGCGTCGCCAGCACCAGATGTACACCGACAGCACGAGCTTTTTGAGCCAGACGCACGATCAGCGCCTCGACATCGCGTGCGGCAATCATCATGAGATCGGCCAACTCGTCGATCACAATCACAATATATGGCATAGGTTCTTCAGATTTTTTACTGTTGTAACTCTTGATGTCACGCACCCGCTCTTCGGCCAGCAGCGTGTAGCGGCGCTCCATTTCATTGACCGCCCACTTCAGCGCACTAATCGTCTTTTCTGGTTCCGTAATAATTGGCGTGAGCAGATGTGGTATGTCAGCATACGGCGTCATTTCGACCTGTTTGGGGTCGACCAATATCAGGCGCATATCGCTGGGGCTATTGCGGTACAGTAGGCTGCTGAGAACTGTGTTGATCATGACCGACTTACCCGAGCCAGTTTGACCAGCTATGAGTAAATGCGGCATTTTGTTGAGCTCACCCACCACTGCATCACCAGCGATGTCTTTGCCTACCGCAAAACTCAGCGGTTCGCTGGCGCTACTCCACTGTTTGCTCGAAAGTATGCCATACAACCGCACATCGGCCGCTTTGCGGTTTGGCACCTCTATACCGACCGCACGCTGGCCAGGGATCGGTGCCTCGATCCTAAGCGCTTGCGCCGCAAGATTGAGCGCAATGTTCGTTTCAAGTGCTGAGATACGGTTGAGCTTCACGCCACTCGGTGGTTTCAGCGTGTACTGCGTGACTTTTGGCCCTATGTTGGCGCCTTCCATCTCGACATCGATACTAAATTCACTCAGCGTGTCTTTGATAATCTGCGCATTGTGCTTCACGTCGCCTGCATCGGCCGGACTCTGTTTTTTCTCCAGTAGGTCGAGGTTTGGAAACTCCCAGTCTGGGTCACTGGCACTGGTCAGCGCCGTCTTGCTCTCGGCCGCTTTGTCTTGCTTGTAGCTGTTTTTGAGCGAGCTTAAGGCCCCTTGGTCTTTGCTCATAACGGTTGGTACCCCTTCGTTGAGCTTGAATTCTTTGGTATCGAGACTGTTTGCACGCTCAGCCACCGCGGCATTGTTTTCGAGAGATTCACTCTTGTCACGGACAAATAGATTACGGAAAAAGTCGATGATCGCCTGTGGTGACACCGCCAACACAAACAACAGCGTAATCACGATCAAAATGATGTAAATGAAGCTCGCGACACTCGGACTCACCAGCGACAGCATAGCTTGATTCGCCAGCCACCCCATGAGTCCACCGCCCGCGCCGGTTTGTGCCAGCTCAGAACTTTCTGGGTCACTCATAAATACGCCAAACAGGCCCGACAGCCACACCACAAGCAACAACGAGGCAAATTTCATAACCGTCGCCAGGCGATTTTCTTCGGCCCGAAACGTACTTACCCCTATAAACACAAACAGCAACGGCAGTATATAGGTTGCACCGCCAAACAGTGTGCGGCACACGCCCAAAAACCAATCAAGCAGCGGCCCGCCCGCGCCAAACATCGCCACCACTAGTAGTAACGCCAGTACAATGAGTACTATTGCCCACGTCTGCCGCCAAAAGCCGTCTGGCAATTGGTGTTGTGGTTTGTCGACTTTTTTTGCGCGTTTTTTTCGTTTTGCCATATGCGTTCTATTATACTTCTTCGACGTCTAGCCTGTCGATATCAGCGTATACTTTAATTGTAGCATAATTTACCACAAAATGCAAGAGGCTTATGCTGTAAACTGCCTAGAGATTAGAATGTTGAAGGAAGAAAGAAGATAATATCTAAACCTTGACACTATTTGCAATATGTATATACTTGTATATATGAACATATCCCAAACTCTTCAACCTTGGGGCAACAGCGTCGGGCTACGCCTGCCCAAAGAGGTGCTCAAAGCCGCCAAAGTATCGGTCCACCAACGGGTTGATATTGCGATTGAACATGGCAAAATAGTACTCACACCTCGCCATGAAACGCCACGCCTCAGCCTACAGCAACTAGTTGATGGTATCGACGACGCCAATCTGCACGATGAATACGATACCGGCGCAGCCGTAGGCCAAGAAATATGGTAGCGCCAGACGCAGGCGACATCATCTGGATTGATTTCAACCCACAAAGCGGTCATGAACAGGCCGGCAAACGGCCGGCATTGGTGCTTTCGCCTCGCATCTACAACCAAAAATCAAGCCTTATATTGTGCTGCCCCATCACGTCAAAAGTGAAAGGGCACTCCACAGAAGTACGTGTAAAAACACGCAGCATCGATGGCGCTGTTCTATGTGGGCATGTCAAATCACTTGATTGGCGCGCGCGCCGAGCATCGTTTATAGAACAAGCGCCGCCGCTCGTCGTGGACCAGACCAAATCGATTATCGCCACACTTCTGCAAATATAACCCCGTGCGACAAAGGCGACATCGCCAGGCGCCACCCAACGAGCTCCGCACATAAAGCTCGTCGTCATGTTGCGATTCAATTCCAAAATCTAAAATCTAAAATCCAACATCTACTTCTAAATGTCTCGCGGTGAGCGGCCGGCCAAATGTGGTACCTCGGCGTCGCGTGGTACTGGCTGTGTCCAATCAGACTTTGGCACAAATGGTGGCTTTGGCCCTTGTGGACGTGGCGGCTGGTGTGGTTTGCCATTTGGTTGCGGTGCGGCACCGCCGATTTCATTGATGACCGGTATGATAATCGGCGTACGGTGCGTCTGGTCATAGAGCAAATGCGTCAGCTCGTCGCGCAATTCTTTTTTGGCGTTGTCCATGTCGAGTTTGCGGCCAGAGAAAAGTCGAGCAACTTTTTGCTTCAAGTACTGACGTATGAGGTTCATCAGCTCTTCGCTGTCGCGCAGATAAATAAATCCGCGCGATATGATGTCTGGACTAGTTAGCAACCGACCAGACGATTTGCTGACGGTCAGCACCACCACAAATATACCTTCGTTTGCCATATGAATGCGGTCTTTCAAGACCACTTCGCTCACCTCGGCACCACTGTCATCGTACATCACTCCGCCCACTGGTATGCGGCCGTTTTTCTTGGCGCTACCGTCGTGGTAAAACTCCACCACATCGCCAGCGTCGCAGACAAATATGTTGTGGCGCGGGATGTTACAGACTTTTTCGGCTAGTTCGGCATTGTGCACCAGCATGTGAAATTCACCGTGGTTTGGCAGATAATACGTCGGATTCACCGCGCCGATTAGCCGCACGTGGTCGTCGTGGTAAGCGTGACCCGTCAAGTGAATACGGCCGATACCGGGCAGGTTGACGCGCCGGTCTTGAAACACATCGCTTCCTTCGCGCATCAGGCCGTCGACCGTTCGCACAATATACTTCTCGTTGCCTGGAATCCGACTCGAGCTAAAGACAATCACGTCAGAGTTTTTGATCTTGACGTGTTTGTGCGCGCCGGTGGCCATGCGGTTGAGCACAGCGTTGAATTCGCCCTGGCTACCGGTACAGACGATCGTCACTTTGCCGTCTGGCAGTTTTATGATGTCTTCCATCTTCATGACGACGTCTTTGGGCACCTTGATGGCATTGGCGCGCAGTGCCACCTCGAGGTTTTGAATCATACTATAGCCGGCAAAAGCAATTTTGCGATCGTGCGCTTTGGCTTCTTCGATCATCAGCTGCATGCGGTGCAGGTTCGACGAAAAACAGCTCACAATCATGCGGCTGGCCGGAAACAGGTTCATAATTTCACCAATGTTGTGCGCCACATCTTGCTCGCTATGTTCGGTGCTACTGCCTTCGTCCTCACAGTTGGTTGACTCGTTCATAAACAGCAAAAAGCCTTCTTTTTGCTGAATCTCCGATATGCGTGCGAAGTCAAACGGCTTGTCGTCGACTGGGGTATGTTCAATCCGCCAGTCGCCAGAGCTGAGCACATTGCCAACCGGTGTCCGTATAACGACCGCCGCCGCGTCAGGGATAGAGTGGTTGACGCGAACCAGTTCGATACTAAAGCTATCACCTACCTGGACACGTTCATGCGCTTCGGGGTTGAGCTCAATATACTCTGGCTCAAAATCATCAGTCGATTCTTCCATGTTTTTTTGCAACATGCCGATAGTAAACTTTGTTGCATAGACCGGCGCTGGAATCTGCGCTATGAGATGTCGAAACGCCCCGATATGGTCAAGGTGGGCGTGCGTAAACACGACGCCGCGTATCTGGTCTTTGCGCTCAATTAGCCAGGTAATATCCGGTGTAATGTAGTTAATGCCCGGGTAATCAGAGCCCGGAAACAAAAACCCCATGTCGACGATGACGATGTCATTGTCGTATTGCAGTGCGGTCATGTTTTTGCCGATACCCATCTCGCCTACCCCGCCAATCGGGATCACTTTGAGACAGGGACGATTGCTGGGTCGCTGCTTTTTGGCGTCGAGCAGCGTGTATTGCCGGCCCTCGTAGCCATTGTAGATAGATTTGTTAACCGGCACATTTATAACATGCTGGCTAGCACGCACATTGACGTTTTCGCTCATGCGGCGCTGAGCACGCTGCACTTCACCGCGGCGAGTGCTAGTGCCCGCCATGACGGCGGTGTCGGATTTACGTTTTTGATTTTGTTGATTAGGACGCTGCTGCGGATTGTCCGCTGCGGGTGTCGCGAGTCGTCGTTGACCCATGAATTACTTCTGCTCCTTTTGGTTTAATTAATATAAAAGTAATTTCTGATTTCAGTGGGAGAGATCGTCAGATAAGGTCATTCTCTCCAGTAAGGTATGGTAAATTATAGCAAATTTTGCTTAGTCGCGCAACCTAACCTATGAGGGCCTCAAGTTTTTGGTCGACACAAAGCTGCAAGAGGTCTTTCGTATCGGCAACATAGTCATGCGTCGGCTGATCGCGAAAGGCGTCCGACAGCAATGCCACACTGCGATGGGCCAATACGGGTAGAAAATCCCGGGTAAAATCATCACGCGGACGCTGATGACACGATATAAAATCGCGCACCAGCTGCGCAGCCGAGGCTTTGGCGCCAAAAAATCCGTACAGCCGTGCACACCCATCAGCCAGATCAGTATAGCGAAACAGATCACTGCCACAATGTTCACCATCAAACACCACCCAGCGCTCACCAGCGACGATAATTTCACTCGGATGCAACGGGCCACCATGCTGCAAACAGCGTGTCAGTTTAAAGCTCGCTGTCTCAACCAGATGACGAGCCTTGTCGATATGTTTGGCGTCTCCAATGCGCTCGCCGAGCCAGGCTTGCCAGGTACTATAAACTCTAAGTGATCGCGACGGCTCATCAGGCAAATTCTCGGCTTTCCAGTTCACGGCGACACGATCAAATGTATCGAGCATTTCGGCATATCGTGACAGATTGGCTTGCCATGCAGCCAGCTCGTCATCGGCATCGAGCGCGGTACCGTCGACATAATCAAACACCAACGCACCTTTGCCGATACGTCGCTCGATGCGCGGCCCGACAAACTGCCGTTCGGGATAAAACGCTTCGACTCGGTTCATAAATTCATTCCAGACAACCTCGCGCTGTATGCCGGTATAGTAGGTCGACGACTTCGCCGCTTTAACAAAAAACTTCTTCGGCCCCTTTGTGCCGACAAAATACTCAAATCGCTCACGGCCCCACCGCTCAGACACATACGGCTCTATATGATCAAACAGTGCCGGTATCTCGGGGTTATCCATGTGCTTTATTATACTCCTCTATGTCCGAGGGGATCGCAATTATGCGAAATGTTTCGCCAGGTCTAGTTCTTTAATTTGCCGGTTGTGTCGCGGTGATCATTCATAAGCAGCCCAAATGAAACCCCTAAAAATATCATGGCTGCATAGTAACTAATAAATCCCACTATGGACGATAGGCTTATCATTGAATCGTGTATCCCGTTAGCGATGCCCACTTTGCTGAGGAGACCAGTAAACAACGAGCCGACGCTTTCAGGAGTGTCACCACCATCTACCATGAAGATACTGAGTAGAAACAGGCTGACTAACAGCGCAATAAACACTCGCTGAACTTTCACGCTCATAAGATACCCTGCGGGGCGTCTTCGCAGTATAACCCCGACGACGACGGCATATACTAGCAAAATAGGCATATACATAAACAGTGTTGCTAATAGCCCCCAGCCTCCTAGCCCGACAAATGACCGGCCCAATCCGACAAAGATTGCTGCAATCGCCAACATAAATGGTAACCAGCACTGAAATACTTGCCTACTCATGGTCTATCCTTTCAAGATACTCTATCTTTGCCTACTGGCGTCCCTTGTAACAGGCTGCCCGAACCTTTCATAGACCTCTCGCCCGTTCAGCAGCGGCGAGAAAATCGTCCATAAGCGCCTGGCGCATACCGCCGTTGTAGAGGGCGGCTGCGGGGTGGTAGAGCGGTATCACGAGGAATTCTTTATCGTGATATGTGACTGTTCGGGCATGGCCATGATCGCGCGAGATACGTAAGGAAGGTATAAAACAGGCGCCACTGTGACGGCCTAGTGTGATCACGACGCGCGGGTTGATAATCTCGAGCTGGCGCATCAGGTACGGCCAAAAGGCACGTTTTTCTTCGGGCTCGGGGTCGCGGTTGTTTGGCGGGCGGTATTTGACGATGTTAGTTATATACACATCGCTGCGCTGCATACCCGCCGCCTCGAGCATTTCGTCGAGAAATTTCCCACTTGCCCCGACAAATGGTAGCCCTTGCTCGTCCTCTTTTTGCCCCGGTGCTTCGCCAATAAACACAATGTCGGCATCGGCGTTGCCGTCGCCCATGACGAGTTGCGTCGCTGTCTCGCGCAAATGCGCACACACGTCGGCCGCCAGTATATCATCGCGCAGTATGATAAGTTGCTTTGCTTTATTTATAGCCATATCATTATGCAGTAGTTCCCTGAGACGCCGTCCGTAGGAATTGCAGCCGGCATCGACCGCAGGTATATGTGTGGTCATGATCACTGGTCGCATCGGTATACATGGTCTGCAGGCAAAAAGGACACGATACCTGCCCGCTCATTGCCCCAGAAAGACTCATGGCGGCTTGCATCATGACATCGTCATCTGGTACCGACTGTATACGCGGGCTATGTCGCACCCAATTGGGCGCCGTTACAAATGACCCCGCCTGTTTTTGCGACATCAAAAACCCGTGGCCAGCAGGACACGCCCAGGCATACGTCGACATAAGCAACACATCTTCGCATGTCGGACAGCGCATCAGCCTATTGCCCTCTTGGTAATCGCTGCTGGGCGCCAGATCCAGTGCAGTGCTCTTTGCAATGCTCGGGCAAATCTCGTTGACAATATGATCAACGATATCGGGGCTTATCGCCTGCTTTTGACACACAAGGTAAAGTGTATTGCCCCATAACTCCCAGATGTAAGAGTGCAAATACGTCATCGTCGTCTCCATAGCCTTTGGATCAAGGACATATCGCGTATCAACTTGCTGGCCACGCTCGGCATAGAGTTGAAAAAACTGCTGGTAATCACCTTCTAGCACAACCGGTTCAGCATACGAGGGGTCGAGACTCACGCGTGAGTCAGGTGACACCGCGAATATATGCGCGCTCGCTGTAAACGGCAGATGTATGGCATATATCATCGCCTCATTGAGATCAGAAAATAGCGAATTATCATTGTCAGCAATCGCAACCATCATGGACAGACCATGAGGCGTCACTAAGCTTTTCGATAGACCACCTCGCTCCGTAAATGATGTTATGTATGGCGCAATGAGTGGTTGATTCGCATCGCCTTTTAGCACAAATCCCGCAGCCTTGCGCTGGAGTGACTGGCCAATATCACGCACAAAATCAAACATGTTTCAATGATATCATAGCCGCCCCGTCACAGTGCTAGCGCGACATACGCGACGATGATGATGCTCGCCGCCGTTTGGTCCACCACGCTACGACAAACGGCAATGCCCACACAATCACCCGCCTCACTGTAGGGTTATTCCAGATTCGCATAAGTTTCGTATACATAGCATTATTCTATGATGATACTGTGAGCAACTCTGTGCGTTAGATTACATTTAGCCGATCGACTTTTTGCTGAAACACACGGTATTGTTCATTAAATGACAATGTGCCGTCAATTTCCACCGTATAATCAGTCCTCTCAAGCGGTTCGAACGTATCATTAAAATGCATCACGACTTCCCTCGCTTTTTGTTCATAAAATTGACGTGCATCATCTGCTGCCTCGCGCTGCATCGTACGTGTGATAGCCGTCTCGAGATCGACCACGACCGACACGAGCACTAATTGTGCGTCACATACACGTGCAAGTTCTTCCATATGACGACGGTCGCGTACCGTTTGCTGGATCGCTTCATAGACGACAGAGGTTCCCATCGAAAGAGCTTGTGTCGCTGCGTAATCCATCGCCCCAAACGTATGGGTATTGAGCATTTCACGCCGTGGAGAGTGATAGGTTGCCTCAATATTCTCAAGCGAGCCAAAAATTGCCAGCCGCATCGCATCGCTGTTGAGCCGCAGTGCGCTGATTTTGTCTGCCAAGCGCAGCGCAAAATACGTCTTGCCCGAACCCGGCACGCCCGTAAATATAACAAGTAGTGGCTTTACCATACGGTGCTACTTGAGGTCACTTGGTCGCATGCTGAGGCTGAGCCGTCCCCGATCGTCGATAGCGACGAGACGGACTTTGACTATGTCGCCTTCTTTCACGACGTCGGTGACTTTTTCGACGCGGCCTTCGCTCATGGCGGAGATGTGGCACATGCCGTCGATACTAGGCATGATGTTGATGAACGCACCAAATTCCATGATCTTCACCACTTTGCCTTCGTAGATCTTGCCAACTTCGGGTTCTTCGACGAGGCCTTTGATCCATTCGAGTGCTTTTTCGATGCTGGCGGTATCCACAGCCGAGACCGTCACCAGACCGTCGTCGCGAATGTCAACTTCAGCGCCAGTTTCTTTGGTAATCTTGTTGATCGTTTCACCACCTTTGCCGATGATCGCACCGATCTTGTCAGGGTTGACCATGAGTTTTTCGATGCGTGGTGCGTAGGGGCTGAGTACGGTACGCGGTGCGGCCAAGATGGTTTTCATGTGTTCGAGTATGTGCAGACGGCCGGGCTTTGCAGCCATGATGGCTTGCGTGAGAACTTCTATCGGCAAACCATGCACTTTCATGTCCATTTGCATAGCGGTGACGCCTTTTTCGGTACCAGTAACTTTGAAATCCATGTCGCCAGCGAAATCTTCAGCGTCAGCGATGTCAGTTAGGACGTACGGTGTATCACCATCCATCATGAGGCCCATCGCCACGCCAGAAACTGGCGCGGTTAGCGGCACGCCGGCGTCCATCAGCGCCAGGCATGAGCTACAGGTTGCGGCCATGCTCGTGCTGCCGTTTTGGCTCATAATTTCGGTCACGCTACGGATCGCGTACGGAAAATCTTCGGTGCTTGGCAGGACTGGCATAAGGGCGCGCTCAGCCAAGTAGCCATGGCCGATCTCGCGACGACCCGGAGAGCCGAGGCGGCGGACTTCACCGACGGTATAGCCAGGTGCATTGTAGTGGTGCATGTAGCGGCGCTCGCCGTCGTTGACTTCCATAGTGTCGATCATCTGTGCGTAGCTAAGAGGAGCGAGCGTCACTATGTTCATGGCCTGCGTCACGCCGCGGGTAAACAGGCTACTTCCGTGCGTACGAGGCAAGAGGCCGACTTCGCTCGAAAGCGGGCGAACTTCGTCGAGCTTGCGCCCATCGGGACGCGTTTTGTCCTTCACAATCCCTTCGCGCACATCGTGGTGCAGCGCCATCGTGAAGGCTTCGTCGTATTCGTCGCGAAGCAAATCGTAGTCTTCGACTTTCGCCGCCATGTCTTCGTGAAATGCCCAGCGAAGTTCGTTGACCATCTCGTTGCGCTCGGGGTAGGCTTTGCGCAGGGCCTTACCAAACTTGCCTTTCGTCCAGTCGTCGGCAGTCTTTTGAATGTCTTCATTTGGTAGCACAAGCTCGTACTGCTGCTCGGCTGGCGCAACTTTTTTCGCCAACTCGCGTTGCAGTTCGATGGCTGGCTGCAAGGCTTTGTGCGCCCACGCCATGCCTTCGAGTATGATGTCCTCAGCCACTTCGTTGGCACCCGCTTCAACCATCGTAATGCCGCTTTCGATACCAGCCACCACGAGGTCGAGGTCGGACTGTTCGCGCTGCTCTGGCGTCAAAAATGCTTTGAATTCACCATTTACTCGGCCGACACGCACGCCAGCCACCGGACCGTCAAACGGCGTACCGGTGAGCATCAGCGCAGCGCTCGCGGCAATCATACCGACCGCGTCGGGGCGAAAGCGGGGGTCCATACTGAGTATACTGCTGACCACCTGCACTTCTTGGCGGTAGCCTTTGGGGAACAGTGGCCGAATCGGGCGGTCGATCAGACGGCCGATCAAGATCGCTTCGTCACTCGGGCGACCTTCACGTTTGATAAACCGGCTGCCGCTTATCTTGCCTGCTGCATAAAATTTTTCTTCGTAGTCGATGCTAAGCGGAAAATAATCCAGGTGAATTGGTCGGCTGCCGACCATGGCGGTACCGAGCACCACTGTGTCGCCGTAGGTCACGAGCACACTCGCTGTGGTACGAAAGCCCACACGGTTGACTTCAAGGGTTAATTTTTGACCGCAAAAATCGGTCGACACGGAAATGATGTCTTTTCCGCTAGGGTTGAGTGTTGGCATATGCCTCCTTCTTTACGTCGTTTGCCTGCAAGCCAACGACGTGCTTAGCGCAGAGGGTAACAGGTACAAATCCGCCAGCCAGTAGACTCGTATCTATCACTCTCCGCGTGGTTTACAGGGATAAATTATAGCGTAAGTTGACTATAAATACTAATTGTGATATAATGAAGAATGAAGCATCCGTCACCCGGCGGATCGCCCGCACCCACCGACCTGTAGGAGGTCACTGTGAGTACCACCATCGTCAAAGTCACCATCGAAGACCCACGCGTTAGTTTCACTGACGCCCAACAGGAGCGTTTCCTCGCTGCCGTGTCGGGCGCGCTGGCGCGACAGGCCGCCGAGGTACTCGCCCCCAGCGGCTACGAGACCTTTGCGTACGTGATGCGATTCCAGCTCACGGCCGACAACAAAGAAGTCGAGGGCTGGCTCATTGAGCTCGACAAGGTCAACTCGTTTGGGCTCACGGTGAAAGTGGGCTACCAGCTCACCCACGATGACGAGTTCACAGACTACAACGTCACCGTCATGATCGAGTTCGTCTACGAGGCCGAGGACCCGTGGGGTGACGACGGCCGCGGTTACCGCGACCCCGACATCGGCCAGGAGTTCGACATCCACCCCGACCAGCTCCTCGAACAGGACATCTCGCCCGACGGTGAGGAGTAGGTGCACTAGCCCGGTGGGGACGGACAGCGCGGCGCTCTACCAGCGCCCCGTCCGTCCCCGCCGCGGGGCAACAACGGAGTGTGTAACTTACTGACCGACATGGTCAGTTTTTTGTGATGAAAAATAGGCAAAAATTATGTCATTTAACAGATGAAAACCACTATGAAAAGGATAATCCTTTTCATATCTGAGAGTGCCATAAAAGGGACTTCATGACTTTTTTATACAGGCCGTAGTATAGGTTTAGGCGGCGTGCTTCAGATACATGTCGCTATCAGGGTTGTGAGCACGCGAGATGATGCGCTGGATAGTGAGGAAATCTTTGTGCTCCATGCGGCCTTTTTGCAATGCGCCAAGCAGGTCTTTGCCATACGCTTCATGCAAATCGTCGAGCTTAAACATGAGATGGTCGACGTCGTTGGCGTCCCAGTCGCGGGTTACTTCAGCCACATGCCCAGCGAGTACTTTGCGCACGTCACGAGCATCGGCAGTCGATACTTTCACTTCGATATCGGCACCATAATCTGCATCGTATAGTCGGATAGTCTGCTCAACACCGTCTGAGTTTTCTAACTCCTTGACCGCTTCCTCACCCGCTGCGGCAAGCTCACGGTTTGACATGTTGTCCGTATTTTTATCGATCAGCTGGGCCTTGAGGTTGGTTGAAGCTTTTTTAGATAATCCCTGATCGTCCCCTGCCTCGACTGCGTGAGCGATTACTTCGGCCGCAACGGCATCACTGGCGGTTTCTTGGCCTTCATCGGTCGTTGCTTCGTCGTGTTCGGTCGACAGCACGCCCCGAGCGCCGTCTTCGATCGCTTGGGCCGTAACACGCTGGCGAGCCGCTTCAGTTACTTCACCGACATCGGCGTCGATACCAGCATTTTCGACAGTCTGAGTTGCCCTATCTGCAATTTCTTGGGTCTCGGTATTTATCTCATGCGTCGTGGCATTTGGAGCCGTGAGATCGACAACGTTGGCGACCGTATCGGCCGCTTCATCGTGGCTGCCGCCTAGCTGAACGTCACGATCAACTTTGTCGGCAATACCTTCTACGTTCATACCTGTCGTGGCCTCTGTAGAATCGGCCGCGATACTAGCTACTGCGCCCAGTTGTTGTAGCCGCTTTTGCCTCAGCACCCGCAATTCTTCCATTGTCACGACTTGTGCTTCGTTGCCAGAGGCAGTAGGTGGTGGCGTGTAGTGTTCGGCAGACATGATATTTTTCTTAGAAATATACTACCACGTGCAGCGTAGTATGTCAATAGCGGCCCAGAGGTAGTATTTTGTTTAACACCGTAGATTACAGATCAGATATAATAACCATACGTAGTGTGCCTTTATATGTCTTTGGACGCTATAAATTGTGCAGGGTTCAGTACGGTAATGGCTTGATACGTTTGGAGCGTCAGGACATCTTTGTCGCCAGAGACAATGCTCTCTGCTGCACCAAGCACGGCGGTTTCGAGCACCATATTGTCATCAGGATCGCGACAGACGTCGATGGTAAGCGCCCCGAGCCGGACGGTATCAAGACAGTCGTGCAGCGCAATACGCAGCGATTCAAAATCATCGACAAAGTCCGGGAATTTGCTGTGAAGATTGCGGCGAATTTCACTTAAGAGCTGCTCGCTTACGACGATTCGTATGCCATCACGAACACAGTGCTCGAACACCTGGCGCGGCGTGCCGCCAAAGACTAGTGCCGAAATCCAAATGTTACTGTCGATGACGACACTAATTGGTTTCGAGGATATCATAGACTTGTTGTTCAGACGCAATCCCTTGCGCTTTTCCCCGCTGATTGGCACGATCAAAGACGGTCCGCAAGGCCTGTTCGGTACGTAATTGATTGACAATTGCCTTGCGCACAAAGTCGCTGCGTGACGAATAATCACGCTTGGCCTGGTCATCAACCTGTTGTACAAGCGCCCGTGGTAGTGAAAGATTGAACGTTTGTGTACTCATACAAGTATTGTATGTAAACTGTATGATTTTGTCAAGAGCTAGATCGGGGCTTTGATTTCGACCGGTTCGTTGTAGCCGCTAAACTGCGTGACAAACGAATCGCTGCTGTACTGCGCGTTGATCTGGAACTTTTTGAGCCAGCCGGTTTTTATGTAAAGGATAATCCTTTTCATACTTTTTCATATTAGCGTGCGCTGCTCCATAGGAGCTCAAACATCTGGCGCTGGGTAGCGGCGATGAGTGGATTGTGAATCTCGATACCGACCAATTCTTTGTCCCATGCGAAGTAGCCAACCACATCGTCGTAGATGATCGTATGATGCGTGATGGCAAGTGATGTATCGTCGATCACCCGCCCTTGCCAGTTTTGGAGACGTTCGTTGACATGCCGATCGTACCAGCGCGTACGGCTGGCGTCGAATTGACTACCGATAATACTGCGAAACGTTAGCCCTCGATCATTGCACGCGGTCACCCATCGTTTGAAAAACGCCGCTTTGGTGCGCAGCTGGATAACCTCGGGCATAATACTCAGCACTTCCGACGAAGCCTTAGTCTCATTCCATAGCATCTGTTTAAGACCCTCGACCCCACGGTAGACTTGTACTCGAGTCTGCGAAACCGATTCAGCATTGCGGTGTAATGATTGCTCCACGAGTGGCAGGTACGACGCGAGGCTCACTAAATCTTGCTCACGCTTGCTGATCAGAATCTGCACATTCGATAAAGGAGCTGCTCGATACAAATCACGTGCGTATTCAGAAGACTGCTCGATCAGACCGACTGAACGTAACTCAGGTAGCACACGATATACTCTTGTCCGCTCAACCCCGGAATGTCGCGATATATCTGAGATAGTTTGCTCACCGTGAGTATGAAGCGCGACGTAAACTCGCGCCGCATGATCAGACAGCCCAAGCCGCTGGAAATAGGCTGGTAACGATATGTCTGGAGAATTCATATTCAATAATATTATACATTATTGTGCACATTTTGCACATCAAATATGAATATACTGATTGATTGCATAGACTTTGAACGCATGGAAATAGTGCATTAATCAAGGAG
The DNA here is from genome assembly GCA_049289035.1 of Saccharimonadales bacterium (SeqCode). Lineage (GTDB taxonomy): Bacteria > Patescibacteriota > Saccharimonadia > Saccharimonadales > Saccharimonadaceae > JAPUDQ01. The sequence continues at coordinate 17,989 of JBAQIV010000019.1, read as the reverse complement.
TAATCAACCATGAGCGAATTAATCCCTCACCCAGAACAAAAATATTTCATAGATAGCTGTGAACGTATCGGCTATGATGCACTGATGGAAGTGACGGGGCGGTATGGATTTGGTGATCCGAAAGTAGATACGGTACAACCGCCCGAAATATTCCCTCTTGCTTATCACAACGCGCAACATACCCTGCGGATACGCCAAGATACTGCGCGCATTGCCCACGAGCATGGACTAACAGACTATGACACTGCCCTGGCCGTTATGATCGCGAGTGCTCATGACCTGTATCATGACAAGATCGAGAGTGAAAGTGACGAAGAAAAAAGCGCTCAGTGGCTGATTGAACAGATGCAACGAGCAAGGTTCTCTGAAGAAGACATGGAAATTGCCCGCCTCGCGGTACTCGGCACAACACCGCTTGTAGATACTGAGGGCAATTTAATCAGCCAGCAATTTACATTGACTAGTTTTCCTTCTCAACGAGCCGGCGAGATTGCTCTCTGCGTAGCTGCCGCCGATCTTGCAGCGCTATTCTCTCCTATCGGACCTACGTGCGCTCATGAACTGCTGTTGGAACGTCTCGGCTGTCCTTCAACCCACTTGCCAGGTACTCTTGACGGGGTCGAGGCATTTCAACGTCAACAAATCGCGTTTTTGCAAAATTATCAACCACTCTACCCTGCTCTCGAACAATTTTGGGGAGACTTACGTGCCGAAATTGTTTCCCATCACACCGACCTACTCTGTGCTTTGCGGGCGGGCGAAATCACTGACTGGCAGCAACTACTTGCCGCTGATGAAGCGTTTTACTGTGTCCATGCACAGAAAGTTGACACGCCGAAGATTACACAGCGCGTCGACAAAGATACACTGCTTTAGATCGGGGCATTGATTTCGACCGGTTCGTTGTAGCCGCTAAACTGCGTGACAAACGAATCGCTGCCGTACTGCGCGTTGATCTGGAATTTTTTGAGCCAGCCGGTTTTGAGGTCGCTCACCATGACGTAGTAGATGGGGTCAAATGTCAGGTTGTTGCCGCCCATGCCCTCGGACTCATAATATTTTGCGCTGACGGCTTGCATCTCGCCAGAGTTCGTCTGGCCATCGCACCAGGCCTCTGTCTCGGACTTTTGACAGTTTTGCATGACGTACGGGCGATTGGCGCGGATCATGTCGGCAAGATTTGATTTATCATTGCCGCTGCGCATCGTACCCATAACCATATAAAATGCCGGTGACGTAAAGCGTGCAATATCAAACCCATGAAAATTTTTCATAGAGTCATTGTACGGCGTATTGTCGAAGATACTCCTATAGACAACTGCACGTGTATCACGGTTGTAGCCACCTGCTCGTTCGTACAATTTACCGCCATTTGAGTCACTGCTATAGGATGAAAAATCTACCTTAACCCACTCGGTCGGTGCTTTGGTTAGCTCAGCACCTTCGACCATGCGAAAATAGCCGACATTGGTATAACTTTCTGCCACCAGTATGACCATCTCAAGTTTTTGCTTGTACTCAGTTTTGTCGCGCAGCCACGTGAGCGTCAAAAAGCCTTTGGTACGAGGGTCGCGGGGGTTGCTAAAGTCACTGGTCAGATCCCAGTCGACAAGCATACCGCGGTCGGCATTGTCACGGTAGGTGATGTGACGTTTGACCGTCTTCAGATCAAGGTTTTTGACGAGCGATTCCTGCACGACTTTGCGTGGGTCAATCGCATTGGCTGCATTTTTGACTGATGTGTCGCGCCACCAGGCGCCTGCGGCTAGCGTACCGGCCGTATATAGGAGAGCTAGTATGACAAACCCAGCGATTTTAAGTGGTTTTGCTATGCGCCGTGGGGGCTGGGGTGAAGATGTACTCATATGTCGATAGTATAGCGTACAGACAGTGCTTATGCACGAGCGATTGCCTGCTGGCCATGAGCGTCGATCGACATAACGATACCCGCAATGACGATCTCGCCGTCTTTGCGAGATACAACGCGACCTTTGTCGAAAAATGTCAGATAGGTGCCGTCAGCATGACGAATGCGGTACGTTGTCTCATAGGTGGTTGTCTTGCCGTCGAGGTGGTTTTGCATGGCCTGCATCATAGGCTCGTAATCGTCGGGGTGAACCAGTTTGGTAAAGTCGGTGTAATGGTAAAAATCTTGTTTGCTACGCCCCAGCATGCGCGTTTTGTTTTCGCTAAAAAACACCGTGCCAGTCGGCAATTCCATGCGCCACCACGCCATACCACCAGCTTCAAGCGCCAGTTCTAGCATCTCGTGTTCGTCGTGATAATTCATCGTACGGCTAGTATACAGTATTTGTTCGTAACTGGTTATTATACAGACGACTGCGCACGATTGAATTATGGCAAAATAACAGATGAAAGGTGCAATGAAAAGGAGTATCCTTTTCAAAGTACAATACCTGTTCGATACGGCAGCCTGTGTCAATTTGGCGGGAAGGCATCACCGCGAGTGCGATCAACAACACGATAACGGGGTTCTTTATTTCCCGTAGCATCTTGAGGGGCCGGGGGCACACTATCCTGAAGTCCGATAGTAGCACCATCTTTGTAGGGTGCATCCTGGATCGGATCCCATGGCCTTGCATTGCGCTTGAAAAAGTCCGAATCCTGAATACGTTGCAGTAAAAAGTAGCGTACCGCACGCTCTCGTTCAAGCTCCACAAAGATAGCTGGTGCTTGCGCGATATCACGCATACGTGCACGGAAAAATTCTGGTGCATACGTGCCAGCCAGCAGTTCTCGCCTGTCATTAGGTGAGAGCGTAGCGACCATCTTCTCCAGCATGTGAGATTCTGTGCCTGATTGCTTGCCCTGGCTCAGTGCATCGGTTGGTTGGCTGATGGTAAGCTTCTGTGTGCTGCCAGCAAAACCGACCTCGATGCGTCTAATCTTTGTGCGCGACATTAGTTGAGCTTCATATTTGTCTCGTACTTGTTCTATTTCTCTGCGGCTAACGGTATATATGGTCATTCCACCAACACCCTTATACTTTTTATGGCCCAATCTGAGAGTAGTTGATGCTGTTGCCATCTCGTAAGCATCGATGGCATCAGAAGACCACGATACGTAGTCGAACTCTACAGTTCGTCCAAGTCTTCGATCAAGTGCTGGTCGGAAAGAATTGTAGTCGACAACTCCTTGCATGCCATCATTGTCCTTTGAAGCGATCCCGATCCTTACCTCAGCCATAACCTTGTCGACTTCACTGATATCAATAGGAAATGTCATAGCCACACCGTCCTTACCATGCGCCACTGTCCCGCGCTCAGCGCTTTCTCCAGAAGATGCGACATCTGACATGAGCCACACACGGTGGAGTGGATGAATTACTCCGTCAACCCATTGCTGGTATAGACGCAGGTCCTCGGCAGCATCGCGTGATAGTTCAGTAGCAAACTCTTTGCGAAAAAGCTCAACAAGTATTTGACGGACGCGCGCCTCATCGGCTGCCTCACGCCGCTCGCTTATCTCTGTAAAAACTGGTGTTTCATTCATAATTTGCTCACTATACCATAGGCTTGGCATAAAGAAAATTTCTTGTGCTTTATTTAAATTGAGATCTTACTGCTTTATCACACAATGACTCACGTGAGTCATTGTGTTGATAGTTACATTGAAAAGAAGGGGTGTGTACGAGTGCTCTCTGTTATCTTGTCGTGGAGTATTTTATACGCTACAGTACAGGTAATAATGCTTGAGCTAATTATTTTCGTTGTGGCCTATCTGCTCGGGTCGGTTCCCTTTGGCAAGATCATTGCGTGGAAGTGGTACCATGTCGATATACAAAAGCGCGGGAGCGGCAATATCGGCTTTGCTAACATGCTGGGTATACTGGGCTGGAAAGCGGCTGTGCCGACGCTCGTGGGCGATGTCAGCAAAGGCGCGGCGGCCGCGCTCATCGCGCAGCACTACGCGCCCGAACTGGCGTTTTGGGCGGGACTTGTCGCTATGCTGGCGCATATATTCCCTGTCTGGCTCGGTTTTCGTGGCGGCAAAGGTATCGCCACGGCCTTTGGCATGCTGCTGGTCATTGCACCCTATGCTGCGCTCGTAGGCTTCGCAATATATATGGTGCCATACATGGGTCTCAAGATCGAATCTGGTCGCGCTGCAATCGTCGCATTGATCGTACTTACTGCCGTGGGTCCGTTCCTCACCTCGCTGGCCTGGTGGCACTTTGCCCTACTGCTCGCCATCGCGAGCTACACCCTGCGCGACAACATATGCGGCACGATACCGAGGATGTAAATATTTACGCTGCGTGTTGTGGGCGCAAACGATTAAGGAAGTCATTGCGCAGTTCATCATTGTGCGCGACAACAAGACCGTGCACCGGTGCAACGCGCCAATCGACGGTTTCGTATGGTTCACCTTCGAGAGAACCAGCCGACCCGCCTGCTTGATGGGTGATGTGTGCTGCGGCAGCAACGTCATGCGGCTGATCTCCGGGAAATGCACCCAGATCAATGTCACCGAATGCAATCGATGCCATACCAAGTGGCAGATTTGCCCGACGAGCAAATGGCATCATATGCCGCATGACAGTCATGTCATACGGTGCCTCGGGCCATGAATTTTGATCATACCGTTGAACATGTGCGATACGAGAAGGCCCCTCTGGCGCAACATGCACTGGTCGCATAGTATGTGACCCAAGGTCATGGTAGAACGCCCCTCCATGATGTGCGCTCAGCATCGCAGTCTGACGGTTGAAGGGGTTACTGATGACGCTAACTGATGGTGTCGTCTCGCCAGGCGCAAATCCAGCGATTAAGATAGTTGTGTTGACTTTGCTTAAGTCTTCAGACTGAATAGCTTTCCAAAACTTGTTTGTTCCATCAATTGGGTCGGTCACCCACAACCATCGATTTTCGGCGAGCGATATGTTACCTTTATCGCTATTGGAGGCCTCTTCGCCCCAGACGAGGTCACGAGGCAATTCTGCGGCAACCATATCAATAAGTTGACGGTTGAGCGTAGTGTCGACACTTGTTACGTTGGTACCGTCGGGTTTTTTCTCGGCCGTCACCGTACCGGCGTCGATCAATCTCCACGCAGTCTTGGCCATTTCTCCTGCTGCTCGTAGCATAAATGAATAGCGACGTTCAACCGCTGTCGATAGGTATTCTGACATGATGTATCATCCTTGCACACCAGTGTAGAGAGCCCGCGTATACAATATAAGTAAATCTTTTTACCTAGATAGCCTGGCACAACTCAATCGGACCATAGCTCGGATCCTCAAGACGTCGAAGCGACTCAATCACATCAGGCAAACTACGCGCATCATTCATCGCATCAGTAATCGTTATCCACATAGTGCGCCCGCTCGGCGTTTCGCTCACAACGCGCTCGCCAGTATACCGAATATGCCAGACGACACCTGGCCGATGCATTACAACCGCACCATCTCGACAATATGATAGGTTAATAGCACAGAGAAATGTCGCTGGGTCGCTCGACGTAATATTTCGTCTGGCTAGCTCACGAGATATGCTCGTGCGATAATCATCACCATAGTGCATCTTGCCAGCGGGTAATGCGAGACGTCCCATAAGCGGCTGACGGCAGACTTCATACACCAAGACATATTCCCCGTATGTCACAAGGGGATATGTATAATGATACGGCCGCATCAACACCCGTTGACGATCAAACGAAAAACTATCGGTCACAAGCTGACCAGTAGGCGTCAGACGATACAGTTTATTACTACTTTCAACTAACTTTGATTGCCTCAATAATTTGAGATGGTAATTAAACGCATTGCCCTCAACACCATCAGGCTTTAACACCGCATACGACAGCTCCCCTCTCTGGCGTAGTGCCATCATAATCTGTCGCTGTATGATATGATGCGGCTGGACATCGGTCAGGGCTCTATCGTGATCGTTCATAAACACAATATACCATCGGCAAGTACGATAAAAAAATGTTCATGCTTTGCATTAACCCGCCGGCGAGCGGCGAGTGATTGCAAAGCGAGCATCAGGTTATTTACGCAAACCTAGTTTGGTGATGATCTCTTGATAGGCCGTGAAATCACGTGATTCGAGGTACTTGAGCAATCGCTTGCGCTTCCCTACCATCTGGATCAGACCGCGGCGAGCCATTCGATCATGCTTGTTCGCCTTCAAGTGAGCCGTCACCTCTTTGATGCGAGCCGTGAGAATCGCGACCTGCGCCTGAGGAGAGCCGACGTCGGTTTTGTGCACCGCGCCAACTGCAATAGCTTTTAACTTGTCTTCTTTGGTAATCATGAGGTATGACTATACCAGATCGTCGGGTACAATTCAATGGTCACATCTGACCAACGTCACCAAAACGAAGGACATCCTCAGGAATAGGTGCGGGAGCAGCCATAGCCCCAGAACGGCTCAGACCTATAGCTCCGTATGTTTGTTGTATGAACATAGGGTCATCCCTCTTAAAAAGTCTGCCCATTATTCTATACGCATCATGAATAGCGGCGAGGATATAAGCGTTATCAGGCTTAGTAAGAAAATCATAGATATGATCATCGTCAGCAATCTTCCTATGCTTGTCGTGGATATCGTCGAGAACTATACGTAAATTGTCAAACAGCTCTGGCTCTGCTGCATACGCACGATGCAAAAAAGGATATATCTTAAACATTGTGAACGCACCACCAGGCCCAGATAATACTTCCTGACGATCAATTGGCAACTCGCATGGTGATATTCGTAGCATTTGGAAAAATGTCGATGATGCAACATGGCTATGATCACCCCTTCTCACAGGGCGGAGGGACTGGAGGAAATCAAGATCTGTGCTGTATGTTGTCACAGGCGTAAGTCCACTATCTTCTCTGTACGACGGCCATCCGTACGCGCGTAGAACAGCTTGCATGGCTTCAGACGTACGAATACGTGGCGATAGCTGATCAAGGGTGAGCGGTCCTCGCTCGCCAACCATTACTTCAATCTCGGGACTTGCGACAACTCGTTTTAGTGTCAAGTGTGCGTTTTCGAGTTTCTCAGAATTTTTTTCTGGTGTGTTTGTTTCGTCAACCATTTCTTCATTATAGCAAGCTTATAGTAATTTGTCAATATCTATCTCTGTTGGACTATGTGCGTTGGCGATGTCGTATTTGCCAATTCGTGTACGACGCAGAGCGCTACAGTACGCGCCGGTACCGAGCGCACGACCGATGTCTTCGGCGAGTGTGCGGATATACGTGCCTGAGCTGACATGTGCGCGGATGCGGAGTTCGGGGTACGCATAGTCGAGTAGTTCGAGTGAATAGATCGTCACCTGCCTCGAGGGCATATCAACGGCTTTGCCCGCCCGTGCCAATTTGTAGGCGCGTTCACCATTGATTTTGATCGCACTGTAGATGGGCGGGGTTTGAGTAATTTCTCCAACGAAACCCTGGAGGACATGCTGTATTTCGAATGAGATTGGCTCAAGAGGGTCTCTTGCTATTGGAATATGGCTATTGGAATATGGCGTTTGTGCTTTGCCATTTGCCTCACTTTCTAACTTCCTCACTTTCAAACTTTCTAACTCTGCAGCCTCCCCGCTCTCTCGCTCTCCCGCTCTCCCGCTCTCCGTGATCTCCCCTTCCGGGTCCCCCGTCGTACTCGTAGCACCCAGCCTCACCGTCGCTTCATACACTTTGTCGAGGGCACGAAATTCATCGGCCTGGCGGCACGCGTCACCGAGCAAGATGATGAGTAGCCCTGTCGCAAAAGGGTCGAGCGTGCCGCTATGGCCAACTTTGAGCTGGCGTTTGGTGGGTTTTTCACCCCGTGCTTGATACTGAGCCCGTATCTGACTACGAATCTTCGCCACGACATCGAAACTCGTCCAGCCAGAGGGTTTGTCGATAAGGAGAACATTATGGGGTGACATACCGACCAGTATAGCACCCAAAAAATCGATGATTATATTAGCTAATTGACAGGTGAGGCAATGAGTGTTTGTATATGGTAGAGGTGTACTTCAACAATTCGATCGGAAGGATTGATCAGCAAATGCCTGAATTGGTATGGGAGCTCAGCTGGCCGGCATTCTTGGTTGTACTGGCCTGGACCATCATAGTGACAACGAGTCCAGGAAATGTGCGTGATAGAGAAAGGGCTATTGCCGTAGTTATCGGAATCGTGGCAATGAGCTTCGTTTCCTACTGGATCAGCGGCATCTCCCAGCAAGATGCAGGTCACCCGCCTCTAGCCATCTCCGTACAGCAATTCACAGAGACAATGGGTCTAAAGTCGGGCCAACCCTACGACATCTTGCTGGGAGACCGGGTCGATGGAAGTGTGGGCAGCAGCTACTTCTCGGGAGGCATGTTCGGCGCAAAAGGCAGTATGAAGACGCAGGCGGGCAGCTCGATCAATGTCGGGTTCCATTCCGCCGACGGGTCGTACTACATACTGCAATTGCCGCTGATGACCCAAACTACACGTGGGAAACCTACCGGGACAGCGTTCAAACTGTCCAACGCTAACCGCGTCACCATCACACTCAACAAAAGTGACGTGAAAGTTAGCGACATCGGGAGGTGGGAGGAACTAACTCCCTGGGTCCGTGGAGAGTGTAGGCCTGGTATAGACACGGTACTGCTCGTACAACGATGCGTCACGACAAACTCGACCTCTCGGCTTGTCGTTGACGATAGGGCAAAAATGGCGCTACCGGGCGTCGTGATGAAACACTTCGAAGGTGCAATCGTCGAGCTGACGCCTGAGGCATACGCCCAATACGTCGGTACTCCATAACCTCACAAAACGTCCCGTGCCCTACCTCCGAGAGAGGTGTGGGCACGGGACGTCGTCATATGTAGATTTTATTGTCCTGGTATCTGGAACTGTGCGGCGGCGGGTACGGTCGGCTGTGGGGGTACAGCTGGTACTGGAAATTGCTGAGGAGCAGCCGGGTGTGGTGACGGCGGCAGAGTCGAGAGTTCTGGCGGCGGTGGCGGCAACTTCGAGAAGTCAGGGAGTGGTGGCGGTGGCGGCAACGGTATATCCGAGACGACTGGAACTGCAGTCTGCGTCACCATGGCGGAGTTGAGCGGCTGAGCAGGTAGCGGCTGACCACCGACACTGATCGGCTGCGTGCCGAATGCATTGGTTACAGCAGCACGAGCATCGTCGATAGAACTAGTCGCCTGTTGGGCTTGGGCAGCAGCATGTACTTCCGCCTCAAGGTCAGCAAGTGTTTGGTTTTTAGGCCCAGGCGCTGCTGGCAATGGCGCTTCTTCGTATTGCAAACCTCCAGCTACTGGAGGAGTAGGCGCTGGAAGAGGTGTTGGAGCGACAGGAAACGGCGTAGCAGGCTGCAAAGGTGGCAGCATAGGAGCAGAAGCAGCTGGCGTATTGATAGGCTGCATCGTCACGGGCTGCAACGTCTTACCTTTTGTCAACGTATTTGCATTGCGATGGACTGCATCAGTATCGGCAACTTGGTCGCTCGTTGGTACGTTTGGCTCGTCCGTATCTGGCGCATCGTGGCTAAGAATCATGTGGTTACGCGCTGAACGCTCCTCGGCACGTTTGGCCTCCTCCGCCTCGCTGGTTGTTGCGTTGAGCGTACCGCCTAAGACGGGTTCGTCTTCGTTAGCACCTTTGTAGCTTGGTGGTTCATGCACGTGGTCACGCCAGTCAGATGACGGTATGGGTACCGAGTCATCGACAGGCTGCTCTTGGGTAGTTGCTTCAAGCTCCTGCTTGAGCTGCTCAAAGCGTTCAAGTGGCTGAGTGTGACCAAGAGCCGCCTCGAGGCGATCATCGGTATCTGACGCCTTGTGGTCGACCGGCATCTCGTCTGCCACTGGCGTAGACGAAGCTACCTCGTCATCGTGGTGAACTTGCATGGCACCATCGTCTGGTTTTGACTCACTAGCTGGTTGTGACGCCTCTGGTTCAGCCGCAACCGGTGGTTGATCCGTGGCGTGAAATTGCTCCGATACAGCGCCTTCCCCTAATTTTTCGGCGATAAGTTGCTGGTTAGCGCCTGCCGCCATAAGTTGAGCACTCATAGTCATGACGCGCGGTGTCGTGTGAGCATTGCTAAACCGGTCAGTCGCCGAGACAATACCCGTTAGCAGTGCTGTCGCAATCTGTTCGTCGAGCAAATTTGAACCTAGTGCTTCACTGAGGCTCATGAGCATCTCACACATACTGCTGGCTTTTTCGTCACCCCAGTCAAGGGTACCTATACTGCTTTTTACCCCATTTGTGTTAACGGTCGCAACTGTTGCGTCGTGCAATATTCGGCCATGAGCGGTGATGGCTGCATCGAGGTCAGATTGTTTCTCGACACCAAGCGCAATGATGAGATCGACGTTGAAATCACCCTGACTATACACGAGGTCTTTTTCGGAAATATTAGTGCGATATGGGGTGATATAGATACGCACGACATCGCCCTCAACTTTGTAGCGAAGACGATCGGCCTTGTCTTTGTCGATTGCAATGATGAAATCTCTCAGGCTATCGATGTTACTGTCAAAGTTTTTTTCTGGCTCGAGAAACGTAATAGCGGGCGGCACGGCACCAGAGAAGACAGCTGTCGCATGTTTGTCGAGCTTGTTAAGCATAAGGCTGAAACCAAGTGCAGCTGACAGCGCATCGACCGATGGATCATGCGCAACGGTAATGAGAATATTGGTCGATTTTTTGATGGCATCGACTAAGGCGCTTTTAGGATTTGACGTTTCCATGATTTTTTGTTTATAAAGTCCTTTGGTGACCACTGTAGCATAAGGGGTTTTATAAAGTCAACAAGAACACGTCGATCGCAGATCGTAGCCCGTAGACCGTAGTTCGTATACCGTATGAGCGACAGAGAAAATGTTTACTATTTTTACCGATCAGTTAAAAGTGTATGCAGGGGCATACCAATCTGAGATCGAGATAGCCACTGCAAAGAAATTAGCGCATTGCGACCTATACGATCTACGGTATACGAACTTCGGTATACGACCCGGGGCTATTTACAGATAACAACAGATACAGTATAGTGTGTAGCAAGAAGATTCTAGACGCTAGACGCTTGACGCTAGAATTATCACAATTAAATCGCTGTTCTAGAATCTAGCATCTAGCATCTAGCATCTACTCTCGAGGAGTCCTATGCCCATCATCAAATCAGCTATCAAACGCGCCAAACAAGCACTGGTTCACAAAGAGCGCAATGTCGCCACCAAAAAAGACATTAAAGCCGCCGTCAAAGCTTTTGAAGCCGCACCTACAGCTTCAACTTTAAGCAAAGCGCACAGCGCTATCGACACTGCCGTCAAGAAAAACATCCTCGAAAAACGCACCGCTGCACGCCGTAAAAGTGCCCTCAGCAAAAAAGCCAAAGAAGCGGGCGTGAAACTCGCCGCCGCAACCAAAACGAAACCTGCTGCGAAACCAGCTGCCAAAGCCACAGCTGCGAAAACCACTGTCAAAAAAGCGGCTGGGAAGAAACCGGCGGCGAAGAAGGCTGCCGCTAAGGCCACGAAATAATTGATCATGCCATGATGATTAGCATGTAACATGTCACATATAACAAAATTGTAACAGTTAACATGTAACTATTATGTCCAATGAAATCAGCAAGAAAATATCCGAAGATATGGTCGATCATAGTATCGCAGTTATTCGGTATATTGAGTCCCAGAGACTTCCGAAATCAGTCGTCGATCAGTTGACGAGAGCTGTTACGTCAGTAGGCGCGAATTATACCGAAGCCCAAGACGCGGCATCCAAGAAAGATTTTGCAAACAAAATTTTCATCGCAAAAAAAGAATCCGCCGAAACCTCATACTGGCTTCGATTTGTCGAAAAATATTGTGGCATAACAGATGAATTGCAAAAACTCCACGACGATACGCAAAAATTTACCATGATCCTACAAAAGATACTCACCTCCTTGCGTTCTCCATCGTGACACGTCACACGTTACAATTTCGTCACACGTTACATGCTAATCGTTACATTTGAGATGATCAATGTATCAACGATCAATATTGTTTGATGCTAGCTTCGCTACCGCAACTTCCACAACCTCCCAGGGGTCGGCGCCGGTAGTTTTGATGAGTTGGTCGCAGTTGTCGACGACAGCCACCATGGTGCGGAGCTGGTCGATGCTAAGCCGCCGTGCGGTTTGCAGAGATTTTTGAGCGACATATGGGTGAATGCCGGCCTCTTGGGCGATAGTTTGTGAGGTCTTGCCTTCAGCGGTTTTGCAGACAGCCAGCGCGTAGAGTTGGCTGACGAGCAAGCCCATAAATTTGTACGGGTCTTCTGAGCGGCGTACGATCGCAAGCCGCTTCATGGCCGCGTCACGTTTGCCCGCAATGACAAGGTCGAGCAGCTCAAACGCGGTGGCCGACGGATTAGGCTCAATCAGCTCTTCGATCAGTTGGCGCGAAATTGGTTTGCCCGTTAATGCCAGTTTTTCAACGTCATGATGCAGTCGCCACTGATCAGTACCGACGTAGTCTACCAGATACGCCGCTTCGTCGTGGTGCAGTTCGATACCGTAGGTGCGGGCATGCGTACGCAGCCAGCTGGCGACTTCGCGTTCGTCGAGCATACGAAACTCGCGTGCTTCGGCGTTTCTTTGTAGCCATTTAAACGTACGGGTACGTTTGTCGGGCTTCGCCTCGACAACGATGAGATCGATATCGCCAACATTCTCTAAAAAATCGGCCAGTTCATCCCATACCGGCTTGTTGGCGCTGGCTTCGTGAATAATCGTCAGCTTGTGCGGTGCAAACAAGGAGACTCCCTGCAATAGCTGTGGCAACTCCACCATCGTAAGGTCGCTGCCCTGCACCGCCGCCACACTATGCTCGCCATGCGCCTCGAGAAATTCGTCACGCACGCGCCACAGCGCCTGCGTCAGCGCGTAATCATTGTCGCCGTGGAAAAGGTGGATCATGATTATAAGTATAGATCATAGACGCATAGATCATAGACCATTGATAGACCATATGGTATAGATCATTGGGGTAGCATATGTAAAATGGTCTATGACATATTATTGGTCTATGCTCTATGGAATATGATCTATGGCGATTATGTATGACCTTTCGCGAAATTGACATGATTGGCGTATCACAATGCAGCTTCATCGTTACATGTCACATGGTAATATTTTGTTACATGTCACAGGTTACATGCTAATTGGTATCATGAATATTTTTGCTGGCACCTCGGGCACACATGCGTGCCACGGCCGGCGACGCGGAGTTTTTCGATAGTAGTGCCACAGCGCGGACAGGCCTCACCTTCGCGGCGAAAGACGCGGGCGAAGCTGAGGTAAGAGCCACGGTTGCCTTCGGCATCGATGTAGTTTTTGTCGGTGCTGCCACCTTTTGCAAGAGATAACAGCAAGACTGCTTTTATCTCAGAAGTTAGATTTTGGATTTTGGATTTTGGGAGGAGTCGCACTGGCGTAACGGGGTGAATCTGTGCGCCCCACAAGCTCTCATCGGCGTAGATGTTGCCGATGCCGGCCAGTACGGTTTGATCGAGCAGTGCCGCTTTGATGCTGGTATTTTTGCGGCGCTGCAAACGCTCGTACAGCATATCGCTCGTAAAACTATCTTCGAGCGGTTCGGGGCCGAGAGTGCGTATAAAATCAATCTCCGGTACTGCGATGGTCGGCACTAGTTTCATCCAGCCGAACTTGCGCAGGTCGTTGAAAAACAGTCGGCTTTCGTCTTGGAATGTAATTTCTACTCTGGTGGTTTTGTCTGGGAGCGCGCCGATCAGACTGTCGGTAGGATGACCGCCACCGAAGCGAAGCGTAGCTTCGCCAGACCGTCGACCGTACTCTCGGTCTTGCGGTCTCCCCATGTGCCGCGCGCCAGCACGAGCACTGTGCGCGAGCTTTAGGGGGTGGGACGATGATCCCGAATTTATTTCGGGATCGAGTGGAGGGGTGGACCCCTCCTTAATAAAAACCAGCTGCCCTGTCATCTTCAAATGCGTCACCAGTGTGTAGCCGCTACTGAGTTCAATGAGCAGCACTTTGGCGCGACGCTTCACCGTCGTGATATGCGCACCGATCACAAAAGCGTCAACATCGCGTGGCGCGTTCGGGAAACTTTTGGGGGTGTCGGATGATACCTCACGGATAATTTTACTGACAAGCAGGCGCGCTAGTCCGCGCCGAATTGTTTCAACCTCTGGTAACTCTGGCATATAGTTTTATTATACTCCCGCGACTCTACCGTTCGATGTCGAGCTGCGTCACCAGCTGCCGCCATTCGTCTGGGGTAAGTGATGTACTGGGTTTGATAAACATCATGACACCGACGTTGGTCTTGATGATTGCCGCTTGCTGGTCGGGTTGTTTGGGCAGCTTTGTCAGGCGAACGCTGCCGATTGCGCTGTCAAACTGGTCGTATTGGCCAGCGTCGGTTGCAAATTTGTCAAAGGCTGGCGGCACATCGATGAATTCCTGCGGGAGCGGCTGCTCAGTAATGACGAGGGTGCGTTTTTGGTACGTTGCGGTGAAAGTCAGGATTTTTTGGGTGGTGTCGTATTTGATACTTGGTGTTTCGACCTGTACAGTAGTATTTTTTGGGGCGACCGTCGTAAAGGTCAACTGCTGATGTATAGCCTCTGGTACAAATGACGTTCGTGACGACATAGTGGTATATACCCACAACGCCACGCCACCCACGACAAGTAGCCCTGCCCCACCCAGTACTCGCCGTTGCCATGTGTTCATGTATCTATGATACCAAACGACTAGCGAACATTGAGCGTTGTGAGCAGCGAACCACGACAGCTGTCGGTATTGATTGCACACGCTGCGCTATAGCTATTTTGGGCAACGCCGGCGTTGGTGTAGGCGCCGCCAGCCGTCGTACTCGTCGTTGCGTAGCCACTGGCACCAGCGAGGATAATCTGACCGCGCGTACCGGCTGTCGCTTTGATGGGCACAGGGCCGCCGATCGCAATCATCGTGTTGACCACGTTAGCCGTGACATTACCAGCCTGCGCTACGACCACCCCAGAGATAAGGCTGGTTGCACCAGTGGTTGGGACAAAGGTGCCGTCGCCAGTACTCACCGTCACCATGCCGCCAAGTACTGGCGAGGTCGTGATGACATTGGCAAATTGCTTGATCGTCGTCGTGTAGACACGCGTATCGTAAATTCCTGAGATCGTGTTGTTGGCGGCGGCAAATTTGATATCTGCCAGACACAGCTGCGGCGCGGCCGTAAAACTGGCATTGACCGTAAACGAGTTTTCGGCGGCTGAGGTCGTGAGTGCCGGTTGGCCCGTGGTTCGCGACAAGCAAAGGTGTTGGAAGTTGCCAGCGACCGCATTGGTCGTAGTGGCCGTGCCGGCAGTGATCGCCACGCGGCGCACGGTATTGCCGGAGTTGGTGAAGCCAGTGTAGGCCACACAGGCTGTCCATGACACGGTCGTCAACGCTGCGCCGACACTGACCTTACATGGGCCGGTCGTACCGTTGTTGGACGCACCGAGGCCAACCAAGTCGCCGGGTGTCGCTCCCGAGTCTGGCACGACGCCGAAGACGATCGCCGCGAGGTTGCTACTACTCATGACGTCTTGCCAAGTGCCGTCGACACAGTTACGAACCGTAGCGGTACTGCTGTTGTAGTAGAGCGCTCCCTGGTTCACCGTCGTCGTGCAGGTACTAGCCGTTTCAGCCAGTGTATTGTAGCTGTCGAGCTCGAGGTTGATCTGTGTTGCGTCAGTCGTTGCCGAGCCTATGACTATACCGTTGCTGTTACTGGTCGTGGTGTTGGCAGCACCGGTCAAGATGAGTTTCGAGGCAGCAGTGGTGTTGCCGATCGTAATCGTCTTTGCCCCGCCGCTCGTACCCATGTTGATTGCACCTGTTGTACCGGTGTTAAGCGTCAGCGCATTGGTTGTGCCGGTCGTAATCGTCGTTCCGCCCGCACCTGTTATCGTCAGCAGGCCCGTATTGGTACCCCAGTTTGAGGCAGCGTTTGCGGTGATTGTGACCGCACCGGCCGTCACGCTTCCGATCGTCACGGCGCCTGTCCCTGATCCATTTATTGAGACCGCACCGTTGAGGCCCGTGCCGGTCGGCGTGCCACCGAGGAGTGTTACTGCACCACCAGCCATATTGGTACCGTTACCCGCGCCACCCTGCAGTTGCAACACGCCACCGGTGTTATTTAACCCCGTTGCGCCGATGATATTAAACTGTGCACCAGCCGTGGCAGCCGTTGTCTGGGCTGTTTTTTGCATGTTTGTTATACCGGTAGCGGTACCGACAGTCAGCGTGTCGGTCGAGAGACTACCGCCAGAACATGTCGCCCAGCCAAGTGTGCCCGTGCCGGTTGTGTCAGAGAGACACTGACCAGTTGAACCAAGTGCAGTCGGCAGTGTCAGAGAGTAGGAGGTGCTGGTTGCACCGGTCACGAGAGAGACAGTGTTGGCATTGGTGGCGTTGGCAAGGACGAGCTTACCGGCTAGTGGGTTAGTGCCGGCGTTGTAGGAGCCAAAGAGAACATTGCCATTCGTCGTATCCGCCGTAAGTAAACTCGTCGCACTGGCATTCTGTATGCTAAAGGCCGTGGCTGAGTTCGTCTGGCGGTACACGACGTTGGTAGCATTGGCACTCGTTGTCTGACCAACATAGCGGGTATTGGTACCGGCGTCAGAGATAGTTGCAGCACCGGCACCACTAAAGGTGTTGTTACTCAGGTAGGTGTCGTCGGCAGTGGCGTCACTAATCTTTATGGCAGCACCCGTACCAGCGCTGTCGTAGATACTGTTGCCAACAATGAAGGTGCGGTCGACGTTGCTGGTACTTGGGGCAATCTCTATGCTGTTGTTGGAGACTGTACTGCCGTTTTCACGAAGTGAGTTACTGGTGAAGTTGTTGTCGGTTGCGGTACCACCGAAGAGGACACCACCCCCTGTGTTGTCGGTAATGGTATTGGCATTGATCGTCATGTACGACGTACCCGCGATACTCATACCGAAGGCTGTGTTGCCCTGGGTGATGTTGTTGGCGATGACCGAACGGCTACAGTTGCCGATACGGATACCATAGCTACCGTTTGCCTGGGTGGTGCTGTTGCTGAGGTTACTGTTGGCGGAGTTGCTTAGGTAGATACCGTCAGTCGTAAAGTTAACGACAAAGACGTTGGTGATGACGGCACCCTGACGAGCAGTGGCACCGCTACCACCCCCGACACCATTGAACGAGATACCCGAGAGTGTCCCGGTGGTGTTGGTGGCTTTGTCGCCATCGAGGCGGAGGTCACGAACGACAATGCCCTCACCGGTTGTGGTGTCGGTATTGACGAGCATGTTCTTGGTTTGACCAGCAATGTTAGCAAACTTGAGCCAGGTACCCCGACCAACCCCAGCGAAGGTGAGGTTGTTTGGCAGTGTGACAGCATCGGTGAGTGAGTAGGTACCAGCCAGCAGAACAACTTTACCGGTTTTACGGCCAGAACCGGCAGGGTTAGCGGCATCGACGGCTTGTTGGATCTTTGTTTGGTCAGCAGTACCGGGAGTGACATAGTCAGCAGCAGCTTTGTCGGCTTCAGTTGAGTTACTTGCAGCCACGATGATAGCGTCTTTACCGTCGGCTACCCATTTGGCAAGAGTAGTATTGTAGACGAGGAGTTGTTTGGTGTCAGTGTCATAGTAGAGCATACCGTCAGTGGGAGAAGCGGGACGGTTGGCGGTGGTGGAGCCGGTGAGGGTGAGAGTTTTGCCGGCGGCAAGCACCGAACTATCAGCAAAAGTGATGCTTGTCGTATTTGTACCGCCCAGTGTAAGGATACCAGCAGCAGCCGTATCGAGACTAGCAGCTTGTAGTGAGCCAGCGGTACCACTGCCCGTAATAGTAAAATCAGCTGTCTGAGGACTCGTGCTATTTTGTATGTAGTTTGTACTACCCGTGGCAGCAGCAAAGGCCGTTGAGTCGAGACCATCGAGGGTATCGGCATTATACGCATACGCCGATGTTGAGAGTTGATGCC
>JBAQIV010000018.1:0-20699 GCA_049289035.1 Saccharimonadales bacterium (SeqCode) | reverse complement strand
AGCTATGGGTCTGTCGATGTGTGGCGTCGATATGATGCGCAGTGACCGTGGGCCGCTCGTACTCGAAGTGAATTCAAGTGCCAGTATCAAAACGCCCGAACTCGTTACGGGGCGTGATGTTGCGACCAAGATCATCGAGTATGTCGAGATGAATGCTGGCCGCAGTCACCGAAAAGACAAAATTGGCGCGTAAGATGGCCTGGTGTTTATGTAGTCCAGGCATTACTATGTACGTATGATACTTGTGGTTGTCGGCATAGTATTTGCAGCGCTATTTGTAGTGGCATTTATGACCAAACGCCGCTATGGCGTCCTAGCTATGGCGCTTGCCGCCGGGTCGGTATTGTCGACCACCGCTGGTCGCATAGTGGCTGATAGCTTTTCGGCCAATGCTATCACGTTTGAGCCGTACGATACCGATGTTGTCGTGATGGTACTACTGACACTCGCGCCAGTTATGACCATGTTTATTAGCGGACCGACCTATCATTCGAAACGTGCGGCATTGGTTGGTGCTATGGCTATCGGTGTTGTCAGCGTTTGCCTACTGCTTGGGCCGCTCGTCGCAACGTGGCCAGCAGACAGCGCGGTGTCTCGCGACGTAGTGAATATGCTCGGCAAATGGCGTAACCCACTAATTATGGTTGGCCTCGTGGCCGCAATTATCGATACGTTTACTATACACAACGTTACGCCGCGAAAACACGCAAAATCCGAGAAACATTGACAGTAACAGATATAAAGTGCTATATTATTGCAGTTGCGGGTCCGTAGCTCAGCTGGTTAGAGTGAGAACTGCCAGTGGCAGTTCGGAAACGAATCTTCCGATGAAAGCTGTGTTTTCAATCGTGAAGTTCGGGGGTCGCGGAACGTGACCCTGCCTTTTAGCCGCAAGGCTATGAGGCGATAGTACATTTCAGGTATAATTACCCATTGCGGGTCCGTAGCTCAGCTGGTTAGAGCACCTGCCTTTTAAGCAGGGTGTCATGGGTTCAAGCCCCATCGGACCCTCCACGAAAATACACTCGCCCTGTGCGGGTGTATTTTCGTGGAGAACGGGCTATTGATAGGATGCTATAATGAACTGTATGAAAATAATTTTTGTTGATGCAATCAATGGACTAATCCGTGAAAACGGTACGGTCTTTAATGAAATGCAAGAGCTACTTGACACATACCCAAATCGTAAAATAGTTCTAACTGGTGCAAACGATGAACAGTTCAAGATGTTTCATCTCGACAAAAGTCCCTATGAAGTATTTACACTCAAGCATGATCCAGAGAAAACAGATATACGTTATTGGCAAATACTACTTCAAACATATGATGTGAAACCAGAAGATACGATTTATTTTGAGCATAATGTGCAGGCGGCTGAGGTTGCTAAGTCCGTAGGTATTCCAACGTATTTCTACGACCACATCAAAGAAGATTTGGTTGCATTGAAACATTTTATCGACGCAAACTTATAGCACGTACCACGTTATTATAACGTCTGTGCTTGTGATGCATTTTTGACTTGTCGTATAATCCGATTATTAATGTTTAACTCATGGCGGTATAGAAAATTTCATTCATCCTACGTGGTTGGGTGGATGTGTGCTGGGCTGCTGGTTGGCTTGGCGCTGGCGCAGGTCATGGTGGTCGCGTGGTCGTGGTGGTTGGCCGGGATGGTGCTGATCATCATGGCGGGCAGTTTTGTGCGGGCACGATGGTACGCCATAGTATTGGGTGTGTGTGCGGCAATCGTGATTGGCGCAATGCGCGGCGACGCAATACATCAATTACTGCGATCAACCGAACAATTGGCTTCGCACAGCGTGACGCTTGCTGGCGCCATAGCCGAAGATCCGCAGGTCACGGCCAATGGTCTGACGCGCGTGGTGCTGCACGAACTGCGCGACGAGCACACGCACTATGCTGGTTCGGCATGGTTAACAATCCGCGGTGAAAAAACGTTTCGTCGTGGTGATAAATTGGTAGTGAGTGGCAATGCCAAACCAGGCTTTGGGGTGTACCAACTGAGCATGTCAGCGACAGTACTTGATCATAAAAAAGGAAATGACCCGATGCTCAATCTGCGCGATGATTTCTCCCGCGCTATCAAACAAAGTATTGTTGAGCCGTCGGCCAGTCTCGGTATCGGGTTTGTTGTCGGGCAGAAGACATCGTTGCCGCCGCAGCTTGACGAACAGTTGCGCATCGTTGGTCTCACACATCTTGTTGTTGCAAGTGGCTATAACTTGACCATACTGGTGCGATTTGCCAAGCGGTTGTTTGAAAAACGGTCCAAGTTTTTGGTGGCGTTTTCGTCGAGCATATTGATAGTGGGGTTTGTGGCGATTTCCGGTGCAAGCCCGAGCATGGTGCGCGCCAGCATAGTCGCGGGTCTAAGCATTGCAGCGTGGTATTATGGCCGGCGATTTCACCCGCTGCTGCTCATTGTGTATGTGGCGGCATTGACGGCCATGATTGATCCGCTGTACCTTTGGGCAGATATAGGCTGGTGGTTGTCATTTTTGGCATTTGCGGGCGTGCTGATTGTGTCACCGCTACTGACGCGCATGATCATGCGGCAACGTACGACGCCCGCGTTACTACAAATTGTGTTTGAAACGACGGCTGCGCAGATCATGACTCTGCCACTCATATTGATGGTGTTTGGTAACTTGCCAGTGCTGGCGCTGGTAGCAAATGTGCTGAGCGCGCCACTTATACCGCTTGCGATGCTACTGACATTTATCGCTGGCGTGACGACGATGGTGCTACCTGCACTTGGGTTTATAGCAGCACTACCCGCCGAAATACTGCTGAGTTATTTTGTGGCAATTGTGAGGCACCTTTCGCAGCCAGAATGGGCGCAACTGCCGGTTAGCATTACACCAGCTGTGATGGTGGTGTTGTACGGTGCGGTTGCAGGGTTTTTCATAGTGGCGTGGCGAAGGTTACGGTATAATTTTCGGGCACAGAGTTTAGTGGATTAATCCTTAGACCAATGCCCAAACATCCCTCTCGGAGCAGTTGGCCCTGAGGGCCAGCCCCTCTCCAAGGCGAAGGCTAATCAGTTAGCGGCGAGGGGCAGTTGCTCCGAGAGGGATGTTTGGGTATTGGTCACATACGCCTTGCGTGTATCCAAGTGAAAAGGGTAAAATAAGAGTATGTCAGGACACAGCAAATGGTCGACGATCAAACGCGAAAAAGGCGCCAAAGACGCCAAGCGCGGTGCTGTGTTTACTAAACTTGGCAACCAAATCGCTATCGCCGCCCGTGGTGGCACTGATCCATCACTTAACTCGTCATTGGCGCTCGCGATCGAAAAAGCCAAAGCTGCCAACATGCCTACGAACAACATTCAGCGCGCCATCGACCGCGTGTCGGACAAAAACGCTGCGCAGCTTGAAGAGATTGTGTATGAAGGCTACGGGCCCGGTGGCACGGCAATCATCGTCGAAGTTGCGACTGATAACCGCAACCGTACGTACCCAGAAGTTCGACACACGTTTAGTAAAGGTGGCGGTGCAGTAGCTGAGCCGGGTAGTGTGCTGTTTCAGTTTGTCCGACGCGGTGTCATGACGTTGCCGGTTGTCGGTGACACCGATGAATTGCTGTTGACCGTACTTGACGCTGGGGCTGAAGACGCTGTCATCGAAGATGATAGTGTCGTCGTGTATACCGACATGAAAGATTTGCACGCAGTGCGCAAAAAGTTGCTCGACGCGGGGCTGACAATTACTGACACTGAGCTCAGCTATGTGCCGACGTCTACCGTACCAATCGATAGTACTGAAACCGAAGAAAAGTTATTTCGTCTGCTCGACATGCTGGACGATCTCGACGACGTGACCAGCATTCACAACAATGCTGATGTAAAATAGACAAACTCTGTTGACGTTCAGCGAGTGCTGGGTGTATTCTCAGATTTAGATGAAACGCACAGTAGTCTTTGTACTGTGGGTGGGATGTATGCTTAGCTCGATCGTGGTAGCAAGCAATAGTGTTCGCGCGCTCGCGACAACTGACGGATACCTGACGAGCGAACCGCAGCTGTATGTATCGGCGTATCAACGCAGCGATGATGGTCTGAGTTTGAAATTTGTGCAGCTATACAACAATTCAAGTGCGCCGATTGATGTGTCACAGTGGGGGCTATATGTTGGTGACGTCAAACCAGAAAATAAACTGGACTTTGCGAGTTCGCGCAGTGGTTGGCTTGAACCTAATACGCATGTGATCGCGAGCTTGCAGGGTATTGTCGATGGTGCGACGTATACATTTGCAAGTTCGCCACTTGTGACAACGACGCCTGATAAAGCAACTATGATGCTGGTGCCGCCAGCCGGTATGGGGCTACGCTCGGTCAATTATGATCTTAAATTCACTAAACTTTCAACGACGAAGAATGCGTACTATGAAATCTGGCAGCGTAACCAGACGACAACCGGCTATAGCTCGACAACCACGTCATTTACCGCATTGCCAGCTGCTATGACAGAGCCACATTATGCCAGCGGTGTCAGCTTGTTTGACAACGGTTTGTATACGGTACCAGCTGCGCCAGCTATGCATATTGTTGAAATTTATCCCTACGCGAGCGATTGCGACCCGTTTGACACGAGCGTACTATGCGGTGACTATGTCAAAATCAAAGTTAATGATCCTACTGCCGATTTATCGCAGTACGTACTGCGAAGCGACAGCAACTCATCGTCGCGCACCTCGTCAAATACATTTGCGCTTGATAGCACCACTCCAAATGCCGAGGGGTACATAACACTATATTTAACCGATGCCAAAGGCCGGATAAGCCTAACAAATTCTGGCGGATACATCTGGCTGGAAGACAGATATGGTCTGGTGAACTATAGGGAAACCATGACGCGCTATGCGGGTGCTGGAAGCAGCCAGCAAGGCTGGTCATATGCACTTGGTGGCGACGGTACATGGCAGTGGACATCTACGCCCCAGCCACTTGCTGATAATGTGATAACTGTGCCAGTTGTTGCGCCAGAAGTAAAATCATGTCCGGCTGGCCAGTATCGCAGTCCTGAAACCAATCGTTGTCGTGCTATCGAAGAAGCGGTCAATGCGCTGGCAACGTGCCCCGAAGGGCAATATCGTAATCCCGATACTAATCGTTGTAAGTCGGTTACTGCTACGGCGACCGCAAGCCTTGTGCCATGTGGCGAAGGGCAGGAGCGTAACCCCGCGACCAATCGTTGTCGTAGTATCGCGAGTGCTGTAGCCGAACTGATCCCGTGCGATGAAGGTTACGAACGCAACCCCGCTACAAACCGTTGCCGCAAAGTACTCGGTACATCGACGGTCGCGCCATCGCTGGTACAACCAGCGCAAGCTAGCCCAGCGACAGCCGCGTCGCTCCTTACTAATCCATATGCAATCGGTGCAGTCGTGGCACTGGGCGGTGTCGGCTATGCGCTGTATGAATGGCGCAGCGAAATTAGCAGCGGGCTAAAAAAGCTAACGAGCAAACTTGGCAAAAAGTAAGTATACTTAAGCTCATGAGAATTATTGGGATCGATCCAGGGACGGGCATATTGGGGTTTGGTGTTATCGAGGTGACGCGTACAGCGACGCGACTAGTGACAGCGGGCGTGGTGCGAACCCCGGCTCATACGCCGCTGGACGAACGACTCGAAGAAATTTATGACGGCTTGACAGAGATTATTGCCGAGACAAAGCCTGATTGTATGTCTATTGAGAAATTATTTTTTGCTCGCAATGTCACCACGGCTATGAGCGTCAGTCATGCTCGTGGTGTTGCAATGCTGGCTGGTCGCAAAGCAAAACTGCCGATCCATGAATACACGCCATTGCAAATCAAACAGACCTTGACTGGTTACGGTAAAGCAGACAAAAAACAAATGCAAGAAATGGTACGTATGCACCTCAACCTACACGACATCCCCAAGCCCGATGACGCCGCCGACGCTCTCGCCGCTGCCATTACGCATAGTATGATGGGCAGGGTATAATAGTCATATGATTGCACATATAACCGGTGACGTTGTCGAGAAATTTAATAGCGCTGTTATCGTCGATGTTCATGGCGTGGGCTATGAAGTCAATGTACCGCTTGGTGATTTTGACGCGGTGAAACTAAACGAAACTGTGAAATTATATACCTATCATCATGTGCGTGAGCAATCTGAGGAATTGTTTGGCTTTAGTACGCTGGCGGCAAAAAAACTGTTTGAGCTGCTTATCACTGTGCAGGGTGTTGGGCCCAAAGCAGCACTGGCCATACTGAGTCTTGGCTCGGCTGAACACGTGCGTAGCGCTATCGCCAATAACGACAGTGACTACGTACAAAACGCCAGCGGTGTTGGCAAAAAAACTGCCGAACGCGTGGTAGTAGACTTGCACGACAAAGTTGGTCTGGCGACACACTATGGGTCACACCAACCGGTTCAAACCGAACTCGATACCAGCGACGAAGCACTTGAGGCGCTCATGGCGCTTGGCTATACCCTTGCCGATGCTACCAAAGCGCTCGATGGCATTGACACTGCACTACCGACCAGTCAACGAGTGAAGGAAGCATTGCACGCAAGAGCCTCGTCGTAAAAAATTATTCTTCGGCCGATCCTCACATCGCTTTTGCGCTAATGCTTGATTTGACGATGTGTATCACGAGGGCTATAGTAGCAGCATATGGAACACAACACGCACGCCACCGATCAAACAGAGACTTCGTCGCATGACGATGTGCAAGCTACCGTCACGAAGCCAGTTACTGTGACGCCACCAGCAAATGACGAGGTACAGCCGGAAGCGACGTCTGCGCCTGCAAAGTTACAAAATCCCTATGCACTGACGGTTCGTGCGGTTGCGATTAAGTTACTTTTGGGCTGCGTGATTGTGGCAGCCTCACTTGCAATTCTACTAATCTTACTTGGCCAATGGGACGAAACGACATCGAAAGCGATATGGACCGTCGTATCAGCGGCAATTTTCATTATGATTGCGCTTGGCGTCGTATCGGTCACGGCAAACTCGCTCAGCGAGCGAATGATCCGATCGACCAATGCCCTGCTTAACATCTCGCTCGTTCTGATTGTGTTAGGATTTTTGACATCGGTCTTTGGCATATGGGATGTGCTTAGTTCAGAAATCACCGGCAAGCTCTATGGCACGTATCTCGTGTTGCTAGGAACGGCGATCTATGGAAAAGTTCTCTATGACTTAGAGGGTGAGCTACCGGATTCACAAAAAGTTATCTGGGCAAATTATGCGACGGTAGGTCTGGTGTCGTTTCTACTGCTTGGGTTGATATATAGTCCCGAACCTTCTGATTTACTTGGTGGATTTTATGGTAGGTTGCTTGCCGCTGGTAGTATTGCGACCGCGACACTAAGCATAATTGTGGCAATCCAACAGCACCTGTATTATCAGAAGCACCCGGAGAAAAAGCTTCAGGTAGCACATCATTCCGGTATTGTTCGTACGATTGTCATTACGATTGTCATTATACTTTTAGTTATATTTCTCCTACCATTCATTGTATCGTTGGTATTCGCCAGGCTCTGGTATTAGCTTCGTCAAACATTACAATTTTTTTACTCGCGACCATCGCCAAAGTATGAGACCATAGTAGTATGGCAATTGAGAGAATTGTAGACACTATCGCTCACGATGCTGCTGATGACGAGCAGGTGATTGAGATTACGCTGCGCCCCCAGCGGTTCGATGAATATATCGGCCAAGAACGCTTAAAGAAAAATCTTAAACTGGCGATCGACGCGGCTAAAAAACGAAGTGAACCGATCGACCATGTGCTGCTGTATGGGCCGCCAGGGCTGGGTAAGACAACCATGGCAACAGTAATTGCGAACGAAATGGGCGTGGGTCTGCGTGTCACGGCCGGTCCGGCGATTGAGCGTGCGGGTGATCTTGCGAGTATTCTCACGAACCTGCATGACAACGACATATTGTTTATCGACGAGATCCATCGGCTCAGCCGCACGGTCGAGGAGGTGTTGTATAGCGCTATGGAAGACTTCAAGCTCGATATCGTCATCGGCAAAGGCCCGGCGGCACGAAGCATACGACTTGATCTGCCCAAGTTCACCGTCATCGGCGCGACGACGCGTACGGGGAGCCTGGCGGCACCACTGCGTGATCGATTTGGGCACTTATACCGGCTCGAATTTTATACACCCCAAGAAATTGCTAGTATCATTACGCGCTCAGCCGGCATACTCGGCACGACGCTCCGCGATAACGCAGCTGAGCTACTGTCGACGCGGGCACGTCTAACACCGCGTATTGCCAATCGTTTGCTCAAACGGGTACGCGATTATGCCGATGTCAACGGCGATGGTATTATCGACGAGCCAACCACAACAGGTGCGCTACACATGCTCGAGATTGACGAAATTGGTCTTGACCCAGCTGATCGTAATTTGCTGCGGCGTATCATCGAGACATATGGCGATCGTACGGTGGGGCTCAATACAATTGCGGCGCTAACAGGTGACGAGATGAGCACGATCGAAGATTTTTATGAGCCGTACCTACTGCAGATTGGGTTTATTGAGCGCACACCGCGCGGGCGACGCGTGACCGACAAAGCTAGGCGGCATCTTACGCCATGAGTTTGCTATAATACAGTATATGGCACAAAAAATTGAAAACGCAGACCAGTTACCGACGATTGTGTATGATGCACAGGGAAATCCGATCGATACATCAGCACTACGATCGTCGTCACCTACCGACCAACCGCAAGTTGTCTACATGGCCCGCCCGCATGACCCGGTGAAGCCAGTTATCTCCGATGCTGTCATAAAAAAACACGAAGAATCAAAAGCACTGTTTCCGTTTCTAAATCTTAGCGACGGCGAATACGTCATAAGTTATGTTAAACGCCACATCATCGGGCTCATCGAGATATGGGCGGTCGTGGTAGCGGTTGTCGTCATGATGGCACTCGCTATCTTTGCGGTTCAGTCTGGTTCGTTGTCGATTGCTTCAGCTGAAAGTACGCCGTGGCTACTACTGACGATGCTCGGTGTCATAGCGCTTGCATTTGTACTTGGCATGGCAGCGACCGTTATTTATGAAGGTAACAAGTTTTTTCTGACGAACGAAAGCGTGACGCAGCACATTCAAACCAGTCTATTTTCTAAAAAAGAACAAACCATTAGCCTGGGCAATATAGAGGATGCTAGTTTTCGTAAAAGTGGCATTATGCAAACATTTTTTAACTACGGGTCATTGCGGCTTTCGACCGAAGGTGACGAGACGACGTATCGATTTAACTTCGTTTCAAGTCCTGGTGATCAAGTGGCTACACTTAACAATGCCGTTGAGGCATTTAAAAACGGCCGTCCGATCGATCCTTACGAAACGTAGGCTATTAGTGGGCTGATTTTTTTACGTAATCAGCTTCGTTTTCGAGTGTCGTGCGGAGAGTATAGCCACGGCAAACCGTGCCGTCGCAGTTGAGCGGATCGTAGTGGTAGTCAGAGCCAGTCTCGCCAAGCGTGACACCACTAGGGTCTTTAAATAAACCTGGGTCAAGCGACTTGAGGTTGTCTTTGTTTATCTTGGCGGGGTATGACTGGTTGGCGGCATAGTAAACTTCCTCGAGGCTATAGTACATGGCATTGATTGCGGTTTTGCGTTCGCGATCACGATCGACTCGTTCAATCTGTGATTTTTGTTGCATGAAGAGTACACCAGCACCGATGAGGAGCACAACAGCGACGAGCAATTCGACAACGGTAAATCCCGCCTGTTTGTGTGATTTCATACCTATAATTATATCACTTATCAGAGTATAATAGTCTAGGTAAATAGAGTGGGGAATTCACCTGCCAAAACCGTGCAGTCGAGGCCAGTGAGAAAATTTTATAATTAGCATTCCCCTTAGGTGCATACGTACCTTCGGGAAAAATTGAGGAGGGTTATATGGCTGACAAATCCAAAAAAGCAGACGATATGGCAGTAACAGCCGACAGCGGTAGAGCCAAAGCATTAGGCCTGGCCATGGAGCAGATCACCAAACAATTTGGTGATGGCTCGATCATGAAACTTGGCGAATCGCGGCGAGCCGACGTAGAGCTGTTGCCCTCTGGCGCCCTCTCGCTCGATCTTGCACTTGGCGGCGGCTATCCGAAAGGCCGTATTATCGAAATTTATGGGCCAGAAAGTTCGGGCAAGACAACCCTCACACTTCACGCCATAGCTGAGATTCAAAAACAAGGCGGCACCGCAGCGTTCATCGACGCTGAGCACGCGCTTGACCCGGCCTATGCCAAAAAACTTGGCGTTGATACAGCAAACCTGCTGGTATCGCAGCCCGACAACGGCGAGCAAGCGCTCGAAATCGCCGAGACACTGGTGCGTAGCAATGCGGTCGACCTGATTGTGGTTGACTCGGTTGCGGCGCTGGTACCACAGGCCGAAATAGAAGGCGACATGGGCGACAGCCACATGGGTTTGCAAGCACGCCTCATGAGCCAAGCGCTTCGTAAACTGACCGGTATCATCAATAAATCACACGCGACCGTTATATTTATCAACCAGATTCGTATGAAGATCGGTGTGATGTTTGGCAATCCCGAAACGACCACTGGTGGCAATGCACTCAAGTTTTATGCTTCAGTGCGCCTCGACATTCGCCGTATTGGACAGATTAAACAAGGCGAAGAAATCATCGGGAACCGCACCAAAGTCAAGGTCGTCAAAAACAAGATTGCGCCGCCATTTCGTACTGCCGAGTTCGATATCATGTACAACGAAGGCATTAGTCGTACGGGCGACGTGCTCGACCTCGCCGTAGTGCATGGCATCGTGGGCAAAGCAGGGGCGTGGTTTGATTACAAAGATGGCAAGATCGGTCAAGGCCGCGAAGCGACCAAAGTATACCTAAAAGAAAATCCCAAAGTTTTGGACGAGATCGAAAAAGCGGTGCGAGGGAAAGTGGCAGAGGCGCAGGAGTAGGCAGTAGATTTTGGATGTTAGATTTTGGATTTTAGAATGAGTCACAAAATCACAAGTATTTCAGTCCAAGCGCGGAATCCGAATCGAGTGAATATTTCGATTGATGGGAAGTATCGTCTGAGTCTTGATGTCTATCAGGTGACTGAACTGGGTATAAAAAATGGGGCGGAGGTGACCCCTGAGGAAATTGCCAAATGGGAAGAAGAAAGCACCTTTGGCAAAATGTATGCGCGGGCGCTGGAGTATTGTATGCTGCGGCCGCACAGTGCACGAGAAGTGCGCGATTATTTGTGGCGGAAAACGCTTACAAAACGAGTCAGGAGTCAGGAGTCAGGAGTCAGGAAAAGTAAACCCAAAAAAACTGGCGGAGCGGATAGTGATGACTCATACCTCATGACTCATGCCTCACGTTCTATCGAAAAACCTGGCGTCTCACAAACTATTGCCGATCGCGTCTACGATCGCCTGTTAGCGCGTGGTTATATAGACGACGAAAAGTTTACACGCTGGTGGGTTGAGAACCGGCAGACTAGGA
Organism: Saccharimonadales bacterium (SeqCode); assembly: GCA_049289035.1. Lineage (GTDB taxonomy): Bacteria > Patescibacteriota > Saccharimonadia > Saccharimonadales > Saccharimonadaceae > JAPUDQ01. Next base: position 9,196 of record JBAQIV010000018.1, on the reverse strand, counting down.
AAGGCGCCAGCCGACGGCAATTGACCGCGGAGCTGCGCGGCAAGGGTGTCGATACGGCGACTATCGACATGGTGCTTAGTAGCATGACACGGCGCGACGCCGATGAGTTACAAAAAGTGATCGCCCACAAACGGTCGCGCTACGACGATTCGCAAAAATTTATCTCTTACCTGCAGCGTCAGGGCTTTATGTACGATGACATACGCTCGGCGCTTGCCGACGACGACTAGTTTTCTTCGGTGCTTATGTGATCAGCTTGTGGCTGAGCGCTGCGAAATGGATTGACGAAAGCTGACGACGCATTTTCTGACTGTTCTTGCACCATCTCTTTTATGTCGGGAGTGTCGACCACGATGCGGCGATTGTCGATCGATACAATCTGGTTACGCGAGACGATGCGTGACGTCATGGTAAGGCTTTGAAAAAATGACCCCTGCACGTATATTTGCTGAACCATAAAACTAGCCGGCTCGAAACTATAGTCGCGTACCTGGCCGATTTTCTTACCGGATTTTTCATAGACGGTACATTTTGAGAGGTCGAAATCAAAATCTATGACGCGCTGCAACCTAACGAGACCATCGAGTCCCATGAGTTTTGAACTATCGTCGACGATAAAACCGAGTTCTCCGGCCTCACGGATGTCGGCAGTATGGAGTACAGCTGGCGTGTCTTCGACTTGCGGCCCAGCGACATATAGTGCCGGTATGGTCAGTGAGCGTGGGTCGATAATTGGCCGCAAGGTGCGAGCGATTTCATTGCCTGTTTGGAGGCTCATGATTGGGACGTTGGTTAGTTTGTCTGATAGGACTAACATATATACTAGTGTATCATTTACTCGATAAATGGGTTGATTGGTTCGGGCGGTAGGGTGATCGGTGCATCGGTGGTAGTTCGTAACTGTTTTATCTGATCGACAGTCTTTTTGTCGAACTGAGTCTTGGTATTTTTTTGGATCTGCTCCGTACGGTACGTATCATCACTTGGCAGGTCGAGCACTTCCTGAATGGTCATGACGCAGTAGATGAGTGTGATCATCATCAGCATAAACGCGATCAGGCGGTCGTGCGCGAGGATATGTTTGCCAATATGCGACAGGCTCGTGAGTGATGCCGACTGGACTTTCATCGCAAGTATACCTCAATTTGAATAGTTGAACCGGTGATGAGAGTGGGGTTATCTTTTTTGGGTTGAAAATTTATGCCAGTCAGTTGCATCTTGGTAATATTTTGCTCGATAGATTTTATGAACGTGAGTAGGGATGTATAGGGTATATCATTGGCCAGCTGTATGCTGACGAGTGTACGCCGTAGTGAGCTCGTTGATGATTTTCCGGCTGTAGGCGCCTCGCCTGGTTTTTGGCCAAAGTCGAAACCGATGATACCGACATTTGCCGCTGAAGCATACGACGTAATGTCTTTGATAACTTGGTCTTGAAACTTATATGACTGACTATCGGCAACAATGTCGGATGTTTTTGCAATGACGTCTTTGTCCTGTTCGAGCGTCGTTTTGAGCTGTTTGAGCCGTGTTATATCCTCTTGGGCAATTTCAGAATCAATACGAGCATGGTCAGTTTCGATTGCCTTTGCCATTAGAATATCTCGTGCTGTCAGAAAAACAAACCCGATTCCGGCAACAAATAAAGCGATAATACCGATCAAAATATAGCGGAGGGTCACGGCACTCATACTCGACATTTTTTCACTCATAGCATTCCCTCTTTTTGTGCCTTTTGAAATGTCGTTTGATTGAGTGTCGTGATGAGCACGGCAGTATACGGGTACGTGCCTTCGGGCAGTTTCGTGATAGTACGCAGCTTGCTGTCTTTGAAGTACGGTGAGGCTTCGAAAGCTTTTTTAACTGCATCGGCGTCTGTAAATGACTTGGTATTTATGGTAAGCTCGATTGGTTTTGCGAGGTCGACCGCTTGCAAGTTAATGCCTGCTAGTACGGCATTGGGCGGCAATGTTTTTGAGAGTGTAACCAGCAGATCGCTAAATATAAATTCATTGTTCATAATGGTTTTGGCGATGGCGAGATTTTTGTTGTACTCGGTAGCCTGCGCGACAATGTCTTTGTATTTTTCACGTTCGGGCGCATAATGCGCCGCTTCGTCACGGTAGGCATTGGCTTGGTTGTTCAAAATAATATAGCCGATAGTGTAGCTCGCGGTGATGACAACACAGAGAAGTATAAGTATAAAAGAGTACTGGCGCAGCCGCACATTGTGGCGTGCGGCAATCAGTTCGGCTTTGGCGCGATGGTCAAGGAGGTTTATCATAGCACGACCTCGTCTGGTTTGGTGGCTGCTAGTCCGATAACCGTAATGTAGCGTGGGCGAAATTGTTTGGCGGGCTGGGGGAGATTACCGAAATCAAGCGTCTGCCAGGGGCTAGCAACACGCGCCGGCATAACGAGGCTGTCAGTGAAGTACTCGCCAAGACCGGGTATATCGGAGCCGCTACCCACGATGATAATTTGCTCAATGCGCGCCGACGAATCGAGGCGCTCGTTGTAGTAGCGTATAATCTTATGGATTTCGTTGACGACCTGTGAAAGCGGCGCGTTGACGGCGTCAAGAATCTCGCGCTGTTTTGTGCCGTGCGAGAGACCATGGAGAACTTTGAGTTGATGCGCGTTTTCGAGTGACACGCCCATCTTTTCAGATATGGCATAGGTGAGTGTGTTGCTGCCGACCTGGACGCTCGCCGTGGCACGAATCCGCTCGTTGAGGATGGCAACGTCGGTATCGGCAGCGCCAATGTCGACGATGACGGTTGGCAGATGGCCTTGCTCGGTGTTCGTCAGTAGTTTAGCAACTGCGTTGATACTCGGCTCAATAGCCAGCGGCGTGATACCTATTTCATGACAGGCAGTCAGCACATTGTCGATAATGCGTTTGGGCGCGGCCGACATAAGTATGTCTATGGCCTGGTCAGTTTCACTCAGGATTTCATACGACAGATTGAGCTCGGAGAGTGCCACTGGAATGTACTGGCTGGCCTCAAGCGCAATGGCTTCGTCGATTTTTTTGATAGCAGCTTTTGGAAGTGAGACGCTGCGGCTATAGGTCATGTTTGTCGGTATGCCTACAATAGCCTGGGAGCTGGTCAGCTTACCTACAATGTTGTTGGACACCAATTCTTTGAGCAGTGATATGAGATAGTCTGGTGACTCGGTTAGGCTAGTGCGGAGTTTTTTGGTATCAGCGTTAGTTGAGCCATAACTTGTTACTAACCATTTGGAAACATCCATAGACATGCATTTGATATAAGTATTACTTATATCAATACCCACGAGCGGACTATGCGGTAAAAATAGTGTTCGTTTCATGCCCATCCCTAAAGTTATACTGTTTACTAGTATAACATTTTCAGTAGAAAACGGCCCAATTTGGGCCGTTTTCTGTGGTTAAAAAAGTATATCTAGTTCAAGCTCTTCTTGGTCTGAGGATTTGACTCGCCAGATTTAAGAGACTCTTTGTTCCAGGTCATGGTAAACTTTGCACAGGCGTCATCAGTATTACATGCTGTTGTGCCATCTGCCTGCCATGCTTGGTAGCTGTAGTGGCTAATATCTGTACCACCTAGAGCAGTTCCTATGATGTCGAAGGCTGCCGAGTTTGAAGGTGCATCAACTGCTCCCTCGTCTAAACCTGGAAACGCCGTCTTAGCTTCGCCAATTGTGTCTATCTGTGAAAATTGTGGGTAAGCACCCTTGTCGTTGTAGTAGACTTCGAGTTGTGTTGACAGAGCTGATACGTCAGTCGTGCGCTGAGTGTCGCGGGCACGTTTTTGTGAGTCTGCGAATGTGTTGAGAACCAGTGCTGCTAAGATACCTATGATCACGATAACGATCAAAAGCTCGACAATCGTGAACCCTTTTTGTGAATACTTTTTGAGCATAAATGCCCCCCTTTTAGATTGATAGTGATCGGCTATATGTATACCAGATCTTAAGCATAAGTATATTGATTTTCTCTATTGAGTCAAGAGTGATATATGCCAGTACGATTGCTTAATACATATACTGATAATTTTTTGGTCTGAGAAAGAGAGACTCAGTCGGCTTGAGTCGGTTGATAAGTGTGCCATCACCTATCTGCCCATCGCTATTAAGCCCCCAGCAAAAAGCCTTGGCTGTCGCTGCTACGGCGCAGCCACGGTTTGCGCCTGCCCCAATCGCTAGGACTGAGATGCCTTGCAACACCCCTGGCTCTTGGTAAACTTTTACGGGCACGTAGCGGGTGGAGGTCGTGTTGTCCCCAACTTGCCCACTAGAATTTAGTCCCCAGCAGTACACCTCTCCACCGGCGAGTACACAACTGTGACGTAATCCGACACCGACGTCATCGATTGTTTTGCCAGATAGGACTCCTGATGAGTAAACCGCAACAGGTACATTGGAATCGGTGGTGTTACCAGCAGCACGACCGAGTTGACCAGAGTTATTTTCTCCCCAGCAGTAAACGCTACCGCTCGCGACTACACAAACGTGAGGATAGCCACCTGACGCAACATCAATGTAACCATCTTGTGATATAGAAGTAATAGTTTTTCCGCTGAGCACACCAGTATCGACAACTTTAGTTGGAAGACGTCTAGGGCTTGTCGTTGTACCATCACCAACCTGACCGACTTGATTTGGACCCCAACAATAGGCTTTGGCGTCAGCGATCGCGCACATTAGGTATGAGCGGCTACCACTAGTAGATAGCTTCGTTGCAGTATATGATGTTGGTAAGGTGGTCGCTGTGTTGCCGGCAACAACAATTTGCGGTGTTGTATAGTATGATGTTGCATTATTGACGCCAACTGAGCCGTACGCGTTGTTACCCCAGCAATAGATCTTACCTTCGGCAATGGCGCAGGACACATTACCTGTTCCGCCAATTGCAGTAACAGTTTTGCCTGTTAATGCTCCCCCGACTTCAACTGGTACAGACGAATCAGTTGTATTACCTTGGCCAAGCTGGCCTTGGTTATTGTACCCCCAGCAGTACACCTTGCCTTCAGCAAGTGCACAATTATGAAACTGTGCAGCAAACATATCTGTGACTACTTTGCCTGCCAATACCCCAGAGTCCTTCCTGACTTTTACTGGTATGTATGAGTCAGCAGTCGAGGGATTTTCAGGGTTACCCCCAGTTGATTGGCCATTGCCAAGCTGACCTCTAGCATTTCTTCCCCAGCAGTATACTGAGCCACTCATGATGCTACATGTTCGGTAGGTGCCGCTCACTGATCGTTGGCTATTGAGGCTTGTGTTCCAAACGATCGTTTTTTTGACGGTTGCTTGGTAGGTCTTGGTAATAGATGTTGTTGAACCGGTTTTGATCTTTGCCAATCCCTTTGCAGAAATTTGCACACTATATACTTGGGTCGCATTGCTCGATATATAATCAAGATTGCCTACAACGAATTCAGTTTTTATACGATTGTCATCTGCTACAAGGACACTAGTTCCCGGTAGGTAGTCTGTTCCGTCACATAGCGTATCTTGTGTTAAGGGGTTAGGTGTGGTCAATGGATTGTTGTCGTCTGCGCCCCAAGTTTGGGCGCGTGCGTTATTTTCGAGACAGGCTGTTGCGTAGACAGTCCCTGCTTCAGCAGCTTCCTCGGCAATTTTTATATAATACTGGCTCAGATTGTAGGAGCGTAACGAGAGCACTATTTGCATTGTTGCCAAGCTCGCAACCATTAAGGAACTTGATATGATAATAATAACAGGAAGTGCAAAGCCTTTTTTATTCATCAGTTATTTATCCTACTAACTGTAATCGACATTGAGCGATTAATGGTTTTACCACCGACGGTTTTGTTAAGTGTAACCGTGGCATTAATATTGTCGGCCGTGGCAAGATCATCAGGGTTTGTTGCCTTGTATGGATCTAGCAGGGCAAATGATGGTGTAGGTGTATCGAGCTGTTGATAATAGTCGATGCTTAAGCCGGCTACGTCTTCGGTTATGATCTCATCCTTTGCGAGACAACTGCCGCCAGTTCCTGTCGGACATGACTGTTTTTGATAGGTGACTGCACCGTTACATAAGCTGGTCGTGGTGTCTGTTATGATCCGTCGAGTAAGTTTGCCGCTACTTACGAAGTATATAGTCATATAAGGTAGCTGAGGGTTTAGATAAAGTGATCCTGCCGGCGGTGTGGTTGAACAATTGAGTAGCGCGTCGGCAGGAATATACGGATTTGAAACACTACCATTTACATAGACGGCCTGACGTGTCGGTGAAAACGGGTTATTTGCTGTGGCATACGACTTAAGAATAAGTGCACGGTTTGTGCTGCTAGCAGGTGATCCCTTGTGGGTCCAACCTCCGGCAGGGGCGTTACTGTCGCTAAATGGTGAGCTAATACCTGTTAAGTAGGCAACGCTATACCGTACATCACGCTCGATAAAGGACAAGGAAGTTTGTAATCGTCCCGTCATGTCTAGAACAACTTTGTTACGAGTTGACGACTGGTATGTCGTAAAAAGTAGTGATACAAATACAGAAACAACAACAATGCTGATAGATGAAGCTAATACCAGCTCAACAATAGTAAAACCTGATGCGTTAGTATGATACGTACGTCGCATGGGTGATCGTCCTTTGTTTTGATCCTTGACCGAATTTGACTTGTGCTTGGACCCTAATAGGTTGACCTGGCGCAGAATTACCACAGCCGTATGGTGCAATCGCAATTACAGACTCGATTACGGGTGGAGGTAAAGTCTGGACTAAGCTATTAGTTGTTATATTCATTAATTCTTGGCCTGTTGCAGTTGGTTTTGACTTGCCGTCGCTAAAGGGTGGCGTTGTCTCGCCAGCTTCATCGCCAATGCAGTTAAACCAGAGAGGTTTTTGGCCATTGGCATATTTGCGCATGTTGTTGTAGGCAATATTGCTTGCGATTGTACGACGCGACGACTCAGTGGATAGGTTGTTAATTGCTGAAAATAGCTGAAAAATTCCAATTGTAAATACTCCACTAATGGTGATAGCGATCACGAGCTCAACTACAGTGAATCCTCTATTTTTTTTCATTGTTGATGTAAGCTTTCCACAAAGGTTGCGTTAGGAGAATTTTCTTCTAGTTTATACCATAACTTAAACCTCACGCAGGGTTGGTTCGCTGAAGACGTGGTGCACAATGAGCCGTCTTGTAAATAAGGCTGATATATGTATGAGCTCTTTGTCGTTACAGAAGTCTGATCGCCATTGGAGCTGGCAGTAATAATGCTACTACTATTACTGCCAGGTGATTTTGTGCTGTCTAGTAAACCGCCTGAAGTTAAAGCTGACAGGTCACTCGTGAGTGAGCTTGTCGATGGATAAGTCGGGTAGCTAGCAGAGGCTTTTTCTACATATTGCTGCTCAAGATAATTTTTTAATGTAGCAATGTCAGAAGTTCGTTCGGTATCTCGTGAGCGCATTTGGGCTTGTGGCATATAGGCCGTGACAAGCATAGATAGTAAGCCAATCAAAACGATAACAACTGCTAACTCAAGTATACTGAAGCCTTGCTGCTTAGAAGTATTCATAATTATTGTTGATTAAAATTGCTCATGATTAATTATACAAGGTTTATTGGACATTTTGACTCAGGCTGGCAATAGGTCCCATAACGCTAACTGCTACTAGACCGACCATACCTCCCATGAAGACGATCATAACTGGTTCGATGATAGAACTGAGGCTAGCAATAGTCGCATCTACTTCCTCTTCGAAAAAATCAGCGACTTTTATCAGTACTTCGGCTGTTTCACCGGTTTCTTCGCCAACGCTTAGCATCTGAGGAACGATCGCCGGAAATAGACCACCTTTTTCAAGGGCCTGAGACAGCTGTGAGCCCGAAGTGACAGCCTCGGCGCCATGAATGAGTTCATCTCTGAAGGCATCGTTGCCAATAGCATTGCCAGTTACACGTAGAGTCTCTAGTACGCTAACACCAGCACCGATAAGTGATGAAAATGTACGGGCAAATCGTGCAACAGCGACTTTTCTTATAATCGGTCCGATTATTGGTGTTTTGATGAGGGTGTAGTGGAGAATGTGACGGCCACGTGGTGTCTTAAAGAACAGGCGTGCTCCAATGATAAGGCCAATTGTAACGCCAATAACTATGTACCAATAGGTGACCATAAAGTGGCTGATATCGAGCATTATCTGGGTAATCTGGGGTAGCTCAGCATCTGGGCCGCCCAGATCTTTAAGAATTTTACCTACTTGGGGAATTACAAAAAACATTAGACCGAAGAACGCACCGACAGTGATAATAACGAGCACCATCGGGTAGGTCATGGCACTCTTCACTTTCTTTTTTATTGAGTCATTTTTTTCTTGTTGTACTGCAAGGCGTTTTAGAATCTCGTCGAGGATACCGCCCGATTCACCGGCACGAACCATGTTTATGAACACGTCGCTAAAGGCTTTGGGGTGGTTAGCGAAGCTGTCGCCGAGAGAGGTGCCAGACTGGACATCTTTACTCACGGATTGTAAGACGACTTGAAATGATTTATTCTCAGTCTGATTTGACAGAGTATTTAGCGCGCGTAGTAGAGGTACTCCTGCACTTATCATCGTACTTAGCTGACGAGTAAATATAACTAGGTCTTTTGACTTAATTTTGGGTTTTAAGAATGATAAAAAATCTCTGTGTTCACGCTGCAATTTTAAGTACGTAGGTCTATATCCTTGCTTAATGATAGCTGCAATGGCAGCATCTCTCGAGTTAGCCTCGACATTCATTGTGACGACCGTATCTTCTTTGTTGACAGCAATAAGTTTATAGATACCCATAATTACTCTCTAGTAACTCGTAGAATTTCTGCGACACTGGTTACACCGCGAAATGCTTTGATTAGGCCGTCGAGTTGCATAGTTACCATGCCCTGCTTGATGGCTTCCGCCTGGATGTCATTACTGGTGGCGTTGGCGACGATCAGGTTTTGGACATCGTTTGTGTTTGACAGTACTTCATATATGCCGCGTCGTCCTGTATAGCCAAGACCGTTGCATTCCTCGCAGCCGCTTGCGTGTTCGCGGTACAAATGATTGATCGCATTTGCAGTAGAGGCGAGTGGTTGGTCTTTTTCGGAACCACCGATATTTTCTTTGGTAGCTTGAACCTCTAGCTCATGGACGTCTGGCATCATTGAGTCGTTTATATTGAAGAGTCGTTTTACCTCATCAAGCT
>JBAQIV010000017.1:0-5263 GCA_049289035.1 Saccharimonadales bacterium (SeqCode) | reverse complement strand
CCTCTATACCCATCATCGCTTCTGCACCGAGCACCTCTACTTCAGTTTGTATATCGCTATCACCGTGACTACCATAATATACCCTGACACCTTCGGGTATATGACGAGCCAGGACGGCTCTGAGATTGTTACCTGAATCACGGTGCATACCGGCAGTCATCATGGAACCATCGGGGTAACGCACTAGCAATATTATCGAATCCCCGTCGGTATTGTCCGTCTGACGATCTGGTCGAAGCCCCATGACAATATCACCCTCAAGACCATCAGCTCTGGGTATCTTGAGGTCATACATTGGCTCCATGGCATCGATCGCAAAGGCAATCTCTGGTCGCTCAGCACTATGTTCATGACCGCTATGTCTGGGTCGTTCCGCCATAAGGCAGCTCCTTTTTGTTTTTTCTATACCCCGAGGTGATGCTTTATACGCTCCACGACATCGCTTATGACAACCTGGGATTTGACCAGGTAGTCATCTGCACCGAGCTCTTCGGCGCGCTGTTTGTCTTTGGGTTGACTGAGTGCCGTGAGCATAATCACGCGGACATTCATAGTTTCTGGTGTGTTACGCAAGATATCGAGCACATCAAAGCCATTTATCTTGGGCATCATGGCATCGAGCAATATAAGATCGGGGCGAAACTCGATCGCTTTACTGAGGGCAAGTTCACCGTTCGCAACATGTTCAACGGCAAAACCCTCTAATTCAAGGCGTGATTTGTAGACGCCCGCCAATACTGTATCGTCTTCGACGAGAAGAATTTTTTTCTGCATATGGTTATAATATCACGTATATCGTATACCGTATACCGTATTTCGTATAACAAATACGAAAATTTTACTGTGACTATATGGTATACGATCTACGACCTACGGTCTACGTGGAAATGCTCTGCTAGCGGAGCATTTCCAGCGCTTTGTCCTTTTGCGGGTCTCGGCCGGCCACATAATCTTCGTCGCTCATCGTCACAGTCGTCTGAGGTGCGATGCCTTCTTTGCTGATGTTTTTGCCATTGGGCGTGTACCAGCTCGCGATAGTGACTTTGAGACTGCCACCGTCTTTGAGGTCTTTGACGTCTTGAACCACGCCCTTCCCAAACGTCTTTTCGCCGACAAGTTTTGCAGCACCATTGTCGCTTAGCGCACCGGCCAATATCTCGCTGGCGCTGGCGCTACCGCTGTTGACAAGCACAATGGTCGGTATGCCCTGTAGTGGCGCATCGCCATTGGTCTTGAGCGTGTCAGTAACGTGACCACCTGTTCGCTCGGTCACAACCGTCTTGTTTTGCATCCAGAGGCTGGCAACGTCTACCGCCGACTGCAAGTAGCCACCGCCATTGCCGCGGAGATCCAGCACGACACCCTTCACGCCACGAGCTTTAAAATCAAGTGCGGCGGCACGCGCCAGGCTGACTGTGTCGGTTTGCCCAAACCGTGTGATGCGGATAATGCCTATATTGTCACTCGTCACCTCTGTTTTGACGCTTGGATCGGTTATGGTGTCGCGTGTCACGGCAAGATCGAGCGGCTTGTCTTGACCTTTGCGTACGACAAGTAGTTTGACGCTCGTTCCCTTTTGACCGCGGATTTTCTTGACCGCTTCTTCGATCGACCAACCAGTTGTATCTTCGTCATTAACCTTGACAATCGCATCACCGCTTAGTAAACCAGCCTTTTTGGCTGGACTACCGTCGATGGTACTAATAATCGTCAAATTACCGTCACGCTTGCCTAGTTCGGCCCCAATGCCCTCAAACGTCCCCTCCAGGTCGCTCAAAAATTCTTTGGCTTCAGCCGCAGTAAAGTAGACCGTGTACGGGTCACCGATCGAGTCAACCATGCCTTTTTTGGCTCCGTCAATCAACTTTTGCTTGTCAAGGCTGCCGTCGTAATTTGCTGCGAGCTGCCGGTAAAGGTCTTGGACCGACGCAAAATCAAGTGAATCAGTCGAGACTTTTTGCCCCTGCAAGCGCGCAAGCAGCACGTCGGACCGTGTGCCGGCAATAAACGCGACAACGATAGCAATGATGACGATGACGATCTGTGTCGCCGTGACAGACGGCTTGCGGTTTACGCGCTGTTCTGGTATCGGAATTTCCACAATTTTAATCCCCTTAAAAACATTATCACTATCATATCAGATCATCGCACGACATGACAGATGAGTTTGCGTCGCTCTCAGCTATACCTATTTGAAGTAGATAAACGTTAGGCCAATTGGACTGATATCCATCTCGCTGTATTCACCGCGGACACCCCAGTTAAACTGGCTTACGTGTATGCTACCGTCGCCGTTTATTCTCTCGACATACATTGAGTGCCCGTAGGCGCCACCGTACATGATTGCGACCGAGCCAACACGTGGTTCGCTACCAGTTGGTATGCCGTCTTGTGCGGCACTACCCGGCCACATCTTGGCATCACCGCGTCCACCCCAGTACGGCATGTGGCGACCGCTCTTGGCCACGCGCCAAGCAGTGTAGCTCACGCATTCGCGGTTGTACATACCCCAGGTGTCGACAATGGTGTCCATCGGGTGATCACACCAGATTGCAGGATATCCCGAGCTCGCACAGCTAGCGCCAGCGACGAGGTTTTGAACGTTGTAGGTCTGCGCGGCGGCGGCGTTAGCGGCGGCTTGCTGAGCACGCAGACTACCAATTTCACTGTTTTTGGTTGCAATCATGTTTTGGTAGGCAGCTTCTTCACCGCGAGTTTGCGCCACGAGATTGGCTTGTTCAGCCTCTTTGGCGGCCAGCACTTGTTTTTGCTGGTTTTGGTCGTTTAACACCTGTTCGACTTGGGTTTTTTGGTCAGACAACTCAGCCTTGATCTTTTTGACCTGCTCCATGGCGTTTTTCATCTGGTCTCTCACCGAGCCGCGCACTTGCTGAGCACTAACGTATTCGTTGACACTTTTGGTGCTCGCTAGCATAACAATCGGTGAGGTATTGCTGTTGGTGTAGATCTGGACAATCGTTTTGTTGAGTGTCTTTTTTTGACGAGACAATTTCTCTTCGTTGGCCTGTATGTCGGCGCTGAGTTTGTCAAATTTGGCTTGATTGAGGTTAATCTGCGCCTGGAGGGTATTTTTCTCAGCAATCAAGGCGTTGAGAGCGTTTTGTAGCGTGTCGGCGCGTGATCGTAGCTCAGCCGCTTGTTGCTGATAGCCCGATATTTGCCCTTCGATGCCCTTTATCTGGTCATCAAAACGATCAGCAAACGCTGCCATCGGCATAGCGATGGCAAGGTAAACGGTCGCGCAAACGAGAAGTGTGCGCGAGACCAGCGAACGAAACCGGTGTGTGGTGGGTTTTTGTTTCATTGGTTTTGTATATAGTACCATAGCGCTTAGGCTTGAGTCAATACCCTGCTGCGTATTTCGGGGGTCACGAATATAGGTCATGCGTTGTGTCACGTGATACTCCTCCTTATACTTTCAAGTAGCGGCGGACAGCGAGACGAGCTGAAATGATACCAATACAAGCGCCGAGGACAATAACGCCAAGCAATATAACCGGTGAAAGCATCATGAGCTTCGGCAGGAGTTCGTCAATCGCAATGCCATAATCAGCGATGGGCTGTTTGAACGTCACGAGCGCAAAGTAACTAATACCTGTAGCGAGCAGGGCTGCAATAAACCCATACATAACTGCTTCAACCACAAACGGCCCCCGTATAAAACTCTTGTCGGCGCCGATAAGTTTCATCATGTCTATCTCTTCTTTGCGGTTAAATATAGCCATACGTATGGTGTTAAATACGATCAACATGGAGATGCCCGTAAACAATACTGTCGCGACAATACCGACGCGTTCAGAGGTACGTGCCCAATCGTTAAGCGTCCCAATTGCACCGCGGTTAGTACTATTAAGCTGATCGACGCCATCGTAGAGGTTGCTACTGACGAGTTGGTTGTTTTTGATGATGTCTTGCAGTGCCGATATATCGTCGGTGTTTTTGAGCGTCATAGTGAGTGTCACTGGAAACGTTATGCCCGACTCAGCTAACGCTTGGAGATCTTGAGGGTCAGTAATCTTGTTTTTGGTAATGTAATCATCGCGCGCTGCTTCGGCGGTAAATACGTCGACAGCTGAGACGTTGTCTATCTGCCCTATTTTCTGTTTGATAGCGGCAACGTCGGATGGTGGTGTCTCCCCGCGCAGGTAAATAGATGGTTTGGTTTCTTCACGGACGAGTTTGGTCACTGTCTCGGTCAACAATGTCCGCGCCAGCATAGTCGTCAAGATGACAAGTAGGGTGATGGTCATCACTGCTGTGGCGGCAGTTGTTAGCCAGGCATTGCGCGTAAAGTTGTTGACCCCATAGCGAATCATGCGTAACCACGTTAGGTAACGGCGACGAGCAACTTTGCTCTCGCGAATTTTGGTGCGATCGGCTTTTTTGGCACTCATTGTTTGTAACTCCCCGTCGCTTGATCTGAGGTGATCTTACCGTGGTCAAGTGTGATCACCCGCCGTTTGAGTTTGTTGACGATCTCGACATTGTGCGTAGTAAGTAGTACCGTTGTGCCATACCGGTTGATCTTTTCGAGCAGCCGTACAATATCCCAGCTGTGCTTGGGGTCAAGGTTACCAGTTGGCTCGTCGGCGATAAGTATCTTGGGCTGACGCACCACCGCCCGCGCAATCGCCACGCGTTGACGTTCGCCACCGGACAGCTCGCGGGGGTAACTGTTTTCTTTACCCTTGAGCCCCACTAGCTCAATGACTTTTGGTACGGTATTGTGGATCTCGCGGTTCGTCATGCCGGCAATCTCGAGGGCAAAGGCTATGTTTTCAAACACTGTCCGTTGTGGCAGCAATTTAAAATCTTGAAACACCACGCCGATCTTGCGCCGCAGTAGTGGTATGTGTTTGTCTTTCAGCGTATCGTAGTCGATACCGCCCACGACGATTTTGCCGCTCGTGGGCTTTTCTTCGCGCGTCAGAAGTTTAAGTAGCGTACTCTTACCCGCCCCACTGGTACCGACCAATATAACAAATTCGTTGGGTTCAATATGCAAGCTAATCCTACTGAGCGCCGCCTCAGTATCCTTGCTGTACGTCTTTGTTACCCTATCTAGCAAGATCATTACTATATCTATTATAGCAGAAATTGTGGCGATTAGCTGAAGCGGGTTCATTAAACTAAAACGGAACATCCCGTAAAATTAGGTTTGTACAACAACTAATCTTAGAGGAGATGTTCCTATGTCCAATTTACCAAATATACCCAGTAACAAAAAGTGCTGGCAGTACCT
>JBAQIV010000016.1:0-1831 GCA_049289035.1 Saccharimonadales bacterium (SeqCode) | reverse complement strand
CGTGTATACTCGGCCGATTCACGCACATGCTTTAGGGTGTCTTTCAGACTATCAATATCGTCCCTCTCGGCAACAAGCATATCTACAGCCTGTGTGAGCTGCTGCTGTATGTCATCGTTTCGCATCTTAAGCTCATACATTACCCTCTTTAGATCTTTCACGTCTTCACCAACAACAAAGACTCGTGTGATGATTTCCTGGATGCCCGTCACTCGACGAAGCTTATCAATTAGTTTTGTCTTTATCATCCAAAAACTCCCACCGGCTATCTGCCTTGAAAAAGCCTCCATACTTACCGTTGCTCGAGCTAATGATAAAGTTATATGCGCGGAAACGATATGCCACCATCCTCATGGAATGCGTGTCGTCAAATGATAAGTTGAGTGAATAATTTCCTGAGTTAAAGTCAGAAATGTCAACTTTTAGACGTAGTCTGTGCCGGCCTCTTGGCTCTGCCACAAGGATCGATTCATTGCCGCTATTCGCTTCGGTGATAATAACACCGTCCCTCATGATACTATACGCGCAACGGAATGGTAGATCTGTGTTCGACTCCAGAACAATATCTAGGTCGAGCGTATCTTTTGGGGTGTAGTGGGGTTTTGATCGGTGATGATCCTTAATTGAGGAGACTATGATTGGCTGACTAGAGATATCACCACTATCACGGCTGAACATCAGCATGCTATAACGACTTGCGGCCTCAAACGGATCACCAACATATAAAACGCGAGAGTCGTCTATGAGTAGCGCCTTGTTGCAATATTGCTTCACCGCACCCATGTCATGAGTCACGAGAATAACAGTATGGCGCTTCTCCTTGAGCTCACGAAAGTAGTCGAAACACTTTTGCTGGAACGCCTCGTCTCCTACAGCGAGTACTTCGTCAAGTAGTAAGATGTCGCCACGTGCCCTGATAGCTATACTAAATGCAAGGCGAACCTGCATGCCACTCGAGTAGTTCTTTAGTCGCTCATCCATGAAATCATGTAGCTCGGCAAAATTAACGATTCCCTCATACATATTCTCCATTTCTTGCCTACTGAAGCCGAGCAGGGCGCCGTTCAAAAACACATTTTCACGACCAGTTAGTTCAGGGTTGAAACCAACTCCGAGCTCAATAAACGGCACGAGACTTCCTGCCACATCAACACTACCGCTATTAGGAGTGTAGATGCCGGCTATTGTCTTGAGTAGCGTACTCTTCCCAGAACCGTTGCGACCTACGATTCCAAAAAAATCACCCTCTTCAATCTCAAAAGAGATGTTGTCCAGTGGAGTGAAGTTGCGATATCCCTTGCGTCCCTGCAACAAATTTACAAGCTTCTGCTTAATACCGCTACTCGCCTCGATGGGTATGCGAAATGTCTTAGTAAGATTCTGTACGCGAACTACCACCGACTTGTCTGACATCTATACCATCTCCGCAAAGTACTTCTGGGTTTTTCTAAAATAAAATGATGCTACGGCGAGCAGAGCTATAATTGAAAGAAATGGCAGAACAATACGCCAGTCACTCACCAGCTGATATAGTGTTACTGTCTGCTTTGTGACAAGCAAATACCGAACATCCTGTACTATCTGCGCTACGGGGTTAATCATCAGCCAGCTTGCCGCAGCTGGAGCTTGTTTCATTACCATCTGTAGTGGGTACAGCACTGGAGTCGCATAGAAGGCAGCTTGGAGAAAAATCTCCCATAGATACCCAATGTCGCGATATTTTGCGTTGAGTGCAGCAAGAAAAAAAGCAATTGCAAGTGCAAGAATGTATAACTCCATAAGAAGCGGGACGGTTAGAAGTGCGTCATAGGATATATTAACACCATTAATC
>JBAQIV010000015.1:0-2418 GCA_049289035.1 Saccharimonadales bacterium (SeqCode) | reverse complement strand
GCTTTATGCTCAGGTAAAACTTCAGCAAAGAACTCTGTAATTCCAAGTTCTTTCGATACCCATGCGGCAACACCTTTGGCGTCACCAGTTAGCATAGCTACTCGCTTTCCAGCTTTTTGCAATGTTTGCACAGCTTCTTTAGATTCTGATCGAATTACATCGGCTAGCATAATTGCTCCTATGACCTTTTTTGGCTTGATGACATAAACTACTGTCTTGCCATCATTACTCGCGCTTTTGGTTGCACTTTCTAACTCTTGGTTTAACTTTAGCGATAATTCTTCTAGGAGTCTTGGTCCGCCTACGTAGACTGTGTCTGCACCGATTAAAGCTTTTGCACCACGACCAGACATTGCTGAGAACTTCTTTGCAACTATTATATGAAGCTTCTTGCTCTTTGCAAATGTGACTATAGCCCTAGCAATAGGATGCTCGGATTCAAGTTCAACCGAAGCAGCCAAAGCGAGCACGTCGTTGACTTTTGCGCCATCAGTAACGATATCAACGACACCTTGTTCACCCTTGGTTAGTGTTCCTGTCTTATCGAATAATACGACGTCGATGTTCCTTGCTGATTCGAGCGCCATGCGTTCACGAACAAGTAGACCATTTTTAGCAGCGAGGGTAGTAGAGATTGCGGTTACAAGCGGTACCGCAAGCCCAAGTGCATGAGGACATGCAATAACTAGTACCGTTACGACACGCTCAAGAATAAATGAAGCAGATTGGTCACTAAAGAATGTCCAGCCAATAGCAGTCAAGATCGCTGCACCTATAGCTACGAAGGTTAAGTAGAAGGCAGCTCGGTCTGCGACAATCTGTGTTTTTGATTTACTATTCTGTGCATCAGCAACCAATTTCATGATTCCTGCAAGAGCAGTGTCTTCTCCAACTTTTGTAACTTTAATAGTCAGTGCGCCACTTCCATTTATTGCACCACCAATAACGAGTGATTTAACGAGCTTATTTACAGGTTTTGATTCGCCGGTAAGCATCGATTCGTTGACTTTAGATTCACCTTTAATAACGACGCCGTCTGTAGGAATAGTCGAGCCAGGGCGAACCAATACAAGATCGCCAACTTTCAAACTTGCAACCGTGACTATTTTAGTGCCATTTTTTGTCACTATTTCAGCTTCATCGGGTAATAGTTTTGCCAGTTCTTTTAATGCTCCTTGTGCATTTTGCACGGAAGCCATCTCTAACCAGTGCCCCAAGAGCATGATGGTTACTAACGTTGCTAGTTCCCACCAAAAATCCATACCTTGTAGCCCAAACGACACTGCGATGCTATAGCCGAATGCGACAGTAATAGCTAACGAAATAAGGGTCATCATGCCGGGCTGTCTGGCGGCTAGTTCAGCCTTTGCACTTTTTAGGAATACGAGTCCACCGTAGAAAAAGATGATTGTGCCCAAAATAGCTGGGATCCATTCGCTTCCTGGAAATATAGGTGCTGTGTAATTAAAGAGTTCCTGAATTGTTTCAGAGAAAATAAGGACAGGGATTGTTAAAACAAAGCTTAGCCAAAACTTTTTCTTGAACATGTCTGGATTATGGCCAGCATGTTTATCGTGATCATGCGCTTCGTGATGACCAACGCGTGCGGAATGATCCATTACTTACTTCTGACGTTGTTTAGCTCGTACAGATTCAGTAGTTCTTCGATAGCTTTGGTCTGTTCCTTTTCTTCACCAGAGCTAAGCATTTCAGTAATATGCGTCGTTAAATGGTTTTCTACAATCAACTTATTTAGGGAGGCTAGAGATTTTTGAATTGCTAAACTCTGGGTGAGAATATCCATGCAATATTGCTCATTGTCTATCATCTTTTGTAAGCCTTTTATCTGGCCTTCAATAATCTTGGTACGGTGACTGGCACGTTTTTTAATATCTTCTCTCATGTCTATAGTATATACCCCTGGGGGGTACTATGTAAAGGGACAGGTCTTGGGGAACAGGTCTGGTTTTGGGGTGCTTGCTCCTTCAGGACGGGAGGGGCTGGGTTAGAACTATTTTACAGGGGTAAAATGAAAGAACCGCCATTTCTGACGGTTCCAACATTTGTAACTTACGAACTGTAAATTAGCATTTTGTCTGACCAAGGAGAGAAGTTAGGGACAGGTCTAGGAACCTGGTCTACCTATTTCTCTGCTGGGTCTGGCTCCGGCGGCTGGATTCGAACCAGCGACCAATTGATTAACAGTCCACTGCGCTACCGCTGCGCTACGCCGGACTATCCAGACCAGTCACTCGCCTTACGGCACGCGTCGGGTCTGTAGTTGATAATGTGCGACCACCTCAAGTGGTGATAAATACAGTGACTATTCTACTTTGTCTTGGTATCTCTGTAAATATCTGGTGATGATGAGTCGGATATTTTGACTGCCAGACCATCGGCCGCGTCGTGACTGACAAG
>JBAQIV010000014.1:0-17904 GCA_049289035.1 Saccharimonadales bacterium (SeqCode) | reverse complement strand
CGCCCCTGAGCCTGAATCGAATTAGGCGTTTTTATTGTTAAAACGGGTAAATAGTCATCTATTAAATTTGGACATGTGTTTTGTGTTTTTATTCAGGGGTGATAAATCGTAGAGCTACATGTTTATGAGAGTATTTGTTGTATAATAACGCCATAGACCTAAACCAGATATTTGTTTGGCATGGTCTTAAATCCACAAGAAGAAACAGCTCGTCATGAGTACTTCTTCTTGTCGTAGCTACTGGAAACGGTAGTAGGTAGCTTCGGCTATCGCTCGTGGCGGGCTTTTTAGTCTGCCGAATACTACTAACCAGCGGAGACTGTACGAATGAAAAAGGCAAACAAAGACAGCTCGAAAAAATCACTATTGAAGTGGATAATACTGGGAGTCGCTGTTGTGCTCTTGGGAGTTGGTGGATACTTTGGCTACAAATATTACCAAGATTATCAAGCAAACAAAGTCTACTCTGTAGGCGAAACTGTTGGTTTGTCGGATTTTAAAGTGGACATAACAAAAGCAGAGTTTAAGCCTGTAGATTTACCTATAGACAAAGAGTCTGTTGCAAAATATGGCACTCTAGAGAAACAAGAAGACTGTGAATCTCAGTCAAAAGAAAACACTTGGTGGAGAGCTTGGGACAATGACCCTGATGCTCCATGGGTGCAACTAGGACCTTCAGACTTTAATATTTGCGTAAGGCGTAACAATTCACGAGACATAATCAACGAATATTCAAAGGCGAATAGTCAGCTAGTAGTAGATTATAAAATTACCGCTAAAAACAATGTTAATACTTCAGAACTCAAGATTGAACTGATACCCGATAGTGGGCGAAAGCTTGGAGAGCAAGTTGACTCATTTAATGCTAACCAGTTCTTTCCAAACGGTGCACAGCGTAAGATAGATGTTCCTGGAGTATCTGGGCAAGTGTATACATCTGATTCCTATTTTAGTGACGGCAAGACAAAGGCCTTTACAGAGCCTTACAAACCTTACTACGCAAGCGATTTAGGCAATGATATAAACAAAGGGCTAGAACGCACAGGCTACGCCTACACGGACATTCGTAACTCAGAGAACAGTGTTGATGTTAAGATAACGTATAAGGGTGAGACACGCTTAGTGCGTATCAGTAGGTAAGCAATATGAAAATCACACATCATCTAAGCCGTTTTAGTACATTCTTCAAGGAGAGTAGCCTTGTTATACAGCTAGTAATCATTGCTTCTGCTATTGGCATTATTGCAGGTACTGCGACAGTTGCGGTAATGGTGGCAACGCCAAACAAGAACGAGACATCAACTCATAGTACGACTAGCGAAAGTGGCAATGTTGCAGGTGATACTGATAGCAAGCCGTTTACGTCTAGCGATAGCGAACAGATAGACACAACGCCAGCAGAGCAGACAGCTAATGAACCGGTCGCCACTAATCCAATAAAGAAAACGACACAAAATACCGAGACTACCACGACTCAGCCAACGCAAACTCCTACAACCCCACAGCAAACTACAACTACGACTATAGCCCCGACCCCCGTCACTGCTCCAACGTGTAACGAGACTATGAAGTCATCATATACAAGCCTCTACAATTCAAAGGTGAATGCAGAAAATGCTATTTGGTATAACCAGATAGAGGCTTGGAACAACTACGCTGCTGGAAACGGTGTCGGCGGAGCATTTAGCGGCTATGTCCAGAGTATGATTAACGAAAACAAGCCTGCTCATGACGCAAAACTTGCACAGTATCAGACTCAGTATTACCAGAATCTAGCGTCAATAAACTGTACTCCATAACTATGATTCAAGCGATTAGTAGAATTCTAGTATGCGGTGGCATGAGCCTATTCTTAATATGTTTTGGATATTTTCTGATTCGTGGTCGTCATAGCGAAGGAGCAGAAATGATGACACGTTCATATAGGCACAGCCCTACGCCTAACGAAATAGCTATACAAGGAGTGATACTGATTGTCTTTGGGCTACTATTCCTGTTACCCGTCATAGGTTTATTTATCTCTGAATAGGTATACTTATACATAACCAAAAACTGCTAGAAATCGCCCGATTTACAGGGGTAGAATGCAAAATAGCAGTTAATACGCTTATGTTATGCTTATAGTTATAAATAGAATCTACACAGGCTATATAACCTATAAATAAACATATCCAAAACTGCTAGAAAATGGGCGGTTTAACAGGGGTATATTGTATGGAGTTTTCGTTTGTTGCTTATGGTACACTTATGGCATACAGTAGTACCCCATAAACAGGACTTATGCTGTTAGGCTTGGCTGTCCCTACGCCACCCCACGTATGCTCTTGAACAATAGAAACACAAACAAACATCTAACAATGTAGATACTTATCTATAACTCTATTGCTAGTAGGTGTACATTCAGGCTGGGAATATACTAATAACGTCTCTCTATCTGTAATTTATACTCTCTGTACATCGGTTCTAATATCTCTCTCCAGCGTCTACCTTCTTGCTTGAGTTGTGTGTAAACTTCTAGAGCAGTGGTGTACCACGTAAAGCGCCGGTCATTGTGACCGGCTTTTTACGTGGTTTTTTGCGGGCGTAGCACCCAACAATACGACAGGTGTCTAGAAACGGAGCCGCTTCATCAGCTTGTCGATAGCATCTGGTTTGATCGTCTGCATCGGCACATGAGCACCGAGAGCATCGACAATTTGTTCACCGTATTCTTGTGGAAAATATATATCGATTGCCGGCATAAAACGCTTGATCGGCAGGAGGGTAATGTAATACATTGCGTCGTCTTGCACGAGCCCAAACGCGCGAAAATCCTTGTAGTCATAGGGAGTGCTATCGATTCGAAGACCGATACTCGACAGCTGATAATGCAATACCCTGGGCGGGCGCAGACTCATAAAGAAAATTGCCGCAACCATGACGACAATCAACGCGGTAAATGTCCAGGCATGGAGCCAGATAGAAAGACCGAGCAAAACAATACTCACAGCGACAACACCGACATACCACATCATGTCTTTTTCATGATGGACAAACTCAGATGCTTCCCATGACACGTCTTGCATTAACGGCGCAGCGCTCTCTGTTTCGATTGACGGAACTACTTCGTCAACTGGCGCTTCAGCGGGCGACTGGTTCTCAAGGGGATCGGGCGGGGGACTCGACTGCTGTTGCGGCTGGTTCACCTCATTGGGCTGCCAATAGTTATTGGGTTGCATAGCAAAAGTATACCACTTGTGCTTGGTTTACGAAATGTTCGCCACACCAGTTTTATTTTTGGCGCGTATCTGTTACAATCACTAGCTGTAATACCGCACACGTGAGTATTACGGAGGGGTACCCAAGTGGCTGAAGGGGCGGCTTTGCTAAAGCTGTAGGGGGGCGCAAGCTCCCGCGAGAGTTCGAATCTCTCCTCCTCCGCCAAGACTAAAAAATGATCCTTTGGGATCGTTTTTTAGTAGGTCAGGACGACAATTGAATAGTCGGTCACGTGATATAATCGTGCTATGGAAAAATATATAAAGAACTCAGTCCTGGTTATCGTCGTATTTTATGCACTGTATGCAGCAATTGTCGGCGTACTGTATGTCATGAATACCGTCGAACAAGCCGTCATGACAGATTGGCTCCTCAAGGGGCTCTATGTTGCCCTAATCGTGCTGGGGCTTAGTCTTGTCATTTCATTTGTGTCACAGCGTAGCAAGTAAAAATAAGTGGTGTGCGCTGTTGTCACAGCGCCCGCGAGTTCTCACTACGCCCTGCGCAAGAAAATACGACCAAAAGGTCGTATTTTCTTGGCGGAGAGGGCGAGATTCGAACTCGCGGTGGGTCTCCCCACGGCAGTTTTCAAGACTGCTACCATCAACCACTCGGTCACCTCTCCTTAGTTTGTTCACCACAATTTGCGAGTGATCGCTCATTATTTTATCAGAGGTCGTGTTATCTGTCGAACGGTTGGCGAGCAACCACAGCGACAAACAGCGAATGAGGTGAAACCTCACGAACCGCCGAGGCCCCAGCCGTCATAGTCGCACCAGTTGTATACACATCGTCGATCAGGAGCACGGGTGACGCGACGGACGAGCTCACCCTAAAAGCCCCGACTTGGCGGTGAGCACGCTCACGTTTGGTGGCGCCGCGCTGTGGTAGGGAAGTTTGGCGCTCAAGCAGCGGCTGACAGGTCAGCTTTCGAAGCACTGCTAGTTCCTGGGCAACCAGCGCCATATGGTCATAGCCGCGTTGGCGTACGTGGCTCGTAATCGTCGGTATATACGTGACAAGTGTTTCAGCGGGCAATACCGGTAGGCGAGCATGGAGCAAGCGTGCCAGTACATGCGCACCCTCGCGCGCTCGGTCAAACTTGTAGCGGTCTATAAGTTCTCGCAACCCCTCCAGCCGCTCGCCAACCACCCACGCGTCATCGTATACCACACTGCTATGACAGGCAGAGCAGAGATTACTCTGAGCTGAGGGGCGCTCGCAGACAATGCATTGGTCGTAGCCATTGTCGATAATGTCAGAAAAACAACGATCGCACAACAAGCCGTGTGCGTCGTCGCAAGAGCTACAGATATGAGGCGCAATGGTGGATAATAGGCGATCAAGCATTGTAGTTTTTACGTTTCTACCTACTATTATTGCAGAGAATTGACAATTTCGGATATAATTAGTGAGACAATTTGTTTGAAAAATCTATCGAATTGGAGGATGTATGGTGCGAGGGCATAAACAAAATGATGATCTCTTGATGGAAGATGAGCTGGCGGCAGCATTTCTGTCAGATGAAGAGGTGACGGTCACGCCAGATGACAATAGTGCTGTTTCTGTGAACAACGACGACAACTGGGACGAAAACGACGACCAAGACCTACCCGGCCAACTCGCTGTCGATGTCTACGAGACCGACGAGCGACTCGTCGTCAAGGCCCGAACTGCCGGTGTCAACAAATCAGATCTTGACGTCAGTATATCTGACGGTATCTTGACGATTAGTGGTACACTCAGCAGTGGCGACGACTCACTGGCAACTCACTGGCACGTCCAGGAATGTTACTGGGGTGAATTTAGCCGCACACTAGCACTACCTGTGCAAGTCAAAGAAGACGAAGTAGAAGCTGTCCTCAAAGACGGCGTGCTTACGATTAGCTTTACAAAAGTCAAGCAAGAACAAGCTCGTAAGATCCAGGTACTTTAGCTCTTTCGCGAACAAACAATACACCCCCTCGCGCGAGGGGGTGTATTGTTTGTATCTACTGGTAAGCTAATTGGTAGCTTGACCGAGGTTCGTCGTCACGAAGTTGACCGCTGCGTAGGCAAGAAATGCCACCACTATACCGACAATAGCGTAGAGGATGGTGTTTTTTGCACCAGTCACAGCACTTTGGTCACCACCCGATACAACGTAGCGGATGCCACCGATGATGAGCATGATGACTGAGACTGCACCGATGATGTAGAGCAAGATGTTCGTCACCGTTTTGAAGATACCGCCGTCGCCAAAGAGTGTTTCTGCTGTGCCGTCACCTTTGGCACTGGCTGCACCGCCGCCGATGCCACCAGAGATAGCTTGTGCGTTTGCGACGTCACCAGATAGCACGCTAACACCAAGTGCGAGCATGGGTACCATCATGAGGACGAACAGGCCTTTTCTGATAATAGATTTCATGTATTCTCCTTCGTTACCGTTATGTTTTCTGACTTAGTCCATTTATAGCAGATTTTCACCGTGGCGTGAAGTAACTACTTTACGTTGAGCACCACGAAGTTGACGATAGCATAGGCCATCATGGCAACGACGAGGCCCACAACTGCATAGAGTATGGTGTCTTTTGCACCCTTGACGCCCGACTGGTCACCACCAGATGTCGTGTAGCGAATACCACCGATCACGATCATGAGCACGGCAATAGCACCAAGAACGTAGAGTAGGACATTGATGATACTTTTTACAAAGCCTGCGACGTCAGTAGTCGAAGCGTTTTTATTGGTACATTGTTTGCCGTCCCATTCACCACCCGAACCCTTACAGATCTCGGATTGTGGGGTGGTAGAGCTACCCCCACTAGATTGGGCCGCTGGGGCACTCGTGGCTGCGCTAACTGGTATGGTCATAGTGGCGGCACTAAGACTACAGATAACGGCGAGGCTTATGACGGCGCGTGATAATATTTTCATGGTTTCTCCTTTATAACCTACTTAATACAAAGTTAACGACAGCATACGCCATGATTGTGACACCAAGCCCAACCACTGCGTAGATAATCGTCTCACGGGCGCTTTTAGTACCCGACGCATCACCACCTGAGAGTGTAAAGCGCATACCACCGATCACGATCATGATCACCGCAATCGCTCCAGTGATATATATGAGCGTGTTGATGATCTTTGTCCAGATGCTGTCGGGCCCAAAGAGTTTTTCACTTGGTTTACAGAGTGTGCTCGAGCTATCGACCCCACAAGTACTTGTTATGGGGTTTTCTATAGCGCCGGCAAGTGACGGCACGCTAACGACCATCATGACCACGGCCAAACTAGCCGCTATACACGATGTGATGAACTTTTTGATCATTTAACCTCCTACGCTCTTTACGATAAATTGTATTGCAGCTATCACAACTGTGGCGATCCCAAGTGCCACCACCGCGTATATAATCGCCTCGCGCGACTGCTTCTGCGCATTGGCATCGCTACCCTGCACAACCATACGCATCGCCGCGATTATGATAAACAGTATGGCAAACGCCGCCAGCGCCACATAGACCAGGCCAAATATCTTATCGAGCTGCGAACCACTCGCTTGAATAGTCGGCAAACCGATCTCGTTGGCTTTGATATCCAGCTGCGCCACAGACCATAGCGTACTCATGGCGTCACCACCACAAACGCATTGGCGATAAACCCAACTATCGCGACCGAGATCATGGCGATGATCAGCCCAATCACGGCATCGCGCATACCGCCGAGCGCTTGTGCGTAGGTACTTGAGTTGCCGTTGGCCGTCACCATCTTAAACAGCATAAAGAAAATCATACCAATCGCCACATACATAGCGAGTTTTATGATGCTCTCAACCACGGGGAAGGCGATTTTCCAGAGGTCGTTGATCGATTTGATCATGGGCTTGCCTTTGCCGTCCTTTTCGAGACAGGCATACCACGGCTGAAAACCGAAAAAGTTACCCCATGCATTACCAGGATCACAAACCGCAACTTGCGTGACGGGGGTGACGGCAGACACCGAATGAACTGGCAGCAATGTCACGATCATAGCAATCGCTAGGCTTATCCCAATCAAAACCCGCTTGATCATTTAAGTATCCCTCCCGGTATCAAGAACTGTAATATAGCAAACATAAGTAGGTACAGCACCAGTGCAATCACAGAGTTAGTGATGATCTTTATGCCCGTCTGTGTCTTGCCAGGGCTGCCCTGAGCGGTAGCATAGACGATGCCCCCCGCCGCGACACCACCCACCACCGCCAGCCCAACACCGACGCTGAGGAATTTGAGTATTTCAATCAAGACATCACGAATCGTGACATTAGTTGTCTTACCGTTAAACGAAAAAGATGTTTTTTTCGCCGCATCTCCATCTGGCGCGGTCATAGTAGTCTGAAAGTTTTGAGGAGTTATCTGGCTTGAGCCGGCATTAGGTGCGTTTGTCGTCGACGACAGCCCTCCATAAGGAGCACACGCAGCAGCTTTGTCAACCGTATCAGGGACGGTGACAGCCTGTGTCTTACACTCTACTGTTATAGTCGCAGCTGATACGGTCTGGCCACTCGCTACAGTTGTAACTACCAGCCCGCAGGCAAACAGGGTCGATCGTATGATTTTGCTCATATACATATGCATGGTATTGCTTATATTTACCCATACCAGGTGATTTAAGTAAATAGATATTGCACTATTGATCCGTTGCTATTTGGTCAGCAGCTTCGGCTAATTCACCAAGTAAGATATCAACCTCATCCTGGATAATATCTTTTAGGTCCTCTATATTTTCCATAAGCCAGTGTTGTAATGCTGGATCACCCTCAGCAAACGAGTTTAGCTGCTCCACCTGCTCGGGAGTGAGTTGCATAATTACTTGTTCGATAATGCGATCATGAAGTGTCTCTTGAAAATGCTCTGATAGCTTATGTATATCTCTTGGTGAAAGCTGGACGCCGATAGATTGTAGAAATTTATTATTAATAATACTCATGTTCCTATCATACTACAAAGATTGTCGCGTACATTTTCAGCTAGTTGCTGGACGTGACCCTGAAATATCGTCCAGCCACTGGCTAAAAATACTGGCTCTACGCTGTAAACGACGACGTGCTCGTACGATGTTGCCCCCTTGCCGATCGACAAAGTTGCTAACTCGTTCTTGTCGTGCAGCACGTCGTTCTCTCGCTACGATTGAGCGTCGGACTAGCCTATCTCGCCGCGCATAATATGCATCAACTCTTTCACTACCTGCTGTAGTGGTTTCTTCATGACGTGTGGTGGTTGATTCATTTTCAGTTCTTACAAGGCCTGAGAGTCGAGAGCTCTCGGTATAGCCGCCTTTCGCACGATCAGCATGGCGCTTGCGACGAGATTGTAACAAGCTTGTTCGAGAGATACGTTCGCTGCGTTGGGCCTTGCGATAAACCGCATCATTACGACGATCAAATAGAGCTATCTTTATTTCCGAGACGAGATTGCCGCCATCTTCTCGCATCGCCGCAACATCTTCAAGTCGTCGTACCGCAAACGCATTACTAGTATCACGTAGCCAATTAAGCGGGGTGAGTGCCTCACCTGCCGCAGCCACTTCTTCATCGGTAACATCTTCTGGACGGCGGCCTCTGTGTCGTTCTGGTCGCGGAGCGTCGGGGTCACGATCATTACGCGCAAATGTTGCTGGACCGTACATGAAGTTTGGATTCATATGTTCATGATAGCATAAGATTTATAAAAAGTCAACTATCTGGCCAGGTCAACGAACTTGTGCTTGCTTTTTATTTATTTTGGTGTATAATAAAAATCATAATTTGAAATTTAGGAGTGAGGAGATATCCAATTATGTCTTTAGATGCATCAACGGGAACCGGGAGCAAACCCGACGCAATGGCCGGCCACCAAGAAGGAATGTCTTTTGATTTTACCGGTCCCGATGGTAAACCTATTTCGCTAGGAGAGGCCATAGAAAAGGGATTAGTCCACGGAATAGAGCTAGATGAGTTGGGTAATCCTGTGCTCTTATATAAGAACTTGGGTGACCATATTGATCCGCGCACTGCTCCTCGTGTTGGAGAACCAGCTCCAGTAAGTGAGTTGCCGAATAACATACAGGAGGGCCAACCATCCCACAATATCCTCGGCTTCTTCCGCAAACACCCACTCATCACAGGCATTGGTGCGCTCGCAGCAACAACTGCAACAGCTTTCGTAGTTCGAACCGCTGCGTCGTCATCGAACGGCGTAACTCAAAATCAACCGGGTAATGTATTGTCTAGATCTACACCCGGAGCAGAACCACAACAGACAAGCGGGCAAACTCGTCCAGATATAAGCCCCACAAGTATCCCCGCCGCACCAACTAGCCCAGAGAAGCACGGTGATCCTCATAAACTTAGTCCTGATACCGCCAAATTCTTGCCTGGGCTTGAGAGCAAAAACGCCATTGTCGGCGTTGATAATCTAACACAGGCGCTCAAGATACGGCACGGAGCTTTTGGGACCGATGAACAGGCAATGGTTGTTGGCTCCACCTTAATTGGTGAACGATTTGACTACCTACTCCTTGCAGCCAATGCAAATCCTGCTAGTTTTAACCCCGAGCTCCAGTATGATGCCTCTAACGACCAGATCGATTATGTCATCGCAGCTATGAGATCTGCCCTCTTTGGAACAGACGAACAAGATGGTCCACTCGCCACATACATGGCCGAGTGGATGAAACAAAATCGTGTTGATATCTCTGCTGGCAAAACGCCAGATACAAAGCCTGATTTTGTCACTCAATCAGTTGGGGTGCGCACTGTTGTAGTAGGAAGCCAACCATCACAAGAGGTTGATTTTGTTGTTGATTTTAGCCGTAACAGCAAAAAGACAACATACGCATTCACCGTGAGAATAGTGCCAGACCAAAACGGCGGACAGTCCATCCTACGTATCGTGAAATCATCGGCCGTTTAACATATATCCGCCTCAGGGCCTAACGCCAGTCTAAGCGATAAGCTAGACTGGCGTTTTGGCGTAGGATCATCTATACTCTAGCCATAATAATTATGAAAAAGTTTCTCTTGACATTAATGATTCTTGCGGTGGCGTCTTCTGGTCTAGCAACCCTTATGCCTTCGCCTGTTGCCGCACAATGGGCCTCGGGAAAAGTATGTGCAAAATACTTGGGGACTGGCAATGTAGCCGCTACTGATCCGATGTACCTAGAAAATTGCCCTACGATTGGCGGTATCACCGATCTTAGCACCAAAGGATTGTTCGTCGTACCTGATAATTCGCAGTGTATAAATGACGCAGACGTAAATAACGCTGATTCAGCAAATAAATTTGCTTGTAACTCCTCGACAAAACCTTTCGATACTATTGCACTGTACGCAAAGACACTAATCACCAACACCGTGAATGGTTATAAGACGGCAAATAACGGAAAGCAGCCTACGCCATATGATATCGTTTATGCCATAAATAATGGTAGCTATCTCTCCCAGCCTGACCCCACCATCAACTGGGCCGCTCAGGACTGCACAAAACTTTCGGGCGTTACGCAATACAAATGTCAAGGAGTCCAGAAATGCCTAAAGGATGTATCGTCTGGAAATACCACCCAATGTGTTAACGCATGGGACAACTGCATGACCGGCAAGACGACCGATCTAACACAAGCTAAAACGTGTGCGACACAGATCGGTACTCCTCAGTCTACGGCTACTGGCGGGCCCGAAAAAGAAACCTGCAACGTTACTGGTGTTGGCTGGATTATATGCCCCTTAGCGACCTTTATAGGTAAGACCGTGGACGCAGTATATACACTTATCGAACAATTCATGGTGTATGATGTCAAAGACCCGTTTGGCGACAACCCACTCAAACTTATATGGTCGAACATACTCGGCATTGCCAATGTTGCGTTTATCATCGCGTTCTTTGTTGTCATATTTTCACAGGCAACCAGTGTCGGCATAAGTAATTATGGCATCAAAAAGATACTGCCTCGCATGATAGCAGCGGCGATACTCGTCAACTTGTCGTACTACATATGTATATTTGCTGTCGACATATCAAATGCTGTTGGGGCAGGAATAGATGGCATACTTATGTCAGCGTTGCCAAATGCAAAATCGGTTACGAGCGGAGTGCATTGGGAAACGGTTATCGTTGGAGCACTAGGGCTTGGCACGGCAATCGCATTTGCACCTGCTATCGTAGCAGCAGCCATAACGTTTGCGGTACCCGCCTTGCTCGCAGTTATCACCACGTTAGTTGTACTGGTTGCCCGGTATGCACTCATCACCATACTCATCGTCATATCACCGCTGGCATTTGTCGCGTTTATCTTGCCCAATACCGAGAGTTTATTCGATAAATGGCGTAAGACGTTTATAACCATGCTTGTGTTTTACCCGCTCGTCACACTGCTGTTTGTCGGGTCAAAAGTAGCGGCTTATATCATACTGTTACAATAGGAGAAATCATGACAGAAGAAATACGAACTATCCTACTCAAAATCTTCGCCCTCGCGGTCATGATGTTTCCTTTGTTCGCCACACCATTTCTCATCAAAATGGCGGGCGGGTTGATCGGCAAGGTTGCAGGGATAGTGAATAACCCAAACCGTGGACCAATTGACTCCTTAAGGAAAAAGGCTGAGGGCGAAGCTGACAGAAGACGAACAAATACCGCCCGTCGTGCAATAGAGCGCGAACAGGGCTACGACCCAAAGACCGCTACGCGTAGGCAACGAGCGGCCCATCGCGCAAGACGTCTTCTGCCTGGTGGCGGAGCTGCTGCAGAGGCAGAGCGAGAAGCTTTAATAAATTCTGCGAAGAAGAACCTCTCGTCTGCTAGGGAAGATTTCGTTGCAAAACGAGCGAGCGACCCAGAATACCAAGCCGCATTGGCCGGACTTAGTGAGGGAGAGGCAGAGCGAGCGCGAACAAGCCCAGGTTCTAACCCTCAGGCCGCTAGATATCTGCAACGAGCCGAAGCAGTTGCAACTGAAACTGCAGCAAAAGCAGCACGAGAGCGTGTTAGCGCATTCACAACAAGATATGAAGAGTCAGGCGCTGATGGAGCAGACTTTTCAAGTGATGGATTTCTTGAAAGAGAATATGCCGCTGCAGTCGCTACCGGTGACGCAGATCGTGCCGTTGCAGCAATTAACCGCATGGTCGCTTTGGGTGCAAGTGGTAAGGCTGCAGCCAGACGAGTTCTTACGACGCATGCAGTCGGAGACCAAGCAGTAAGGGATCGCGTCACAAAAGCAGTTGTACAAGATAATTTCAATGATTTAGTAGGCTCACATGGCGATCTAGTAAAGGGTGGGGCTGGGTTTGGCGCAAGCGGACAATGGGAAGTGCATGGTGATGCTGCAATGGGAGCCCTATCATCAGAGTTGCTAGCTACTCAAGATGCGGACACCTTGGCGATGTACGAAGCTGATATACCCCCAGCAGAAGCTGCGCGTATTATTAATGATGCTCAGCTAAGCTCAAAGGTTAAGACTCAGGCCGCACTCGACATCTTAACCCGTGCCGCCAGTCGTACGCCACCTCCGCCACCATCTGATATCCGCCTCAAGCGCAACATTCACGCGACAGGCAATACTTTGGGGCTATTCAATCTTCCAGAATACGAATACCAGTACCTATGGAGTAACACAACCTACATAGGCGTTATGGCTCAAGACGTACTCAAGGTCGCACCCCAGGCAGTGTGCAAGATCAATGGTTTTTACCATGTCTACTATAACCAGCTTGGCACCTCACTCCGTACCAAATGAAATGATATACTATAACCACTATGGCCGAATACAAAGTACCCCAAGACGTTGAGGCGGATGACAAGCTCATTGGGCCGTTTAGTTTTCGACAGTTTATATACCTCATCATAGTCGCAATCGCAGGGGCGTTGGCGTATTTTATGAGCAAGATTTTTATAGGGCTTGTGCTCATACCTCTGCCGTTCATCTTGTTTTTTGGGGCACTCGCATTGCCGCTGCGCAAAGACCAGCCTATGGAGATATATCTCGCGGCTGTTATACGGTTTATGTTTAAGCCCCGACTCCGCCTCTGGCAACCCGAGGGGCAGGTTAACCTCGTCACTATAGTGGCGCCGCACGTCGTAGAAAAACAACTGACGAAAGAATACGGGGCCGACGAAGCGCAGCAGCGCCTGGCGTACCTGGCTGACATAATAGACTCACAGGGCTGGGCAGCGCGTGGCGTCACCACTACGTCGCTAAGCAGCCTCAACGACACCATCACTGCCGAAGCCAGCACGGTCGACGACATGATGGACACGTCGGTCGGTATAGGTCGGCAGTTCGACAGCCTCATAGAGCAGCAAGACGAGATTCGCAAGACCCAAATGACACGGCAATTTCAGGCTGCCATGAGCCAAGCACCGCCAGCCGATACATCAGTCCCGCAGTTTACGGCATTTCCTGTCGCCACCGAGTACCCAGTGGCGGCACCGGCCGCCACCCCAATCACCGCTGACCCGTTGCCAAGCTACAACCCATACCCGACGTCTATGCGCCAACACGTCATAGACCCACAAGTGGCCACTGCGCCCGCACCAGTAGCGGTAGCTCCAGCCGCCCAGCCTGCACCTATCGAACCGGCGCCGGTCACTCAACCAGCCCAAAACGCTAGCGGTGATCAGCCGTCACCTGATATAATGAGACTTGCAAACAACCGCGACCTATCGATCAGTGCTATCGCTCGCGAGGCGCATCGCCTCAAAGACGACGAAGAAGTGGTGATATCACTACATTAGGTCCTAATCTCCAGGGGGTGGGGTAGTAAACAGGGATGCAACCACAGCAACCACAAACACCGTTACAAGGCCCTGCGCCCGCTGGCGCTGGTGGTTTTCCTGTGGCCTCGACACCAGCGGCCGCGCAGCCGCCGCGTAACCCCAATAGTTCGCAAAATTCACTGCAAATATCTGAGGTGCGTGAAGGCATGGTGGTCATGAATGACGGTAGTTTTCGGGCTGTCGTGGCGTGCCAGTCGATCAACTTTGACCTCATGAGCGACCGTGAACGTGAAGGCGTGGAGTACAGTTACCAGAGTTTTCTTAACTCGTTGTATTTTCCAGTTCAGATACTCATACGCTCACAGCGTGTCGACATAGGGCCGTACCTCGAAAAACTTGCCAAAATCCGCCGCGATCAAGACAACATGCTGCTCGGCGTACTTATGGATGACTATATAAATTTCGTCGACCAGCTCAGCCAAGATGCCAACATCATGGATAAGAGTTTTTATGTGGTGGTGCCGTATTTTCCAACCGGTGACGTCAGCAGTGCAGTGAACAACAGTAAAAACCTGTTTAGCAACCTGTTTAAGCCCCAACAACAGACCAACATCCAGATAGACAAAGCCACTTACCAAAAAGCCAAAGACGAGGTGCAAAACCGGCTCAACCTGGTAATCAGCGGCCTCTACCAAATGGGCGTGCGCTGCGTACAGCTGCAAACCAAAGAGCTCGCTGGACTGTACTACAACATTTACAACCCCGACACGGCTGTGCGACAACCGCTGATCGATTTTGAGCAAGTCGTCGGTACGTATGTACAAAAAGGTGATGGTCTAGCGCCAACACCACAACTCGATAGGCAGGCGCCATAATGGGAATCTTTGGTGGCAAAAAAACCGACGTCATAGGCCTGGCTGAAGAACAGCAGCGCCGCGAGCAGCAAGAAGTCGAACAAGAGTTCTTAAAAGGCATCACCACGCTACGCGATACCATAGCGCCGAGTAGTCTCGAGGTGCAAAGTGCATACTTTCGCCTCGGTACCAAATACGGCCGCACCCTCTACGTCTACGGCTACCCACGCCGTATTTACACTGGCTGGTTGAGTTCGATTATCAACCTCGACGAAGTCGTGGACATAAGCATGTTTGTCTACCCCGTTGAGAGCCAGGTCGTCTTAAACAACCTGCGCAAAAAGGTCACCCAACTTGAAGCAAGTATGAGTATTAATGCCGAGCACGGCAAAGTCCGCGACCCAGCACTCGAAGCCGCCATACAAGATGCCGAGGAACTACGTGACCAACTACAGGTGGGCTCTGAGCGCTTCTTCCGCTATGGCCTATACCTCACTATCTACGCCGACAGTCTCGACGAACTGAGTTTTGTACAGCACAAGGTCGAAACCATACTCGGCCAACAACTTGTCATGAGCAAGGTCGCCAGCAGCCAGCAAGAGCAGGGGCTCAACAGTACCATACCCCAGATGGCCGACCAGCTGCAGATTCGCCGCAATATGAACACCGGTGCTATCAGCACGAGTTTTCCGTTTACTAGCGCCGATCTCACCCAGGAAAAAGGCGTGCTCTACGGCATAAACATGCACAACAACGGCCTCGTTATCTTCGACCGGTTCTCTCTGGAAAATGCTAACATGGTGGTCTTCGCTAAGTCTGGTGCCGGAAAGTCGTTTACGGTCAAACTCGAGGCCTTGCGTACTATGATGATGGGCGCTGATGTCATAATCATTGACCCAGAAAACGAGTACCAACGCCTAGCCGATGCTGTCGGCGGCAGCTACATACGGCTCAGCCTCAACAGCGACACGCGCATAAACCCATTTGACCTGCCACGTGTCGTCGATAGTGAAGATGCTGACGACGCCTTGCGAGCTAATCTCGTTACTCTGCATGGGCTGCTACGCCTCATGATGGGTGGCGCCCAAATGGCCGCTAGCGGCAACATGATGCCAGCCCTGGCGCCAAGTGAAGAGGCCGATCTGGATCAGGCGCTTATCGACACCTACGCTCGCGCTGGTATTACCAGCGACCCTCTCACGCATAACTCCGTAGCGCCAACTATCAGCGACCTGTATGAGACGCTGCTCCATATGGGTGGTAGCGGCCCAAGTCTTGCCCAACGGCTACGCAAATACACCACTGGAACGTTTGCGGGCATTTTCTCGCAACAGAGCAATATCGACATAAACAATCCCATGGTGGTATTTAATATTCGCGACCTCGAAGACGAATTGCGACCGGTTGCGATGTATATTGTGCTGAGTCACATCTGGAACAAAACGCGGACCGAGCAAAAAAAGCGCATGCTGATTGTCGATGAAGCCTGGCAACTCATGAAATACGACGACTCCGCCAATTTCCTGTTCTCCTTAGCCAAACGCGCCCGCAAATACTACCTCGGGCTCACCACGGTTACGCAAGATGTCGAAGATTTTATGAGTAGCAAAATGGGCCGAGCAATTGTGGCCAACTCCAGTATGCAGCTGCTCCTAAAGCAATCTTCTAGCGCTGTCGATGTCCTTAGTGACGTCTTTAAACTTACTGAGGAAGAGAAGAAGCGGCTCGCCAACTTCCCGGTCGGCCAGGGGTTGTTCTTTGCCGGACAAAACCACGTACACCTGCAGATTATCGCTAGCCCGACTGAGCAAGCCCTTATAACTACTAACCCGCAGCAGTTGCAAACCATGCAGCAGGCCCCGCCACAGCAACCATCGCAAGATATGTATAGCACGCAGTGACATAGACGAAACGAAGCATAACAGGATACACTATAGAATATGAGCGGCAAAACAGCCCAAGACCTACGAGAGAGGGAGGAGACCGAACCACACGCCGGCGGGTGGGACTACAATCATGAACTCAACCCATCTCAGGGTGATTATGACAAAAAGTTCAGTGATCTCACGTCGACTCCGGACATGCAGGCTGTCAATGGCCAGGGCGATGCGATAGCCCGCGAACATGGCCGCGGTGCCGACACCGCCCGCCAAGCCGTGCAGGATGGTGAGAAAAAAGCCGTCGGCGACACAGCAATCGGCAAAGCCGCCACCGGCGCGGCAGGTATGGTCAACCCCGTCATCGGGGGGGCCGTCAAACTACTCGGTAAGATCAAGACCCGCAAAGGCGCCACCGGCGCGGTCGTAGCAGTCGTCATGGTAGCACTCATCGGGCTCGGCAGCTTGCTAGCGGGCAGCCTGGCGCCGATTGCGTTTATATCAAACGTCATGGATGATCTCAATGATCAGCTTGCCAGCCTCGATATACGCCAAGAAAAATTATTGCGCACCAAGATAAAGGCTTTGCAACAAGAATTCGTCCAGGGATGCACCAAGATGTCTATACGTTGTAAGATGCGATCTATCTCAACTGCCGACGTCGAACGCCTCAAATCTCAAGGTATCGAAGTCAAGGGTAAAACAATACTCAACCGGGTCTTCCCCAGCGAAAAGGGGTATACGCTTGAAGTCGATGGAAAAATGCGAAGTGTTTCAGCAAGTGAATTAGCCGACCTCATAAAAACAAATCCAAAAGTCGGTAGTCAGGTCAGAGAAGCGATCAATATGCGCTTCTTTGGGTTTGCTGACAAAGCCTTTCGTTGGTTCTCTACTAAAGTAAAAGCCTCGTTAAATAAACCGAATTATGTCGGCGAGACCGACGAGGAGCGCTTCAATAACTTTGCTAAAGGGGTGACAACGCCAGAGATCCCTCCTGGGGCAAAGTTTATAAAAACTGACTCGACTGATCCAAAGACTGGTGAGCCTCTATATAGAATCGAGGGTGACGTCAGTGCCGATGGAAAGCCTACAAGGCTATATAGTCAAGCCGAGGTGAATGCATTTCAGGAACATATGACCGCAATGGCATCGACCTCGAAAATGCCTAAACCAGTCGCTCAGCTTGCCAATATCGTCAAT
>JBAQIV010000013.1:0-5441 GCA_049289035.1 Saccharimonadales bacterium (SeqCode) | reverse complement strand
CATTTACGCTTCCAGCGCCAGACCGTACTACGGTGCACGCCGCAACGGTTAGCCACGACTTGCAGTGTCATTCCTTCCCGAACGAGCAATTGCATAGCAGTTGCTCTCGCTTTCGGGAGGTAAGGGTGGGTAGAATAGGCCATAGCAGGCCTCCTTTCGTAATTATTGGTAGTAATTACAGCTTAGGACAGCCTGCTTTTATGTTGCAAAGGTGGTGGATGAGTACGCGTCACCTTGTCATAAATTGGTCCTTGTGTTTTTATCACAATCTGTTATTATACAATTATTACAGAGGTAATCGCCGATGGGCGAAAATTAAGAAAGGGAAATAGTATTATGGCAACCAAAAAGCCAGTTAAAAAATCTGCTGCCTCGGCTGCAGCGAGTGCCGCAGAGGCAAAACGTGCTGCTGCAAGTGCAAAACTTGCCGCGGCTAAAGTAAAGGTGGCTCAGGGCCACGCTGGTGGCTTTATGACATTTATCCGTGAACAGGGTGTCGTTGGTCTTGCGGTCGGTCTAGCTATTGGTACCGCCGCTGGTGCCAGCGTCAAGGTTATTGTTGATCAGCTCATTGCACCTATTGTGGCGCTCATGACCCGTGGTATTGACCTCAACAGCCTCAAATGGATCATTATCGGTGCAAGTGGCGACCAAAAAGAAGTTGCTATTGGCTATGGTATGATTGTGAGTTCGCTCATTACACTGCTCGCGACGGCGCTAGTTGTCTACCTCATCATCCACTGGATGAAGCTCGACCGTCTCGACAAGAAAAAAGACTAGCCCGTCTCAGTCGTCACACAATCCCCATAGGTGATAGAAGGCAATAACCAGCGTCTAGCGACCATCTAGCCACCATCTCGAAATTCCGGCACACCCCGGAATTTCCCTTCACTGCTAAGAGGTGCCTCCTCTTAGCAAGTATGGTACTATAACGATATGCCAACGCGAAATATTGTGAAAGAGTACGGCGAAGGGGAGTACTATCATGCCTATAACAGGGGCGTGGCCAAGATGGACATCTTTAAAGATGACGAAGACTACGCCGTACTTCTCAATCTGTTTAAGCGGTATCTCTCGCCCGAAATTGTGCGTGATGCGAAGCGTTGTCCACTTCCCAACTACCGTGAAAGTGTCGACCTGGTGGTATATTGTCTCATGCCGAATCATTATCATCTGCTGCTGTATCTCAAGGAAAAGCAGGGAATTGAAAAACTGATGCGGAGCGTCATGACGGCATATAGCGGCTACTTCAACAAAAAATACGACCGTGTGGGGGCGATATTTCAAAATCATTTTTTGGCGGCTCGGATTCCGTCTGACACGTACCTATGGCAGGTAAGCCGGTATATTCATCTGAATCCTCTTGATATCGGCAAAGACCCGTTGAATTATGCCTTTTCAAGCGTGGCATATTATCGTGGCGATAAGTCAGCTGATTGGCTGCGGGTGGAGCATTTGGTCGAGACGGGCGAAGAAAAAAGCCAGTACATGCGATTTGTCACCGACGACGCGACTCGCCATTACCATGCACATGCCATAAAAATACTTCTTGCTAACAGCGCTATCGACGACTAACTGCTAAGAGGAGGCACCTCTTAGCAGGGAAGGCTATTTAGGCGAGATTCCAGGTGGTGGGGCGGGGAGTGCGCGGGTATTTAGCGCTCCAGTCGGCCATGTCGTGGAGGATAGGGAGCAGATCGCGGCCTTTGCGGGTGAGTTCATAGTTTTGACCGTCAGTAGTCACTATAGCGTGGGCACGTAACAGATCAAGACGTTGGGTTAATATACGGGGGTTGATGTCGGAAATACCACGCTCTATCTGGCAGAAGCGTCGTGGACCAGGCTCGAGTTCGCGGATGATGAGTGCGGTCCACTTGGTACCAAGTATGTCTGCGGCGCTGCGGATGCAATCGGGGGAGGTGTTCATATATTTACTTTACTTTGTATAGTAGGGCCATGTATAGTACTATAGGAAGTATAGCATATGTTAGGAGTTCATTTGCATCCGACAAATGATTGCACGTTGCAAGGACTGAAATAGGAGACCACAAGGCTGAAAGAGCGGAAGAGCGAGAGAGCGGTAATCCGCAAAATCGCAAGGGTAGCTCGAGAAACGAGAAAAAGTAAAGAAGGAGGTATATGAAACTACTTATCATCAACGGCAGCGTCAGAGACGGCAATGCATCGGCGCGTGTCACCAAATGGGTTGAGGCGGCTGCTCACCGGTACCTCACAGATGCAGAGATAGAGGTAGTTGATCTAAAGACATTGGCACTACCGCTGTTTACTGACGCCACACCACCAATGATGCAAGAAAATCGCCAGCCAGAGGGCGCGGTCAAGACCTGGCTTGACGCGCTCGAATCGGCCGACGCATACGTCTTTGTAACGCCCGAGTATAACCATGGCATACCAGGCTCTCTGAAGGACGCGATTGACCACATCGACTATCAGCTGACAAAGAAGCCGTTTATGGCGGTTAGTCACGGCGGTGTCGGGGGCTCACGGGCAATCGAACAGCTCAGACTAGTGCTGAACTCCAACCTCGGTGCCGTACCGATTCCAGATAGTATCTCAGTCTTTGGCTATGTCGGTTATGAAAACTCTATCGACGAGCACGGCGCGGCGCAAACTGAGGCGGTTAAAAAATCTGAAAGCGCACTCCAGAACGCGCTCGAAACGCTTCATTGGTACGCCACTGCTCTCAAAGCTGCCCGCGAATAATGATTTCTCCTCGCCCCTGTCCTACCTCTTGACATTCGAAAACGTTTGTGCTAATATGTTGTGAGTAAACGATAAAATAAACATATATAGTATGGCAGAGACTACACAGCAGACAGAACCGTCACCGCGTTTTTACGTAAATAAGATATCCGACAATTTTGATGAGTTGCCTCCTACCACATTTGCCACAATACGAAAATATACCGAGATGGATATGTTTAGAGATTGGGATGAACCCGGTGTAATAAAATATGATGTATATAGTGTGCAGGATAAATATACTCATGAAATATTGCACTTAGATACTGCCGAGGAATTACAACGTTTTGTTGAGCTAGATGTTGGCGTGCGAGAATACCACCGATTTCAGTCAATGCATGAGGCGATAAACGATATCGCTAACGGGTTACCTGCCAGCTCAATTGTGGAGGGCATAAAGGTAGCTGCAAGTGAGGCGCTCAAGGATAAACTAGCTCTTATACGGCGCATCCGTTTGGGCCAAGATAAGAGGTTTACGCTGGATGAGGCATACATAGGGCTACGTGACCTCAACTTTGCGTTGTCAGGTATAGCCTCGTGTCTTGCCTTAGGCTCAAGCACATATACCGATGACTATCTGTCGCACGCGTGGAGGCTAGATGGCAGGGTACCTTCAAATGGCTTCGGGACATACAATGCTACGTATGCGGTATGTCATGATACATATATCGATGAAGGAGATCTGGATCCTCATAATATTAGAGGAGAATATGACGACGACGGTGAGATTCACTATCCAGGAAAGATTGAGATACGAGTCAATTCATCCAAGCGTATTGAATTCGTATATACACCTAATCGTGAGTCTGCGAGGAATCATCACTATTCCCATTCAGTTATTACACATAGTGATGGTCGCCAGCGCGTGTATGAGAATTGGTCGTTGAGTATTCGTATTGATCTTGATCAAAACTCCCCAGCGGGCATTGCGCTTGATATTGCCCGAAGCGACAAGACAGAGACATATTCAACCGATGGGAAGCTGATAGACAGAAAAGGTGATCTCGTTGGTGGGTTGCTTGCTGCAGCTTCTGAATCAGGCAGCCATCAAGTGAGAGGTTTTACTCCTGAAATGACGGGGGACTTCCGTAACTTTTCAGAACGGTTTGCGCTGCAACTCCATCTTCAGGGACAAGAGCAGAAATCGCGGCTTGTGGGTAATCGAGTACTACAGAAGATCGCCTGACATTTATCGACAAATAATCACGTAGTGGCCGACTTCTCCCATAATGTGTCGAAAATCGTTTGGAATGTTGACGTTATTTCCGGATGATTTATGACAGTCGTTACCATACCTTGTTGAAATGTGCTGATTGCGACCGTATGCCCGTAGATAATTATTTGGGCTGGAACATCAAACCCTGAGTCTCTGGCATGTATATCATGGTTTCTCAGGGAAGCAATCTCGGTGGATGTGACCCGATAGAGTGCGCGGCTTTCGATACCGATCTCAACTTGGCGTTTGATCTGTTGATCAATCATTGCGCCAATGTCACTGTCAATTCGATCGTGAGAGCTTGCAATAATAGAGAGGTGATGACCCTGGCGAACTATATCGTCATATAGCGTCTTGATACCATCGACCCCCTCGAGAGTTAAGATACTAGCCGCATCATTATTAAGGTGAAATTTGGTGTTAAGTGCTGGGATGATGCCAGACAATCCCTCGTTGGCCTGTTTGAGTCGCCGTTGGGATGCTATAACCAGCTTTTTCAAGTTATCTGGATGAGATGGGGTGTATTCTGCCTTTTTGCTGTCTTTTTTGCTGGCGAGGCCGAGTTTTTCTAGTTTGTCGCAGATCATGTAGGCGTTGGTGCGGGTTTCGCCGGTGTGGTCGGCCAGTTCAGCGGGGGTGAGGGTGCCGTGTTCGATGAGCGCCAGGTAGCCACGGGCTTGACTCTCTGTCAGTCCGGCTTTTTTTATGATGTCGATAGTCGAGGGAGAGGTGATAGCTTGCTCGTCCATGCCCTTATAGTAGCAAACCTTTTTATATTTGTCAATCATACTTTGACACTATAACGTGCTTATGCACCCCTGTTAAATACAACATAACACAAACCATAATTGACATAAAAAACAAATTGTGCTAAAGTATAGACAGTTGATCGAGAGGCAAATTGATCGACAGTAAAGTTCACATTAGTAGGGTAGGGTACGCGACCATCACGCGCTATGTTTTGAGACATAGCGAGATAGTCGTGCGGTTTTAACTCCACGGGAGCCTGAGAACTCCATGCGTGTCGAGACTACCGCGTCTCAAGGCCCTGGCTCTTACGCGTATAGAAGGGTTCGCCCATCTGTACATATATATGAATGCGCGATATAGCCGTGAGAAGCTGTTCGCGCCCGCTGAGGTGTTTCTACTGCCTCGCAGGAGTAGAAACACCGAATGCGGAGTTTGCTGCTAGGGTTCGCCTAGTAGCAGTTACACCGCAGTACATTTCACCGAGAATCATGCTAAGAGGAGGCACCTCTTAGCAGGTAAGGGGTCGAGTTCTCTCGAATCGTGGTTATGGATAGTTGTTGTGTAAACGACGGCTATTTCATGAATGCGAGGGAGAGAGCTCGTAATCGTCGGGCTCACGAGTCTCCTTAGGAGGAGACATGGACAAGCAGCTCACCCCCCCCAGCCCCGCCGACTTTGTCCGGGCCGACCGGCTCCGCCACACGGCGGAGAC
>JBAQIV010000012.1:0-6268 GCA_049289035.1 Saccharimonadales bacterium (SeqCode) | reverse complement strand
GTTCATAGAGTGGCTACATTTACTCTATCTATAGCTCTCTCGATCTCTCCATCTTGTACCCGCTGCTCTACGCTCTACGCCCCAACCATGCTATACTTCTACCATAAGCATCTAAGCAAGGATTATGAGCATGGCCAAAGCCACAAAAAAACCAGTCAAAAAAACCGCTGTCAAAAAAGCAGCCCCTAAAAAATCTGCGCCAGCCCGTGTCACACCAGCAAAGAAACGTGCCGTTAGTTTTGCTACAAAAAGCGACGTCAAGTTCATGCAAGCGCGCTTTAGCGAGCAGACTGTTTATTGGCTCATTATCGGCGCGGCAGTCATTGCCCTTGCCGTCTGGGTACTTGCCCTCCAGGTAAAACTCGACGATGTCTACGACCAGATCGACGCTCAGTCGAACAGCAGCATTGTGCCAACTAAAAAGACAGCACAGTAGTCACGCTACCCTAAAACGAAGTAAAAACTATAATCCCCGCAATATTGCGGGGATTATATAGCGTAGACGTGTCGTCTATTTGGTGATTTTTGTCACCACACCGGCGCCGACCGTACGGCCACCTTCGCGGATAGCGAAGCGGAGACCGTCGTCCATAGCGATTGGTGCAAGCAATTTCACCTTGAAAGTGACAGTGTCGCCTGGCATGACCATTTCTTTGTCAGCCGGCAGTTCAACTTCACCGGTTACGTCAGTCGTACGGAAGTAAAACTGTGGTTTGTAACCCTTAAAGAATGGCGTG
Organism: Saccharimonadales bacterium (SeqCode); assembly: GCA_049289035.1. Classification (GTDB taxonomy): domain Bacteria; phylum Patescibacteriota; class Saccharimonadia; order Saccharimonadales; family Saccharimonadaceae; genus JAPUDQ01. The sequence goes on along the minus strand of JBAQIV010000012.1, from coordinate 5,531 downwards.
TGACGACCACCCTCTTCTTTGGTGAGCACGTAGACTTCAGCGTCAAATTCAGTGTGAGGAGTGATTGTACCTGGTTTGGCAATCACCTGGCCGCGTTCGATTTGTTCGCGCTCAATACCACGCAGCAACAGACCGGCGTTGTCACCAGCTTGGCCTTGGTCGAGGTTTTTCTTAAATGCCTCAATGCCAGTGACCACTGATTTTTGCAGGTCGCGGATGCCGACGATTTCAACTTCGTCGTTAAGCTTGACGATACCTTGCTCGATACGACCAGTAGCAACTGTGCCACGGCCTTTGATACTAAAGACGTCTTCGATTGGCATAAGGAATGGTTTGTCGAGGTCGCGTTTTGGCTCTTCAATGTAAGCGTCCATAGCTTTGACGAGTTCCATGACAGCGTCTTCGTCGCTCGCTGAACCCTCGAGTGCTTTAGTAGCTGAACCCTTGAGGATAGGTGCGTTGTCGCCGTCGAAACCGTTTTTGGTCAACAGTTCGCGGACGTCCATTTCAACCAACTCAACCAGCTCTGGGTCGGCGAGGTCCATTTTGTTCAAGAACACAACAATCTTAGGCACACCCACTTGGCGGGCAAGCAACACGTGTTCGCGCGTCTGCGGCATAGGGCCGTCAGCAGCTGAGACAACCAAGATAGCGCCGTCCACCTGGGCAGCACCGGTAATCATGTTTTTCACGTAGTCGGCGTGACCAGGCATGTCGACGTGTGCGTAGTGACGTGATTCACTCTCGTACTCTTGGTGTGAGGTAGCGATGGTAATACCACGAGCTTTTTCCTCTGGTGCGTTGTCGATTTGGTCGTAGGCAACTGGTTTGTTGACTGCGCTTGGTAATTTTTTAGCCAGCACTGCGGTAATTGCAGCGGTCAGAGTGGTTTTACCGTGGTCGACGTGACCCATGGTACCGACGTTGACATGTGGCTTGCTTCGGTCAAAATCTGCCATAATAGAGATTTTCTCCTCGTTAGTTTAAGTTATTTCATCGCGACGCGTTGCTTCGTTGATTGCTCAAAAAAGAAGCGTCGCGCGCATACAATTAATTATAGGTGTTATCTCTTTGGAAGTAAAGTACCCCTTTGCGTATTGCTGTCACACCGCACACGCCCATGAATATATAGCAATTATGGCATAGCAAGGAGTATACTAATGACTAACAACCATAATAATTATTAAACTCAGCAATTATCCAGTTCACTACCGATACACTACGCATTATGAATGAAGCTACCAAACGAAAAATACTCTGGGCGCTTATAGTGCTGTCATGTGCGCCGCTGCTCGTCCTCATTGCATTTCCATCTGATATATCTCTCAAGCCTCTGGCGAGCTACCTATCCGCAATCGTCGGGTATGTCGGCATAGTATTGCTGCTGTGGATGTATATCCTCGGGGCAAAATCTGTCATGAGTCTGCTGTTTCATGACCTCGCACCGGTTGTCTCGATTCATAAAAAACTTGGCAAATGGGGAAGCGTGGCCGTGTTGGTGCACCCGCTACTCACTACCTATTACTATGGCGAGAGCCTCCTGTATTCCCTGGTGCCACATATAGGCACCGAGTTCGAACGACACGTCACATTGGGTCGTATTGCGCTGTGGCTCATGGTTGTAACGGCGATTTTGTCTGTCTATTTCCGTAAACGACTGGGCTTTCGAACCTGGAGGTACATTCATTACTTGGCGTACATCTGCGTGCCGTTTGCCTTGCTCCATGCCCCAGCTATTGGCACGCGCTACATGAACTCTGCGGCAGTTAAAGCCTACTTCTTTGCGTTGGTCGTCATCGCAATCGTCTTTACTGTCATACGCATCCGCGGTGTTTTTAACTTGGACAAGCACGCCTATACCGTCATCAGTAACGAAAAGTTGAGTGATGTCGATTACTTACTCCGCCTCAAGCCTGTCTCAAGCCAAATCCGCCCCCGCCCCGGCCAATACGTCTATCTCAAACTGGGCTATATCAGCGAGGATCATCCGTTTTCTGTTACGCAGTACAACGAATCGTCTGGTGAATTATTCCTGACATTTCGTACGTTTGGCATGTTTACCCATGTTGCATCGCAGCTGACTCCAGAGCGGCACGTCTATGTCGGCGGACCGTTTGGTAGCTTTACGAGTGAGATCACACCAGAACTACCCCGTGTTGTTTACATCGCTGGTGGTATAGGCATCACCCCATTTGTCGATCGTATCTTGCGCGAATCGACGGCACGTGAACAGTGGCTTTTTGCCGCAAACCGTTCGCCCGAAACGGCCGTCTTTGTATCGACGCTTCGGCCATACCTCAACGAACGCTGCGTTGAGGTATATGAGACCGCACCCGAAACGTTTGGCCTACGTCACGAAACTGGGTACCTGAGTGCTGCAATCATCGAAAAATACCTCACTTTTGCTAAAGATTGTCACTATTTTGTGTGTGGCCCGCCACCTATGATGGCGGCAACTGGCCGCATCTTGAAAGAGATGGGCGTACCGGCTAACCAGGTGCATACCGAAAAATTTGGCTGGTAATTATTTAGCTTGGCTGCGAACACCTGTTAGCGCTGCGTTAAAGCCGCCCGTCGTAAGACTTGCGCCGCCAATACGACTAAGTGCAAGGCTGTCGAGTTTTTTGCCGACGACTGCGCCAGAGATCTTCGATTCAAAACTATTTATATAATTCCATGACTCACTACTGACAGCCTGGTTTGTATCGCTAACAGATGTCACAACATCATTGCTAATCGTGATTGTGGTGGTTATTGAGTTTGTTTTACCACCGGGAACTGAATAATTAGCGCTGGCGGTATACGTACCGTTTCGATACGTGTACGTCGGAGTCGGTGGCGGCGGAGTTGGGGTGGGTGTTGGCGTCGGCGTAGGGGTTGGAGTAGGTGTAGGAGTAGGTGTTGGTGCTGGCGTAGGAGTTGGCGTGACAGACGGTGAAGATGGCGCAGGCGTCGGGGTGGACGGAGCCGATGGAGTCTGCGACGATGGTTGAGTTGACGGTTGGGGCGTCGTGAGCGTTTGTGACGGTGTTGTATTTGTTGCCTGACGATTTGACGATGAGGGCGACAAAGGCTGTGCGCGACTAATTGTCGGTGCAACACTTGGGTCTTTCATGGTATACAATGCATAACCACCCACCGCTGCGCTCGCAAACAATGCAATGGAGCCGATAACGATAAATATCTTGTGAGGTGTGTCCATATGGTTTTTTGTTTATTTTTTACCTTACCATAAACATATAGCAAACAGACGTGTCCTGTCAACAATAACGACGCGATATAAGTCTATTTTTTGTTGCGTTTTTCGATGATCTCTTGAGCAACATTTGGCGGTACTTCTTCGTACTGCGCCAACTCCATAGTGCTGGCAGCGCGACCCTGGCTCATACTCCGGACATCACCGGTGTAGCCAAACATATTACTCAGTGGTACGAATGCTTTTATGAGTTTGGCGCCTGCCATAAGGTCTTCCATGGCCTCTATGCGGCCGCGGCGTGAGTTGAGGTCGCCAATGACGTCGCCCATAAATTCTTCTGGTGTCGTCACTTCGACGCGCATAACTGGCTCAAGTAGCACTGGTTTGGCTTTTGGTATACCTTCTTTCACGGCAAGTACACCGGCCAGGTTAAAGGCAAGTTCACTCGAGTCAACATCGTGGTAACTACCGTCGTAGAGGGTAGCTTTCACCCCGATCATCGGATAGCCGGCAATCACGCCATTGCTGAGTGTATCTTCGATACCCTTGCGCACCGGCTGACGGTACTCTTGTGGCACCACACCACCCTTGATCTCGTCGACAAACTCAAAGCCTTCGCCGCTTTCGGTCGGCTCAAATCGTATCCAGACGTCACCATACTGACCACGTCCACCAGATTGTTTGGCGTGCTTACCTTGCGCCTGAGCGGTGCCGCGAATCGTTTCACGGAAGGCCACTTGCGGCTCGCCCACGTTGGCTTCAACCTTAAACTCACGTTTCATGCGGTCAATCAAAATCTCAAGGTGGAGTTCACCCATGCCTGACATGATCGTCTGGCCGGTTTCTTCGTCAGTGTGAATACGGAACGTTGGGTCTTCTTCAGCGAGACGCTGCAGTGCGATACCCATCTTTTCTTGGTCAGCTTTACTTTTCGGTTCAACCGCAATGCTGACTGGCGGGTCTTGGAACGTAATGCCTTCAAGGGCAATCGGGTGCGCCACGTCGCTAAGCGTGTGGCCCGTAAACGTCGTTTTCAGACCGACGACCGCTGCAATATCACCTGCCGCAATGCGGTCAATGTCTTCGCGTTTGTCGGCGTGCATTCGCACGATACGGCCGACACGCTCTTTTTCGCCCGTGGTTGTGTTGAGTACATAGCTTCCGGCCGTTAGCACGCCTGAGTAGACACGGACAAAGATAAGTCGTCCGACAAATGGGTCTGTGGCAATCTTAAAGGCCAGAGCAGCAAGTGGCTCTTTGTCGTCTGGTTTGCGGCTGATTTCTTCGCCGGTTTTTGGGTTTTTACCCCATATAGCATCGATATCAAGCGGGCTTGGCAAGTAGTCGGCCACAAGGTCAAGGACCTTTTCGACAATCACACCACGGCCGTCACCACCCGTCACCAAGAAGAAATCACCGGCTAGTACGCGTTGGCGCAAGGCCGCTTTGAGTTCGTCGACTGTAATTGATTCTTCACCTTCTTCGAGAAACTTCATCATAAGCGCGTCGTCAGCTTCCACCGCATTTTCCACTAGCAGGCTACGAGCATTTTTACACTTTTCCAGCATGTCAGCTGGTATGTCGCCTGGCACCAACTCGTGATCGTGATAGTCAGTGTAGGTGTAGGCTTTCATGTCGATGAGGTCGACCACACCGTTGATGGTCTTTTCAAACCCAATCGGTATATGCACCGGGAAGGCTTGTTTTGTCAGACGATTATGAATGCTCTCGAGCGATTTCCAAAAGTCACCGCCAGTTTGGTTGATCTTGTTTATGAAACAAATGCGTGGCACGCCATATTTGTTGGCTTGGCGCCACACCGTCTCACTCTGCGCCTCAACGCCCATCTTGCCGTCAAACACCGTCACCGCACCGTCGAGCACACGCAAACTGCGCTCTACCTCGGCCGTAAAGTCAATGTGACCAGGCGTGTCGATGATATTGATCTTGTGGCCCTTCCAAAAACAGGTCACCGCAGCACTTGTGATAGTGATACCGCGCTCTTTTTCCTGCTCCATCCAGTCGGTCGTGGCGCTATCGCCGTCGGCACCACGTACTTCACCAATCTTGTGATTGATACCAGTACGATACAGTATGCCTTCGGTTGTGGTAGTCTTACCGGCATCGATATGCGCGATAATACCTACGTTGCGATAATGTTTGAGCGGGACGTCTTGTTGCGTAGCCATAGCGTTAGCTGATCCTTTATGCGTTAATTTGTCACTTTTTTGAGCACCAAAAAAGAGGTATTGCTAACTATTGTAACAGATTACGATACACTATACTACTATTTCGCTATTTACTATTATCTGTCACTACTTCCTGTGGCATGTAT
>JBAQIV010000011.1:0-9930 GCA_049289035.1 Saccharimonadales bacterium (SeqCode) | reverse complement strand
GCCAGTAGCTCAGCTGGTTAGAGCACCTGCCTCTTAAGCAGGGTGTCCGGGGTTCAAGTCCCCGCTGGCCCTCCAAGTAAAACACCGATCCTTGTGATCGGTGTTTTACTTGGATTGTTATATGGGCTTGTATCTCTAACGCCCGTTAGGGTGTCCGGGGTGAGATCCGCCAGTCGGCGGATCGCAAGGGAGACCACTCTTGCACGCTGTGCTTGCAAAGACGTGGCGACGGGGTCGCAGAATGTGACCAAGTCCCCGCTGGCCCTCCATAGAAAATACCTTACGCCCGTAAGGTATTTTCTATGTATAGGCCTCACTTACTGCCCGTTGGTGTTGACATTTACCTGTGGGGTTGGCAGGTTTACGTTAGTCGTGTTGGTAGTTGATTGGCCACCAAAGTACTGCCATGCAAAGTAAGCGAGTACTAGTAGCACTACAATCGCAACAATACCGACGATCGGGCCCGCACTACTACCTTTTTCTACGACAACTGGTTGATCTGACATGATACATCACTCCTTATATAGTTTTGATACTACCCGTACTATACAAGGCAATCCGCCGAATAAATGTGAGCCACAACACAAATTCAAAATAATGCATGGTACCCCGCACAGGAATCGAACCTGCAACCTTTGGTACCGGGAACCAACGCTCTATCCAATTGAGCTAACGGGGCTTGTTATAAATTGTAGACCTTATCTGTTTATTACTCAATTGGACAGAGCGTTGAACGCTACATTTTTACGCTGAAGGCTCTCAATTGCCATGCCATCAGGCATGGTCCCGTCGGATAACGGGAAGCTAACCGCACATTCAAATTGCACCACTCTATACCCTATCTGTTATAATTTAAACACGCACCCGTAGCTCAGCGGATTAGAGTACTTGGCTTCGAACCAAGTGGTCGCAGGTTCGAATCCTGCCGGGTGTACCATAGAAAAAAGGTTAGCCAGTCTAACCTTTTTTCTATGGTTACGCTCACGCAAGACACGCACTTGCGATGTTTTGTGAAACAAAACAAGTCGCAGGTTCGGCGTAGCGCAGTGTGGAAAAATTAGTTTACTCATTTTTCAAGCAAGCGGAGGAGCGAGTCTTACGAGCGATATCCTGCCAGGTGTACCAAAAGAAGTTCGGCGAAACGAGTGAAACGAAAATGTGTTTACATATTTTCGTGAGTGAACGAAGGAGGCTTTAGCCGATATCTTGCCGGGTGTAGCAAGAAATCAAACATGATAAGTATTTTGCCTGGCATATAGCGCACGGCTATAGTAGAGTAATACCCATGAACCAACCCCTTTCAGATTTCTTCTCCCACCAAGAACTGAGTTTACGCCAAACGGAGGCCCATGATATTCCCTTATTAGTCCCTATTATCAATGAAGCTTATTCCTATCAAGACGAGGCAAAGGGTGCGCAGCGGACAAACACCGAGCATCTTACGCAACGAATTACCGAAGTTGATTTCTACACATTGCTCGAGGCGGATGAAATTGTCGGCTGTGTTTATCTAGAGCCGAAAGCTAACGTACTTCATTTTGGATTATTAACCCTTGTTCCTAGGCTGCGAGGTAAAGGGGTGGGTGATTCACTCATTCAGGCCATCGAGTCATACGCCAGATCCCATCATTTTGAAACTATCAGCCTCGACTACATGTCCCTTGCGCCGTGGCTCAATCGCTACTATGAAAAATTTGGATTTCGCGAAACAAAAAAAGTTACTCGTTGGGGCAAGATTGACCTAATTGAGATGCGGAAAAATATATAAAAAACACCTGTGTATATGAAACCTTGTATCAATGCTGCGAACACTAGCCACAGGTGTACAATAGACTCTATGAACATACTCCACAACGAGCCCCTCGCGCCATACACATCCCTGCGCGTTGGCGGGCTGGCTGAGACACTAGTACTTACCGATACCTATGCTGAGACGATTGAGGCATTGCAAAAAGTAAGCGATCACGTTTGGTTTTTGGGCTATGGCTGCAATGCGCTGATTAGCGACGACGGATTGCCCGGCACGACCATCATGTGGCGTGGCGGTAATATACATGTCGACGACACACTACTCGTTGCCGATGCCGGTGCGTGGTGGGACGACGTGGTGAAAACCGCCATCGAACACGAGTTATGGGGACTTGAGCTCATGAGCGAGATCCCGAGTAGCGTCGGTGCGGCGGTAGTTGGCAATATCGCTGCGTATGGCCAGCAAATTTCTGACACGCTCGTTTGGACAGACGTGTACGACACGTCGCGTCACACTGTCGAGCGTCTTGCCCGCGAAGCGATCGATCTGCGTTATCGCGAAAGTTCGCTACAGCGCGAACCACACCGTATCGTACTACGTGCCGCGTTTCAACTGTCACGCACACAGACTAAACAATTGACCTACGATACCGCCCTTGTGATTGCCGACGAGCTAGGGCTTGACCATGCCACACTGCCACACCGACGCGATATCATCGTCGAAACTCGGCGTCGTGGCGGTTCTCTCTACCACCCAGGCGAACCGGCCACCGAGCATACCGCTGGATCGTTTTTTAAAAACCCCATGGTTTCGCCCGAGCAAGCCAAAGAACTCGCCGCGTTTGATGAAACCGGCAAAACACTTGAGCGTATACTCAACCAATCAATCGTACACGGCGGCAATGCCCAGCGCGCCAGCGCAGCTCACGTACTGCTGGCAGCCGGATTTCACCGCGGGCAGCGCTGGAACAGCGTAGAGCTTCACCCCAGTCATGTGCTGAAACTCGCCACACTCGACGGCGCAACAGCCCGAGAAGTCTACGACGTCACTCAAGAAATTGTCACAACAGTCAAAACCAAACTCGGCATCGATCTCGAACCCGAAGTAAAATTCCTCGGCACATTTTAGCAGTAGATGCGTGTCAGTACGGCAGCGGAAAATCAGCCACAAACGCTTTGACTTCAACACGCAGTTTTTTCAATTGTGCCGGATCATCACGGTGCTTGATAGCAAGTTTCATCCACTCAGCAATGCGCGGCATATGCTCTTCACGCAGGCCGCGTGTCGTCAGCGCCGGGGTACCGAGACGGATCCCACTCGGACGGAATTTTGGCAACGGATCGCCCGCAATAGAATTTTTGTTGAGTGTCAAACCGATCGCATCGATAGCGGTTTCTGCTACCTGCCCGTCGATCCCAAAACTGCTATAGACATCGGCTAGTATGAGGTGATTGCTCGTACCGCCAGTGACAAGTACAAACCCGCGCGACTGCAGTTCGTCAGCCAGGCGCGAGGCATTTTTAACGATTTGCTGTGCGTAGGTCTTAAACTCGGGCTGCATCGCCTCGCCAAACGCAATCGCCTTGGCGGCAGTATTGTTCATATGCGGACCACCTTGCGTACCAGGAAACACCGCCCGGTCGATCAGTGTCGGGATATTTTCGAGTGTTCTTTCAGGAGCTTTTAGCGGTGTGCTGACAATACCCTTGCTGAGGATGAGACCACCACGCGGGCCGCGCAGCGTTTTGTGCGTCGTCGTGGTCATGACATGAAACCCAACATCGAGCGGATTGGTCGCAATACCCGCAGCTATGAGGCCAGCAATATGTGCCATATCGGCCATAAGCAGCGCCCCGACTTCACGACCAATCTCGACAAATTTTGCATAGTCGAGCTCACGTGGATACGCTGAAAAACCGGCCAGTATGAGCTTGGGACGGTGGGTAAGCGCCAACTGACGCAACTCATCGTAGTCGATCTCGCCAGTCGTCACGTCTTTCATCTTGTATGGTATGAAGTTATACAAATGGGCCGAGCGCGTCATAGGGTTGCCGTGCGTGAGATGCCCCCCATGGCTAAGATCCATCGCGAGCACGGTGTCGCCTGGTTCGAGCCAGGCATAGTACACCGCTTCGTTGGCCGGTGCGCCACTGTGGGGCTGCACGTTGGCATGGTCGGCATGAAACAGCTGCTTGGCACGGTCAATCGCAAGCTGTTCGACCGCATCGGTAAATTCTTGGCCACCATAATAGCGTTTACCAGGATAGCCTTCAGAATATTTGTTTGTAAACACACTCCCCAGCGCCTCGAGCACATCGAGCGACACATAGTTTTCTGACGGTATAAGTTCTAAGCCTTCAGCTTGACGCTTTTTCTCGGCAGCAATAAGTTTTTTAACGACAACATCTTTCATGGTTTCCCTCCTCTAGTGTTAATCTTTATCCCACTCAAGTTGTTGTAGAGTTATAGCATGCTTCTAGTATACATCGACTAAATAGTTTCACGCCATCTAGCATGGGTATATCGTATATGATATAATCTGCCGTATGAACAATTACCACAAAAAAATCGGGTCACTTATAAAAGAGACTCGGCTGTCACGGGGCATGACGCAAAACGAATTTGCGATTGCCCTTGGCACCAGTCAAAGTGCTGTCAACCGCATAGAAAACGGCGGCCAAAATGTCTCACTTGAGATGCTCGCACGCATCGGCGAAGTGCTCTCAAGTGAAATCGTGAGCCTCAACACAAGCGGTAACAACCTCGAAATCAATGGCGGCCGTAAACTCCACGGCGAGATAGAGGTCAAGACCAGCAAAAATGCCGCAGTTGCCCTACTTTGCGCCGCGCTCCTCAACCGCGGCACTACTACGCTACGCCGTGTCGCTCGTATCGAAGAGGTCAACCGTATCGTCGAAGTACTAAACAGTATCGGTGTCAAAACGAAATGGATCGAGCCCAACAACGATCTCGTCATTATGCCACCAGCCAAGCTCAAGCTCGATCAGATGGATATCGAGGCGGCAAAGAAAACACGCACGGTTATAATGTTTCTCGGGCCATTGCTACACCAGTACCGCTCATTTCGGCTCCCTTATGCCGGCGGGTGCAGCCTCGGCAAACGCACTGTCGAACCGCATATGGACGGACTGAAACACTTTGGTCTGCACATTGAAGCCGAGCCAGAGTATTACCAGGCGACAATCAAAAAAGCGTCGCCGTCACGTGACATTGTACTGACAGAGCGAGGTGATACCACAACCGAAAACGTCATAATGGCTGCGGCCCTGCATGACGGCGAGACCGTTATACGCAATGCTAGCCCTAACTATATGGTGCAAGATGTCTGCTTTTTCTTGCAGAAATTGGGAGTAAAAATTGACGGGATCGGCACGACCATACTGAAAATCCGCGGCGTGAAATCGATCAAAAAAGACATAGACTATTATCCGAGTGAAGACCCGATTGAAGCAATGAGTTTTATCGCAGCGGCTATCGTGACACACTCGCGTCTAACGATCAAGCGCGCACCGATCGAATTTCTCGAACTTGAACTGGCAACACTCGAGGGTATGCACTTGCGCTACGACGTGTCTGCCGAATATACCGCCCGCAACGGCCGCACTCGTCTGGTCGATATTACGGTCAAACCGTCAGAACTTGTCGCACCCAAAGATAAATTACATGCCTTGCCGTTTCCTGGTATCAATATGGACAACCTGCCGTTTTTGGGCCTCATTGCCACTATGGCCGAGGGTCGCACGCTCGTGCATGATTGGAGTTACGAAAACCGTGCAATTTACTTCCTGGAACTCACCAAGTTAAATGCCGTCGTTGAGATGCTTGACCCGCATCGCGTCTACATAACCGGCCCGACTCATTGGAAAGCAGCCGACGTTGTCGCCCCGCCAGCCTTACGCCCGACTGTTGTAGTACTCCTCGCTATGCTTGCTACACCTGGTGTATCGATTTTGCGCAATGTATATCAGATGAACCGTGGCTACGAACAACTTGCCGAGCGACTCAATACCATCGGCGCCGACATACAACCGCACACGAGCTTATAGCTACTGTAGTTGTTTGAGTTTAGGTGCGCCATCAAGCCAGGCAACCGTCCCGACAGGTTTCGCTTCCACGACTTCACGACCAGCCTTAGAACCACGTAAATCACATGAATACATGGTCAAACGCGCGTCTTTTGTCGCTGACTCAATCGCCACTTCAGTTTCTGAAACTTTGTAACGTTTGGTCACACTATAGGCATACCGTACACCATGAAAATCAACATATATTTCGTCACCCTGGTTGAGATCATCGATGTGATAAAACGGCGAACGCGCACGTGTTTGCTGTGGTGTTAAACCGAGGTTGAAGCGATGCGCCGCCAGCACGAAATTGCCACCAGACATCGGATCGCCATTTTCAGGTACACGGTGCCACGCACCACCTTCGAGTGTCTTATCGTCAACACCAGTGACGATAGCGACATCGACACCGATCTTTGGCACGTACAGACGATCCTGGCTGAGATCGGGTTGTCGCTGCGTGAGAACTTTGGTCACAGCCGAAGCTTGACCAGTGACGTCGACTGGCAGCGATGGATATAGTGTATTTACTAGGAGATACCCGCCGGCAAACAAACTTATAACTGGCAGTACCACAAACAGCGGATTGCGCCGCTTTGAGCCCTCAACACCAGATATGTAATGATACTTCATGTGTATTTTTCGTCTCTTGTTTCATCTATTTTATCATACTGCTCATGGCTGTCTATAATTATGCCCATAAAATTGTATATACATTACACCATACAAGATAAAACCCGTGGACAAAAACCACGGGGTTTATCTTGGGGCGAGTGATGGGGCTCAAACCCACGACCTCCGGATCCACAGACCAGCGCTCTAATCAGCTGAGCTACACCCGCCGTAAAAGCCAGAGATCATTGTAGCAAACAGATGAAACTTTGTCATCAGATTAAACCCCCGCCACCTCATACGTGGCGGGGGAAACCTAGGCGAGGAAAGCTCGAGATCGCGGTATCGTCTGATCGAGCACGTCTCTTTGTACGATACTCCTTATGCTTGGTTAGTGCAAGTGGTTTTTACATGAATTGGCGTGACGCGCACCCTATTATCTGCCAATGTATGAGGTATTATTCTCTATAACCCCAGACGGTGACATGATATGATAAAGAATATAGATATAACAACAAGGAAATTATATGGCAAAGCACAAATCATGGCACGGCGCCGACATTAAACGTAAGCGCAAGGCGAAGATCAAAGCCGAAAAAAAGAAACAGGCTTAAACACACCACACGATTAATAAACATTGAGGGTATAAGGGGGGTATATGGACCCAGTGGAAGGTAAAGCCGTGAACTCAAAGAAAAACTTTTTAGAAAAAATTACCGTTAGTCGCTACGTTGCTGGATTTGCAGCGGTTGCAGTTTTTGCCGTGAGCGTATATAGCCTCATGCACCTCTCGACCGGGCGCGCTGCCGTGTCGCCAGTCGTTTATGAAGCTGAGACATTTACGTTACCTAGCAAAGCTGAGATTCGATCTGATTCTGCAACAAGTAACGGACAATACGTCTTGCTGTTTAGCAACGGTAGTCTCACAAAAACCGTTACGACGACATCAGACACTCTTGATGTTGCCGTGAAAGCAAAGAGTTCTAGCTGTTCGGGTGCCGCCAATATGTCACTCATCGTCGATGGCAAAACGATCATGACCAAGACGACGAGTAATTCATGGACTGCGTACGCCCAAGCCTATAGTCTCAAAGCCGGTACACATACCGTAGCCGTCGCATTTACTAACGATTACTCAGCTAGAAAATGTGATCGCAACCTGTACGTTGACGTCGTCAGTCTTACACCCGTCAGCACTACTACCACAACTCCTCCACCAACGGTACCCACATCGCTTGCAATCACCACTCCATTTAAAATGACATCTGGCACATCTGGTGTATCTGGCTGGAATGCTGACGGCGGTTACAGTGGTGGCTCGACGGCAAATTATACGGGCACTGTTGCACTTGGTACGTCGACGACTCCAGAAGCCATCTACCGCAATGAACGCTATGGCGCATTCACCTATACCTTCACTGGTTTAGACGCATCGAAAACCTATTCACTTAACCTGCACTTTATAGAGTCGTATGTTAATGCGGCCGGACAACGTATCTTCAATGTCACTGTCAACAACAACCCTGTCCTCACTAACTTCGACATATTTGCTCAAGCTGGTGGCAAAGGTATTGCACTCGTAAAGTCGTTTACCTTTACACCTGACGCAAACGGCACTGTCGCGATAGCCTTTGTTGCTGGCACAGCAGACAATCCTAAAGTTTGTGCTATCGAAATCGATGTGGCATCTTCAACTGCCACGACCACACCACCACCAACAACGACACCGACACCACCCCCATCACCCCAAAAAATACTTCGTTCGGCGACATTTGACACTCTGCCGATTAGCGACCCGATAACACCGGCTAACTTCAACGCAGTGCTTGGCGGAACAAACAACAATACTGTCGAATATGACGATACATCGGTCGTCGCCGACAGTCGCGGTACCGGCAATGTATTGCGCACCAAGCTCGACCCTAACACGATTCGTAGCAACCCTGCCGGTAACAATGGTATCGTCGTCTTCCCCCCGCTCACATCTGTCGACAATGCCTGTATGTCTTACGACATAAAGTTTGACAGTAACTTCGAATTCTCTCTTGGCGGTAAATTACCAGGGCTCGAAGGAGTCGTACCCGGCACATCACCATCTGACCCAACTGGCGGCCACCCAACCGACATGGGCTGGTCAGGGCGTATGATGTGGCTCGGGCCCAAAGCATACAGCTGGGCTGGTCCCATCAATATGGCCGTATCCTACATGTACCATCCAGGTCAAACTGACATATACGGCGATAATGTCAGATGGAACAAAGCATTCGTCGCGGGGCAATGGCACACCGTAAAGCAATGTTACGTCATGAATACGCCAGGCATGGCCGATGGTACTTTACAGGCGTGGTTTGACGGTACTCAAGTACTTGACCTTCATAACTTCGTCTATCGTAGTGCCGCTCGTTCAGACCTGCATATCAACTATATCAACTGGTCAATTTTCCGCGGTGGCGGTGACCTGACCTGGGCTAGCTCTCGTGTCGGTTACATCGACATAGACAACGTGCTCGTCACAACCCAATAGGCTATGACCTGCTATCGCTACACAACTACTACTTCTCGCTGGGCGAAATAGTCCATGGATAGTGTCATTGCCGCAATCAAAAAATGGTCAATGCCCAGCATCATTAGCGGTACGCTGGTGTTTATTACGACAGTAGTTATACTCGTCACTAACTACTCAATTACTCAGCTTATAAATGATACCGTTGGGTCAAACCCAGTATCTGATTCGGCACGCTATACCATACCGCTTATGGGCGGTTACATCGCTCACTTGTACGAAAGTATCGTCGCAGGTCTTGGCACGATGACATATACGCTTGAGGCTGTTGGTATATCGCTCGTTCTGGCGGGTGTCGTGTACGTACTGCTCCGCATCGGCAGTAATTTCACGGCCGATCTTGCTGAAAAATGGACACTTATGCATGCTAGTCCTCGTAGCACGATCGTAGAGCTACTGGAAATCGTCGCAATACGGCTGAGTCTGGTCGCAATCACGGCTGCTTACGCGTGGTTTTGGTACGACACAATTTTGCCATGGAGTACTGAATCATTCATACGGGGCTGGCAAGTGTTTCCAGATCCTCAGTCATTGCTCGACATTGGTATTATGTCTATCACCCTCCTGGTGTTATCGCTTCATCTGTTCATCGTGCTAGCCCGTCTTATTCTGATGCGTCCTCGTTTATTGTCGGCGACATATTCTCAATCATAACGAACCTACGGCCCAAAGCTTAGAAGTCTCTTACTTTTGTCCACTGCCGTGTCATCCGACATGGTCCCGTCGGATGACGGGAAGCTACATCGTGGTAGAGTTTTACAACTCCGCTCGAACCCATTTTAGCACGAAGTGTTGAAGCTCAGCCCCAACGCCTGCGGGCAAGTCTGCCCGCTCGCCCCACCAGAAAAAACCCTTTGCCTTTTTTGAGATTTCACCCGCCGATTCTTTCTTTTTTAGTTGAAAAGGCTTTTTCTGGTGGT
>JBAQIV010000010.1:0-4749 GCA_049289035.1 Saccharimonadales bacterium (SeqCode) | reverse complement strand
CCACAATGATGTGTGGCTGAAGCGTGTGTGTCTGCAACGAAGCAACAGCATCTAGTAGCGCCTCTCCACCGTTCAGGTTTGGGATCACAACAACTGGTTTATCCGTCGACTTTGTCATAGGCTTCCTCTATAATAGCTTACCAGCAATGGGTGTATATAAACGAGTTTTCTCGAAAAAGAACCGAGCGCTCCTCATCGAGCTTGTAAAGACGGACTTTAAGCTGCGCTATCAGGGTTCAGCCATAGGTTATCTCTGGTCGCTGCTGCGTCCGTTGCTTATGTTCGCCATTCTCTACGTGGTCTTTGTGGTCGTGTTTCCGCTCGGCAAAGGCATTCCGTACTACCCGGTGTATCTCTTTACGGGTATGATCATATGGAACTTCTTTACCGAGATGACACAGCAGAGCCTGGGGAGCATAGTCGGGCGAGGGGACCTCATTCGCAAGATCCGCATTCCGCGTTGGATGATTGTATTTAGTACGAGCCTGAACGCCCTTATAAATCTTGGCCTCAACCTCATAGTTCTTGTCGTGTTTATGGTGATGAATCACGTGGTTCCCATGGGGTCGCTTGTGTTCTTCCCGCTCATATTGCTTGAGGTGTATATATTTGCACTTGGCCTTTCGTTTTTCTTGTCAGCCGTTTTTGTGAAATACCGGGACGTGTTGTACATATGGGAAGTTGTCATCCAGGCCGGTTTTTACTTGACGCCCATCTTGTACCCACTAACACAGATAAAAGATGTGATGTACCAAAAAATCCTATTACTAAACCCGCTTGCCCAGGCAATCCAAGACGCTCGTTATGCGGTTGTGACGCACGATAATAATGTCATCACCATTTGGCGGGTATTTCACCACAACACTTGGTATGCGCTCATACCCTTTGCGGTCGTTATTGTTGTGTTTATTGGGGGTCTTGCGTACTTTAGGAATCAACAAAACAGCTTTGCGGAGAACCTATAATGGCGAAAGATAAAGGGCACCTCGTTATTGCAGATGACCCAAAAAACGATGTAGCTATATCTGTTGAGGGAGTTTATAAGTCGTTCAAGCTTCCCCATAACCGGCAGAATTCAATCAAAGGTAGTATCATCAACCTTGTTGCAAAAGGAGATAGATCGTTCGAGACACAGGAAGTCCTAAAAGACATATCATTCCAGATTAAAAAAGGCGAATTCTTCGGCATTGTCGGGCGCAATGGTTCTGGCAAGAGCACTCTGCTGAAAATGCTTGCCGGTATATACACCCCAACAAAAGGCAAGATTATCGTCAATGGCAGCTTAACGCCATTCATAGAGCTTGGCGTAGGCTTTAATCCTCAATTAACCGGCCGAGAAAACGTATACTTAAACGGCGCGCTCCTTGGGTTTAGTGATAAGGAAGTGACCGCGATGTATGAAGACATCGTGCAGTTTGCCGAACTCGAAAGATTTATGGACCAGAGGCTGAAGAACTACAGCTCCGGCATGCAAGTCCGTCTGGCGTTTAGTATAGCCATTCGAGCAAAAAGTGACATACTGCTCCTAGATGAGGTGCTTGCGGTTGGCGATGCAGCATTTCAGACAAAATGTTTTGACTATTTCTATGAGCTGAAGGAAAAAGGGGCAACAGTCGTCTTTGTTTCACATGACATGGGGGCTCTTGAGCGGTTTTGTACAAGGGGCGTACTTATCGACAGGGGTCAGCAAGGCATTGTAGGGCCCATTAGAGATGTTCTTGCGCAATATACACCAATCGTGTTGAGCCAGCTAGATGCGGGTAACCGGGATGAAGCGAACAAGAAGCATAATACGAGCATGGAATCCAAAATCACATTGGTTGACTGCCACCTCAAGGATTCTCGGGGAGTGATTCTTGACAAGGTTGCATTTGGCAGTTTTGTGCAAGCACATGTTTCGATTGAGTTTCGTGAGCGGGTGGAGAGCCCAGTCGTCGGTATCACAATATGGAAAAAAGATCTTAACGCGGCTGTTTTTGCTGCAAATAATCTCACAGAAGGCGTGGGCGATCTCGGTGTATTTAAGGCGGGTGCAAGGATTGCCTACGTCGTTTCTCTCCCGCCACTACTCAATAATGGAGAATATACGATAGAGGTGGCAGTCGCAAACAAGGCAGTCACCACATACTATCTGCGAGAAAAAGAAGCCCAAGCGTTCCGCATTATGGGAAGCAACAACCCGCACGCAATAATCGCCCAAGACAAGCCATGCATGAAGATTGAGAGGCGGGTCCCGTGATACGACGAACCATCCTACGCATAACAAAAAGAATCTTACCCAATAACTCACTACTCAGGAGGGTGCTTAAAAAACTCGCCATTCGACTCGGCCTTATTTCGCCCTTCTATGCAGATGGACGTTACCGTGAGTGGGTAGTCAGTACTGAAAAAATGTTCTGGACGCCCCAGAGGGACCTGGGTTATAAACCACTGATAAGCATCATCGTTCCAGTGTTCAACGCCCCAGAAGAGTACTTGCTAGAGGCTGTATATTCTGTTGTAAATCAGACATATGGTAACTGGGAGCTTTTGCTCGTAAATGCCTCAACTCTCAAGGTTACTCGTGATGCTACGGCTTCATGCAGCAATATCGACAGCAGAATAAAAGTAGTCGATATTCATAAGAACCTTGGCATTGCCGGTAATACGAACATTGGCATCAAACATGCAACCGGGGAGTACATCGCACTACTCGATAATGACGATACGCTTGCGCCTGAGGCGCTCTACGAGGTCGCATGTGAACTGCAGGGTAGCGATAAGCCAGATTTTCTCTA
Source organism: Saccharimonadales bacterium (SeqCode) (assembly GCA_049289035.1). Lineage (GTDB taxonomy): Bacteria > Patescibacteriota > Saccharimonadia > Saccharimonadales > Saccharimonadaceae > JAPUDQ01. The sequence continues at coordinate 1,972 of JBAQIV010000010.1, read as the reverse complement.
CAGTGACGAAGATAAGATATCTCCTGACTCGGAACAGCGATTCGACCCACATTTCAAAGCAGGGTGGTCCCTGCACACGATGCGCCAAGTCAACTATCTCAATCACCTCACGGTACTCAATGCAGGCATGCTGAAGAAAGCGGGTGGTTATCAGCCCGGGTTTGAGGGCGCTCAAGACTACGATCTGTACCTACGAGTTATCGATGCTGGCGCGATCGTTAAGCATATACCTAAAATTTTGTATCACTGGCGAGCCATCGCAACCTCAACAGCGGCAAATTTTTCCTCGAAAGACAATGTTTTAACGGCTGGCAAAAAGGCTCTCTCAGACCATCTCTCAAGAAATGGCCTCCAGGGAGAGGTCACTAGCATTGATAACCAGCCCGGGTTCTACGACATTACCTATAAAGCGAGTGCTCTTGAGGTTGCTATTGTTATATTACCTTCGACAGACTCACAACAGTACGCCGAATACACCAGGCAACTCATGCGACTTGTTAGCGGGGTAAAAGGCGTACATGTCTATATCTGCAACCTTAAGGCCAACAAGAAGATGCTGTCCATGTATGAGAATGTGCTTACTTCTGTGCACGCAGACTCAACGGAAGAATATCTCACGAAAGTGAAGAACGTTTCAACAGCAGAAACAATGGTGTTCCTTGGGGCTGCGCTGCTTTGGAACGAGGAGGACGACTGGCTAGAAAGAGTAGCGGGTTTTCTTGGTCAGTGTCTTGATGTTGACGTAGTCGTACCACTTATTATTGATGAGCTATCAAATCGGATTATAGATGCTGGAAGCGTAAAGATAGGTGCCACTGAAATGCCCCTGTTCGTCGGCTACCCAGTGGGAGCGCATACGTTCCTTGGAAACTCAACATGGACACGTCATCTCGATCGATGTTCTGGTAGGTGCATCGTTGTGCGTAAAGAGGCTGCTGCGAAAATCGTCGCATCAAATCCCTCTAGCATCGAAGATATTGCGCGCGCTGTGACGGAATTCTCGCGAGAAACTATCCTATGGCCACGCACGAAACTTAATTACGCAGGAGACTTCCGAACTGTCTTTACGGGCGGCAATGACATCATGCCGATATTTTGCTTTAGTCACCAGGAACTAAGCTTTGATAAGAGTACATATTACATTCCGTCAGGAGCAGACAATGCATAACGCAGTAAGACAGCGAGCAAAGACAGCTTTTATTATCGTATGCTGGAACAACCAGGATTTGCTTCCCGAGTGTCTTGCATCTATCAAGGCGCAGACGAATACGAGCCATAAGGTCATCATCGTAGACAATGCATCTCACGATGCGTCTGTGGAGGTTGCCCGCAAAGAAATGCCCGAAGCCGAGATTATAGAAGAGAAAGAGAATCACGGGTTTGCTAAGGGTAATAACATTGCGATACAGAAAGCACTTGAGGATGAAGAAGTTGGCTATATTGCACTGCTTAACACCGACGCGCGGATAGAGAGTACTTGGCTAGAAATACTCACTGACTTTTGTGTGTCGAAGCCCCAAGCGGCTTGCATGCAGGGAACGACACTCGACTACTACAATCACGATGTCATTGATTCAACCCATATATTTATATCCCGAAATGGCCAAGGGACACAAGGTAACTGGCGAAATATATCTCAGACCGAGTTTGGTCCAAAGAAGGTGTTTGGGGTCAATGCTGCCGCATGCTTGATTACGCGAAAGTTCATCGAGGCGCAGCCGTTTGGTACTGAGTTATTCGACGAGCTTATGTTTATGTATCTAGAAGATGTTGACCTGGCGGCACGAGCCACAACTATGGGTTGGGATAACTATTTAGTGCCTGGAGCGAGAGCATTACATATGGGCTCGGCTAGCTCTGGGAAGAATCCTGGTTTTTCCCTATACTATACATTTCGCAACAACAGCGCTCTATTATTAAAGAATCTTCCGTTCAGGATGGTGCTGGCCATGACGCCGGCTATCCTAAAAGG
>JBAQIV010000009.1:0-30550 GCA_049289035.1 Saccharimonadales bacterium (SeqCode) | reverse complement strand
AGCCACCACCACCGACACCGCCAACGCCGCCCTCGCCGGCGGCAGCTCTTCCCAAACACCCACCGACAAACCAAAGCCAGCCTCGTCTACAAGTACTCCCAGTACTCCTACTGCCGACCAAGACGCTACGAGCAGTCTTATCACTCCTCCTGTTGCTTCCGCGAAAGACAAAGACCCGATCGACGACAATCTTACCTCGTCTGACGACCTCAGCTCTGTTGACGACGAGCTTAGTCCTACTAACATAGCGACACCTCCAAAGTCTTCCCCAAAGACGACAACAGTCTCTAGTGGTCTTGGCGTATCAGGGGGTACCGGTGGTAGTGGTAGCTCTCATGAAGAACCAGGTAACTCTGGCGCCGTACCAAACCCACCTCTTCAGCGCTCCCATTCGGCTAACTTCCCGGCTGGCACCGACTCCTACGAAGTCCAACGTGGCGACACTCTCAGTGAAATAGCCGTTCGATTTGGTACAACCGTCGATACTCTCGTAGAACTCAACAACATCCATAACCGCAACCTCATTCACCCCCATCAGATCATCCGTTTGCCTGGTGGATCAGCCGACCTCACAAACAACACCGCCCTTGCCGGTACTGGTGCTGGCGGTAGCGGTGGTTCCTACACCGTCGTTGCTGGTGACACGCTCAGTGAAATCGCCGAGCGCCATGGTACCGACTACCATACACTGGCTCAAATGAATGGTATTGCCAATCCACATCTCATTCGCCCAGGTCAGAAGATCCGTCTGCCCGAACAAGCTGGTGGCCTTGGCTCAGAAGATGATGCCTCTGCCGCACAAGCACCTGGTCTGGTTGGGTTTAGTGATAGGCAGTAGAGGGCGGGTGCAAGGGGACGCGAGGTCGCTACGTAATTAGTATGACACCATGAATTGACTCTACATGCAATAGTTGATACAATGGTAAATGCACTGTGTATATCTGCAATGCAGACACGTACACATAGTTTAATATGTATGCTAACTACGGAGAACATGTATTAGTACTCCTACGCAGATGATATCGTCGACCGGCACTACCCGCAAATTGCATCGTCGTCGTTTGCAATCTTTGACGACATTTATGACGTATGCAACTGCATTTGTGTTGGTCGCAAGCGTGGTTTCTGTCGGGTATCAATCGCCAATTCAAAAGCAAGACAGCGACACGACTCGTGCGTCACTTCAGTCTATCGCTCCATCAGTTGACCAAGTACAGGCTGCCGAGTTAGCGGCCTCGACTGCTCAGGTCGCCAACCTATCAGTCGCACCTGCTGCTTCCAGTTTATCGATCTCTCTCGCTGCTAAAAGCGAACTTGCGCAGGTGAGCGATACCATCTTGTCGAAGCCGCAAATTGTTCAAACGGGTATGGGCCATCGCGGTATCACCGAATACACTGTGATAGCCGGCGACAACGCGCAAACAGTTGCTGATAAATTTTCTATTACAAAACAAACGCTCAAGTGGTCAAATAGTCTTGTCAACGACGCCCTCACACCAGGTGCAACGCTAATTATCCCAGGTGTAAACGGTATCGTGTACACCGTCAAAGGCGCTGATACGGTCGACACAATTGCTGAGCGATACGCTTCTACCAAAGACCGTATCGTTACCTATAACGACCTCGAAGTCAGTGGCATTACTGCTGGCCAGCGCATAGTCGTACCAGATGGTGTACTGCCGCAAGCCGAACGTCCAGAAGCTCAGCGGGCTGCACCGTCACGCCCAGCTGCACCATATGGGTATGCCTATTCGGCCGCTGCTGGTAATCGCTATGACTACGGGTATTGTACCTGGTACGCCTACAATCGCAGGGCTCAACTCGGACGGCCAGTTGGTGGTTTATGGGGCGACGCCTCAAGTTGGGACTATTTTGCACAAGCTGCTGGCTACGGAGTTGACCACTCGCCAGAGGTGGGGGCAGTGATGCAAACCGACGTCGGCCGCTGGGGTCATGTCGCCGTGGTTGAAAGCATTGGTACTGACGGTACCGTGACGGTTTCTGAGATGAACTATGGTGGCATGTGGAACCGTATGACCTATCGCACACTTGACCCAGGTCAGGCCGCTGGCTACAAATATATTCATTAGCTAACTATGCTAACCTCTGTTATGATTGTTCTATGTTTGTTGATCACGCACTCGTTTCGGTTCGAGCTGGTAAAGGCGGCGATGGTATCGTCAGTTTTCGCCATGAAAAATACGTCGATCATGGCGGCCCAGACGGCGGCGATGGTGGGCGTGGCGGCAATGTCGTATTCCTAGCAGATGAGCGCAAAAACACTCTTGTAGATTTTCGTTTCAAAAAAGACGTCAAAGCTGAAGACGGCCAGAGTGGTGGCAAACGTCAAAAACACGGTGCTGACGGTAAAGATATTGTAGTTTCCGTACCAGTGGGCACACAGGTTTTTCGTGGCGAGGAACTCCTTGTTGATCTTAGTGAAAAAAACATGATGGGTGTTGTAGCCCGCGGTGGTGATGGTGGGTTTGGCAACGCGCATTTTAAAAGCTCGACACGACAAGCGCCGCGTGTGGCTGAGCTGGGTGAAAAAGGCGACGAGTTTGAGGCTCGTCTGGAACTCAAACTTTTGGCCGATGTTGGGCTGGTGGGTTTGCCAAATGCGGGAAAATCGACATTTTTAAGTGTTGTCAGCAATGCTCGTCCAGAGATAGCTGACTATCCTTTTACGACCCTGACGCCCAATCTTGGCGTAGCCGACATCGACGAAACGAGCCTGTTGATCGCCGATATTCCGGGCCTGATCGAGGGTGCGAGCGAAGGCAAAGGCCTGGGTGATGCATTTTTGCGCCATATCGAACGCTCGTCAGTCGTCTTGCATCTCGTCGATGCCTACAGCGATGACGTCGCAGCTGCATATACCACTATCCGTCGTGAATTAGAGCGCTATGACCCTCAGTTGCTGGCTCGCCCAGAAGTAGTTGCACTCACGAAATGCGAAGGGCTTGATGCTGAGATAGTAGCTATGCAAGTCGCTTCACTTCGACGTGTTTTACCCGTCCAGACAGAAGTGCATACGATCTCATCGGCCTCGCATAGAGGCATAACCGAGCTATTGCGGGCGCTGCACCGCACCGTCGAACAAGTACGTGCCGAAAAATGTGCCGCCCTAGAGCAACAGTCCGAGCCGGCTGATGCAGTGCCAACTATTTCGCTACCGACGCGTGAGCGCGACACTGCCTGGAGGGTGACAAAAGTTGACGATGATTACACGGTGTCTGGTGCCAAAATCGAAAAATTTGCAGCTCGCACTGATTTTAGCAACGTCCACAGTGTAAACCGATTACGCGACATTATGGGCAAACTCGGCATTACGCATGAGCTCATGCGCCACGGTGCGACTGGTCGTGACCTCGTGAAAATCGGCGACACTAAACCGTTTACACTGAATGAGCAATGAGCACATTTGTCGTTTACTTTCTTATCGGATCCGACAAAAAAGTAAACAAATTTAAGGTGAAGGCAGTATGAGATGCGCATAACGCCGCAAAAGTGTGCGCTGGGTTGAGCTGTCGAGTCGTACTACTTCAGCCATGGTGACAAATCGACTCAGGTTGCAGTAGCGTACAACCTGGTCAACTACTTCGCTGCATGGGTAGGGGTGATACCAGGTACTTTGCCGAATCATCACAAAACCCAGACGTTTTAAAAGCGACGTAAATACATACCGTTCGTTTTTGTGCGAAGCTGGTATGTCAAATACTACCATGTGCCAGTGGCCGTCCCACGCATTAGGCGTTGCGATATCTAGTTGTCCAATCTCCATGCGCTGCAAACGATGGATACCCTTGACGCTCAGCTGTAGTCGAAGCCCCTCGCTTTCATGAGTTTCGACGATCAAGTCTTGGCGTCGCAGCTCTGCAATCAGCCGCTGACGACGGAGTCGAGAAGTTTTGTTGTCGAAAGCATCTAGCTGTTCAAATGCAGCGAGTGCATGGCTCGCTGATACGACGACACCCATCAGGCCGCCAGCACCGATAACCGCCAGCATGCGGTGTAGGTGATACGAGGTGTCGTTGTATCTCATATACGTATAATAGCAGCTGCCGGTTTATGCGTACACAGGAAGAGAAATAATATTACAAAACATAAATACAGAAAAAATAGTTGACAAATACATATATTAGTGCTAGAATGATATAAGTATCGTCATGAGGCGTCTATTCGTTTCGTGACAGGTACCTTAACGTATCAGGTAGTAGAATCTACTGGTCGAGCACGAGTGCATAGCTATAAGCCCTCTCTATGCATTGCTGCTCGACCAGAGAGATCGCGACGTACCATCTACGGTCCGTCCAAGCACTCTAAAATGGTCGGGGCGCAATACCCCCTTGCAGTGGCGCACCATCGCGCCACTGCTCTACAGAAGGAGATACCATGCCGCACGGACACGATCCCACCGGAACGGGTGCTGGTTCCGTCACCGAAAACCCCAAGGCCGCCGCGACCTGATCGTGGTCGGCAACTCGCCAAAACGCAAGAAGGAGTAGGTCATGACTCGGTCGGCCTAGGGGCATGCGCTATCGTCCCGCGCCAAAGCGCACCATACTGGATCGAATGAAGGAGAGTGAGGAAAATGATCCACGCGGTCAACTAGCGCTGCACTGAGCCGACGGGTTGGTTAAAGATTTAACCGAGATGCCCAGCCGGTGCAGCACGTGATGTCGTAAACCTAAGCCCAGGCGGGAGAGGAGACGGCCATTGCCACTCCTCTCCCGCCCTTAAGGCGCTACTACCTGATACTATATCCCCAAGGTTTATCTCGGCCCTTTTTGGGCTTTTTTGTTTTGTTTCAAAATCAATTACTATTGAATTTCTAAAATCTACTATACTGGTAGCTATGGCTCAGTCATATTTCTTTTACGATCTCGAAACCAGCGGCTTTAGCCCGCGTGATGATCGTATTATGCAGTTTGCTGGGCAGCGAACTGACATGAACGTGCAGCCAATTGGCGAGCCGATCAATCTCATGGTGAGGTTATCCGACGACATACTACCGAGTCCCGATGCAATTGCCATCACTGGCATTACCCCACAAATGACCCTAACCGACGGCTACAGCGAAAAAGAATTTTGTGAGCTACTTATGAGCGACATATTTACGCCCGGTACGATTGCTGTCGGGTTTAACAATGTCCGGTTTGACGATGAATTTATACGCCATACCTTGTGGCGGAATTTTTATGACCCGTATGAGTGGACTTGGAGTGATGGTCGTAGCCGCTGGGACATGCTCGATGTCGTGCGTATGACTCGGGCGCTGAGGCCTGAAGGTATCGCGTGGCCAAATGACGAACAAGGCAAGGCAGTCAACAAACTCGAGTTACTGGGACGCGCCAACAACCTGACGCACACGCGTGCGCATGATGCGCTCAGTGATGTCGAGGTACTCATAGATATGACGCGGCTTATCCGCGACAAACAACCCAAATTATATGACTATTTGTTTTCGATCCGCGACAAAAAAAGTGTGCAACAACTGGTTAACCTCGACGATCCCAAGCCGTTTGTCTATACATCGGGCCGGTATGATCCGGCATTTGAGAAAACCACCGTGGCATTTCCGATTGCACCCGGCACCAAACCAGGCAGTGTGATTGTGTACGACTTACGCTATGACCCATCGCCGTTTTTGCAGGCGTCGCCTAAGCAGCTTGCCAGCATATTGTTTGCCGATAAAACAGCCCGCGAACAAGACAGCTATCAGCGGTTGCCGATAAAGGAACTGAGCTATAATCGCTGTCCGGCGATTGCGCCACTCGGTGTACTCGACGAGCAGGCGCAGATGCGTTTGGGCGTTATCATGGCGGACATCAGCCATCATCTTTCGGTACTATCGGCTAACCCGACGTTTGGGGCGGTAGTCCGCGAAGCCGCCGAGATGCGTGAACCATACGAGTCGTCACCTGATGTCGAGCATCAACTCTACAGCGGGTTTACGCCCGATGCCGACAAAGTGCGTCTGTCGGCGGTACGAGCCGCCACGGCCGATACGCTGGCTGACTTTCACCCACAGTTTGCCGACGACCGATTGACAGACCTACTCTTTCGCTACAAAGCACGACAATTTCCGACAAGCCTAAGCGACGACGAGCACCAAAAATGGGAACAATATCGCACGCAAAAGTTGTCGGTGCAATTACCTACATATTTAGATAGCCTTAGTCGACTTCAGCGGCAGGGCGTCGATACATATTTACTCGAAGAGCTACAGCTATGGGCGGAGTCGGTCATGCCAAGTGATTTAGCTTGAGGCAGTGTGGGCAGGGCGATAGTATTTTTTGCTGAGTAGTTTTTTGAAGCTGCTGTACAGTTTGCTATAGTGTTTGACTGATTTTTTTGTGTTCTTCGTTTGAGCGTTAGAAGCTTCAGTTTCAGCTGGGATTACGCGTTGCTCACCGATCAAAAGTGACTGGCGGAAGAGGCTAGCGATCAGCATAAGAGCACTGATGGTCGCGATCAGCATAGTTGCCCAAAAAGGTAACCGGTATGATGTACCAGGTATGACGCCGACAAACAAAAATGCAACGGCTGCATTGAGTACGTCAGGTTGCATTAACGCCACGATACAAGCGATACCGACAATAATACCCAGTGACATTTTAACCATAGATTGCTCCCACAAAACTGCTTTAGTGCTATTGTGCTTATGATAACATAGAAGTTACAAAAAGTCAAGTATTTCGCATGATAATATGTACATTGAGCAGCTTTTTCTGCGCCTAAAGTGAGATATAGGGCATCAAAACAAGCAGCAAATACCCAATACGGCATATTGCCGCAGAAACATATGGGGGCGTTAAACGAAATTGAGCCGCCACTGAAGGGGCTCGCCGACTGTACACGTTGGCGTACAGTGGGGCTCAACTTCGTGGCGGCTCTCTTGGATCTCCCTTCTTTCAGCTCTTGCGCGACCTCCATATCTGGAGAATCCGTGCGGCTGCAAGCCAGATGGCAATGCCGAGGCTCGCCATCATGATGACCAACCAGAAAGTTGGCCATAGGTACAGGTCGTTGAAGTAGCTCCTCTCTGACCAGCCGCTGGGCCTTGCGTTGGCGAACCTCGCAGAGGTATTGACCTCCCAGAGCAGCTGAATGTCGCTGATCAGCGACGGTAAGCTGCTGATGATCATGGTGGCCCAACACCAGATTCCTGCAGCCAGCACGAGTATCTTGAGCCAAACCTTAAACATCTTCGACCTCTTCTCGGGTAGGGAAAAGCCTGATTTATATAATAGCATATTTATTAAAAAAATCCAATAGCCGGGCAGGATTTGGTTAGCGGGGTGATATGGTTTACACTGTCTTAAATTGGGGGTGCCGTAGGCAGATTTATCGATGTAATAGTGAGTATGTTATGTAACTGCTGATAGTGAGGCTAATGGCAAGGGCAATGATAGCGAGCAATGGTTTTTGCCGAAACCACGTGGCAATGTCGTGGATAAGCTTGAGTATGAGGCGGCCAAAGTCATCGGCCCATTGAAATTCACTGGCTAGCACAAAAACACCGAGTAAAAAGACCGGTATACCACCCGGCCCTGGTAGCCAACCAATCGCTCCGGCGGTCAGTATGAGACTAAAACCAATTATAAGTGCAACTGGTCGTCGGATAGTCGTCGGTAATCGCCGCCAATGCTGGCCTAGACGCTGCTTCATGACACCAGTATACCATCGTGACACAGCGAGGCTATCGCTGGTATAATAGGTCGGTTATGTCAGAAGTTATACGGGTGACAGGTGCACGCGAGCATAATCTCAAAAATATCTCAGTTGAGATACCGAGGGATAAATTTGTGGTGATCACTGGTCTGTCGGGTTCGGGCAAATCATCACTAGCCTTTGACACAATTTACGCCGAAGGTCAGCGCCGTTATGTCGAAAGCTTGAGCAGCTATGCACGGCAGTTTTTGGGTCTCATGGAAAAGCCCGATGTCGATCAGATCGATGGACTCAGTCCGGCCATATCGATCGACCAAAAATCGACCAGTCGTAACCCGCGTAGTACTGTGGCGACTGTTACGGAGATTTATGATTATTTGCGTTTGCTCTACGCACGTATCGGCGTGCCGCATTGTCCGGTGTGCGGTAAAACGGTGCACAAGCAAACGCCGCAGACTATCGTAGACGCAGTGCGCGAACTGGGCGATGGCAAACGACTAATGCTACTTGCGCCCATTGTCACCGACAAAAAAGGTGAGTTTGCGCATATCCCAGAGCAATACGGTAAGTTAGGCTTTGCCCGTGCTCGTGTCGACGAGGTTGTGTACACGCTTGACGAATTTCCAGACCTTGATAAAAAGTACAAGCACACCATAGAAATCATTGTCGACCGTGTCGTCAACGATGCCGAATCGGCGACGCGCATTGCGCAGTCGGTCGAGCAAGCGCTCGAAATTGCCAGCGGCATGGTGATCGCACTCGATGCCGACACCAACGCTGAACATATGTTTTCGCAGCGTTATGCCTGCGTCGATCACCCAGATGTCGCGATACCCGAACTCGAACCGCGGTTATTTAGTTTCAATAACCCCATGGGGGCGTGCCCGAATTGTACCGGTCTCGGTAGCAAACTAGAAGTCGACCCAGAACTTGTCTTTAACCCCAATCTGACTATTGCCGAAGGCGCCCTGCGGCCGTTTAACCGCGTCAATAGCGACGCCTGGTATGTTAAAAAACTTGCTGCGGTTGGCGAGCGGCATGGCTTTACGGTACATGAACGCGTACGTGACATGAGCGACGACATGCGTTACAAAATATTGTATGGCACTGGCTCAGAAAAATACCGGGTGAAACTAAGCATGGGGCGTGATTATGACACGACGTACGAGGGTGTGATACCGGGGCTCGAACGGCGTCACAAAGAAACCGATAGTGAATTTATGCGCCGCGACATCGAACGATTTATGCGTGAGCGGCCGTGCATGGTATGCAAAGGCGCACGACTTAAACCAGAAGTGTTGGCAGTGACAGTGCATGAGCTGTCGATCACCGATGTGATCGGCCTGAGTGTCGACGATGCGCTCACACTATTTCGTGACGATCTGAAACTTAACGATACCGAAATGGTGATTGCGCGGCAGATACTGCGCGAGATCAACGCGCGGCTTGGGTTCATGCATGATGTTGGTCTGAGTTACCTTGAACTTGGCCGGGCTGCCAATACACTGAGCGGCGGCGAAGCGCAGCGGATCCGACTGGCTACACAGATTGGTTCGGGCTTGCAGGGTGTGCTGTACGTGCTGGACGAGCCGTCGATCGGCTTGCATCAGCGCGACAACGACAAACTGATCGCCACACTCAAGCATTTGCGCGACCTGGGCAATACCGTGCTGGTCGTCGAACACGACGAAGACACAATTCGTAGCGCCGACTACTTGCTCGACATTGGGCCGGGTGCTGGGGTGCATGGCGGCGAAGTCTGTGCCTATGGGACACCAGAGCAAGTTGCCGCCAACCAGCAAAGTATCACCGGCAAGTACCTCAGTGGGGCACTCAAAATAGAGGTGCCCAAAAAACGCCGCAGTGGCAATGGCAAAGTACTGCGTGTCGTGGGTGCTCGCGAACATAATCTGAAAAACATCACGGTCGACATACCACTAGGGTTACTAACTGTTGTCAGCGGCGTCAGCGGGTCCGGCAAATCGACACTGGTCAATGACATCGTCGCACGTGAACTAGCGGTGCAGCTCAACCGTGCGCAGGAAGTAGCCGGTACACATGACAACATCGAAGGCATTGAACATCTCGACAAAGTCATCGTTATCGATCAAAGTCCGATTGGTCGCACGCCGCGCAGCAATCCTGCGACTTACACGGGCGTGTTTACGGCTGTTCGCGAACTATTTGCCAGCACGCCCGAGGCGAATATTCGCGGCTACAAAGCCGGTCGGTTTAGCTTCAATGTACGCGGTGGTCGCTGCGAAAATTGCCAGGGCGACGGTGTGATCAAAATTGAAATGCACTTTTTACCTGACGTGTACGTGCAGTGCGAAATCTGTCATGGCAAACGCTATAACCGCGAAGCGCTCGAGATCACTTACAAAGGTCAAACCATCAGTGACATTTTGAATATGACGGTCGAACAAGCCGCCGAGTTTTTTGAAAACCTACCCGCGATCAAACGCAAAATGGACACGCTGGTGGAAGTCGGTCTCGGTTACATCACGCTCGGCCAACCCGCTACGACATTTTCTGGCGGCGAAGCCCAGCGTATAAAACTAGCAACTGAACTCTCACGCCGTGCGACCGGTAAGACGCTCTATATCCTCGACGAACCAACCACCGGCTTGCATGCGGCCGATGTGAAAAAGTTACTGCATGTGCTTCAAGCACTCGTCAGTACTGGCAACAGTATGGTAATTATCGAACACAACCTCGACGTGGTTAAATGCGCTGACTACATAATCGACATGGGACCCGAAGGCGGCGCGGGCGGGGGTACCGTCATAGCAACGGGCACACCAGAACAGATCGTCAAAAATAGCGAAAGCTATACGGGCAAGTATCTTCAGCATCTATTGTAATAATGAAAAAGTTGGGGCCTAACGTATGTGCTTGCGCCGCAATAGTGTGCGTATTTGATGTTGCACACTTTTCACCAACTGCAGTCGTCGTTCACGGTTTTTGAGCGCGTGAATGATCATGGGTGATAGGCTGAGCAGTATGATGATAATCGCGGCAACTTCGACGTTGACACCCCACGACCGTAGTACTGCACCGGCATAATAACCTAAGTAGGTAAAGCTACCCGTCCAAAGCGCTGCCCCTAGCAAGTTAAATGGGATGAATTTGCGATAATCCATACGACTAATGCCGGCCACAATCGGCACAAAAGTACGTACAAATGGGATGAAACAGGCTAGTACGATCGTGATAGCGCCGTGTTTTTGGTAAAACAATTCCGCGCGGATAAGATATTGTCGTTTGAAAAACCGTGAGTTTTCGCGCTCAAATAATTTACGGCCGACCTTGCGTCCAAACAAGTAGCCGGTACTTTCGCCCAGCACCGCTGCAAGAAAAAGTAACGCCACGAATAGGTGGATATTGATGGCGAGTATACCTTGCTGCACCAAGAAGCCTGCCGTAAACAGAAGGCTGTCGCCTGGGAAAACGAAACCGATGAGCAACCCCGTCTCAGCAAAAATAACAAACAATATAGCAAGCACGCCAAAACTGGTGATGAGGTGTATAAATGCTTCCATGTCCGAATTATTGTACCACGATCAGCGCGCCATAGCTCGTCATAGACCTGTCTACTATTTCATCGGATCCGACAAAATAGTAGACAGTTTGGAGTACGGAAAAATTTCGTGTATAATGAAACAATTACAAAACTCCGTAAAGGTATTCTCGGAAAGGAGAAGAGAGATGGGAGATAAAATCACCCTTAAAGTCGACGAACGCAGTGTTCACGGCAAAAAGGTTCAACAACTACGACGCGATGGTATAGTACCGGCTGTTGTATATGGCCCTGGTATGGAGCCTGTCGCCGTACAGGTAGACCAAGTGGTTATGAGCAAAGTGTATACTGCAGCTGGTAAACATACACCTATTCACATGACCGTTGGTGACAAAAAGCGTATTGCCTTGATCAAAGATGTCGAAGTCGACAACGTCAAACGCCGGATCAACCACGTGTCGTTTCACGCAGTGCGTCAAAACAAACCGATCGAAGCAGAAGTGCCAATTCGTTTGGTTGGTGAAGGCGAAAGCGAAGCTGAACGATCTGGCTTGATTATTCTTCAGACACTTGAGTCGATCGAAGTTAAAGCCCTACCACTTGATTTGCCAGATGCGCTCGAAGCCTCGATCGTACACCTCAAAGAAGCCGGTGAACGTATACTCGTGAGCGACCTTATCGTGCCAGAAAACGTCGAGATTGTCGACAACGATGACGGTCGCGGCGAAGAAGACATGAGCGAAGAAGAGATTGAGGCCGCCGAAGCCAACAACATCATGAACCAGGTCGTCGCTAGCGTCTGGGAACCAAGTGCATTGCAATCGCAAAATGATGCTGCCGCTGGTAGCGCTACTGACGAGAGTGAAGTTGTGGCCGAGCAGGGTGCTGAGGCAACTGCCGAAGCTGTTGACGGCGCAAAATCAGACAGCAAATAAACACGCGTAGCAAGGAGAAACCCCGTCTGAAACCAGACGGGGTTTTACTACTAAACGTCTCCTTACTCTTCGATAAACCCACCGGACTGATGACTCCAGAGCTTGGCGTATACGCCGCTCAGTGCGATGAGCTCGCTGTGCGTACCTTGCTCGACGATGCGACCGTTTTCCATGACGACAATTCTGTCCATATGCCGTAACGTACTGAGACGGTGGGCGATAGCGATGACAGTTTTGTTGTGCCATAGATTCTCGATTGCTTTTTGGACGTGTAGCTCACTCTCACTGTCAAGCGCGCTGGTGGCTTCGTCGAGCACGAGTATCGGCGCGTCTTTTAGTATGGCGCGAGCGATTGCAATGCGTTGACGCTGGCCACCCGAAAGCTTCACGCCGCGTTCGCCGACGAGTGTGTCATAGCCTTGCGGCAGTTTCACAATAAACTCATCAGCTTCGGCTTTTTGCGCCGCGCGTTCGATAGCTTTGCGGCTAATGTTTTCACCAGCTGCGTAACGAATGTTTTCGGCGATGCTGCGGTGAAACAATGTCGTGTCCTGTGGCACGTATGCTATCATGTGACTCAGCTGATGACTCGACACAGAGTTTTCGTCAAAAGCAAACGTACCATGGGGCGTTTCGTACTGGTCGAGCAGCAATTTTACGAGGGTGCTTTTACCGCTGCCACTGCGTCCAACGATGCCGACTTTTTCGCCGTGACGAATTGTCAGGGTGATGCCCGATAACACGACTGTGTCGACTTTGTCGGGGTAGGCAAATGTCAGATTATTGATGCCAAACTGCTTGTAGCTAGTCGTGCGTGCAACGAGTGATTTTGTCTCATTGCGTGGACGAGGTAGTACTTCATCGCCAAATAAATAGTGATGCGCCTCGTTGATGCGTGAAAGTCGCTGGCCAAATTGTGCGATATTCCAGACGATTTCCCAGATGGTTTGCGAAAACATGAGGGCAGTCGAAATGATCGTCGCAAACTGTCCGACTGATATATCGCCTTTTAGAAATATCCACAGGTTCAGGCCGATCACGCCCGGCCACATGAGGTGCCGTATGATCACCGACATGGAAGCCCAAAACACGATACCCCAAAAGAATGATCTCTTGGCGGCGGTAAGCGTCAGGTCTTGCTGGTGGTTGATGTGGGCAATTTCGCTGAGTTCTTTGTGAAACGATTTGATGCTGACAAAGTTGCCGATCGAATCGATGATGCGGCCATTTTTGGTCGAGCCAGCATCGGCCTCGATCTTTTGCATGGCCATGTCTTTGGCGAGCGTGTATTTGCCAATGGCGAGCATTAGTAGTAGACATGCGCCTATGATCGCACCAGTCTGCCAGTTGACATGAGAGGTGATCCAAATTACGGATACGACATTAATGACTGACGCAATATAGTTGAACAGCGCGTTGTCGAGTATGCTTCGAAACTCGCCACTGATGTTGGTAATGTACGATCCGATTTTGCCGGTGAATTTATCGACAAAATACGGGTATGGTTTGTGCACGACAGAGTCAAACAAATGCGACTCGTAGCGAAACGTTATCGGCAGTATCATGGCGCGATATGCGAACTCACCGACGTGCCACAACATGTCGTGCCCGCTACTCAGTAGCATCAGGATGATGGCGTATAGCCATGCCTGGCTACTATTTACGTGCGCTTGGCTGATTGTGTCGATTAGTGCGCCGATGAAGATTGGCAAGACAGCAATCATGATGTTGGCGATGACGAACACTACCGACGTCATAGCAATCTTGCCGTACCATGGGCGACAAAAACGCAGAAAAGAACGGAGTGCAGGCGAAGTCAGCGGTAGGCGCTGACGCTTAAGTAAGAACATTGGAGAATTACCTTCCTTTTGATATTGCTTGAAGAGACAGGGTGTAAACTTTTTTAAAAGCTTAGTGTCGCGTGCCGAAAAGGGCAACGACAGGTGTTTTGAAGAACAGTATCATTCGTGCGACCTTTCCGTTACGTTTAGTAGTAAAATTTATATTGACACACAGTTATGCTAATGTCAAGCACTTTCGTCAATAAATCCGCCCGACTGATGTGCCCAGAGTTTCGCATATATACCGCCGCGTGCAAGTAATTCATCGTGGGTGCCATCTTCAACAATGCGGCCTTGGTCGAGTACGACAATACGGTCTAGTTTGGCAATGGTGCTGAGTCGGTGGGCGATGACGATACTGGTACGCCCATGCATAAGTTTGGTGAGAGCTGACTGGATGAGTTTTTCGCTCTCACTGTCGAGGGCGCTGGTGGCTTCATCGAGCAGGAGTATCGGCGCGTTTTTCAAAATCGCGCGGGCTATAGCAATGCGTTGTCGCTGGCCGCCGCTGAGTTTGACGCCGCGTTCGCCGACGATCGTGTCGAGTCCACCAGGCAATTTGTCAATAAACTCTGTCGCGTAGGCTTTGTCGGCAGCAGCTAAAATTTCGTTGTCGCTAGAGTCTGGTTTGGCGTAAGCGATGTTGTCGCGCAGGCTGCGGTGAAATAGCAACGGTTCTTGCGCAACGTAGGCGATTGATTCGCGCAGACTTGACTGCGTGACCTTCGCAATATCATGTCCGTCGATCGAGATACTGCCAGACGTAACATCATCGAAACGAAGTAGAAGTTTCGTAATTGTGGTTTTGCCTGCGCCTGATATGCCGACGAGACCAACCTTTTGACCAGCCGGAATAGTGAGCGATAGCGACTTTATAACTTCTTGAGATTTGGCGTCGCGGTAGGCATAGCTGACGTCGTGAAAAATTATCTCGCCATGCGTGACGCGAAGTTTGGTATGGCTATGATCGACAATTGTCGGTGGCTCCTGCAGTATTTCGGTCATGGGCGTGGCTTGCAAAAATATCTTGTCATAGCCATTAATGATCTCACCGAGCGTGAATAGCTGCGCCGCCAGTCGTTGCAAATAGGCGACAGCAAATATCGCAATGCTGAGAGGGATGACATTTTTGAGTAGCAAGGATGCAATAACCACGACGGCGATGATTTGTATCGTTTGCATCAATATGTGACGAAGTGTTCCTTCGACTGACACCCATTGGAGATCTTTTACATATACGCGCTCATACTGTTGGTTGATATGACGCGATAGGCCTACTTCATAATTCTCTCTGGCAAATGTCTTGACGGTCAAATTGTTTGATATTGTGTCGGCGATAGTGCCATTCACTTCTGCAACGAGGCGCTTACGTTTGGCGCGCATACCCTCGCGAAGTAGGCGGAAATATCGTATCTGAAAGCCAAGTCCAAACAATAGGCCAATGATAATCCACGCCAGTAACGGCGTCTGCAAATATATGATAACGACGCCTATTACGAGGTTGATGCCAAATGATAGCGTACGAAGGATAAATAAGTCCTGTAAACCCATATGCCCGTTGATAAAATCTATAAACTTACCTGTAAGTGCTCCAATCTTTTGATTAGCGAAAAAATCCTGATCTTTCGCGAGCAATCGTCGCAGCGCCGATATTACGAGACGAGTTCGTACTGATGATTCATGACGCACTGCTAGTTGAAAACCGATAATATTGACCGTAATGCCGATCATACCCGCTATACCTGCCTGCCATAGGTATTGGTTCATCAACTCCGTATTGTGTGAGGCAAATGTGCCAATCGCCATCGACAAAAAGTAGGGTATGACCGTGTCAAAAACCAAAGATGAAAGAGGAACAAACAGCAGCATGACAAAAAACCGTAATTTGTCTTTGCGGATTTCTTGCCAGTATTGACTGAGGGTTGCTCGAACGAGTATGGCGGGGCGTTCGGTGTTTCTTTTGGGCACGTTTATCCTTTCTTAGAGTATGTAATGTAGTATAAGAGCGATCGTGACGATTCGCTAGTGGTTAGGCGTGCCCTAACGTAGCCAAGAGTAGAGGTACGTGCTGACGTACATATTTTGTATAGTGTAGCAGGTGATTTAGGCGTTCGACAAGTCAAGGTTGTATTTTTTGGCGATGGCGGTGACGGCGCGGTAGATGGCGGGTAGGTGTTTGACGATGGCTTTTTCGGCAAAGACTTTTTCTTCCTTAGTGCCGTCTTCGAGTTTTTGCACCAGCTGATACAGGGTCGTGACGTCTTCTTCGACGTAACCAAAACGTTGATTGTACAGTTCTTCGAGGTGGTCAACTTTGGTATCCAGAGCATCAAGGCGTGAAGTCATGTAGGATTTGAAGTCGCGAAACTCGCGCTGCAAATCGTGCACTTCGTTCTCAAGCTTGTCCATGCGACCCTCGAGCTTGTCCATGCAACCCTCAAGCTTGTCCATGCGACCCTCAACTTTATCGATCCGTCCGCCCAAGTCTTCGGTTTGCTGCTCAAACATCGGCCCCACAACTTCCATGATAGTTTGGACCATCATGTCACGCAGCAAAGCGATGTCATCTTTTGTGAGGCTCATACCCTCATTATACGCTACAATAGAACTATGCAAAAGATACTGCTCTACTACAAATTTACCCCCGTCAAGGACCCCGAAACTTTGAAACTGTGGCAGAAGACACTGTGCGATAGCCTCGGTCTTCGCGGTCGTATACTGGTGAGCTCGCAAGGCATCAATGGCACGGTCGGCGGCGAACTGGAAGACCTCAAGGCCTATATCAAAAAGACGAAAGAATTTCCTGGTTTCAAAGACATACTATGGAAATGGAGTGACGGCGGGCGCGATAATTTTCCGCGTATGAGCGTGAAGGTCAAAAAAGAATTGGTCGCGTTCGAAACGTGGGATGAAATCGAAATCGACGAAACGGGCGTAGTCGGCACGGGCCCGCATTTGAAGCCGCATGAAGTCAATGCTATGGTTGAAACATTTGGTGACGACGTGGTATTTTTTGACGGCCGCAACCAATACGAGGCGGCAGTCGGCCAATTTAAAAATGCTGTTGTGCCTGACACGCGCACCTCGCGCGATTTCAAACGTGAGCTCGACAGTGGCAAATACGACGAGCTAAAAAACAAAAAAGTTATTAGCTATTGCACGGGCGGCGTGCGCTGCGAACTGCTCAGTGCCATGATGAAACAACGCGGCTTCACAGACGTCTACCAAATCGACGGCGGCATCGTCAAATACGGTGAAGCTTATGGCGACGACGGCTTATGGGAAGGCAACTTGTACGTGTTCGATGGCCGCATGGGCATGAATTTTTCCGACCATGCCAAAACGATCGGCCAGTGCATCCACTGTAGCGGTGCAACCAGCAACTACGAAAACTGCGCCCTGCCCGAATGCAACGACTTAGTGCTGATATGTGAAGATTGCAAACAAGATTCTGATAGGCTATTTCACAGTGAAAAATGTCGTAAAGGCTCATTAGTCTAATGCCGCATATTCATACACAACCCAATCAACACGATATGACCGTCAGCGCCTACATTGTGCGCAAGGAAAATGACGAGTGGAAATACCTAGTGCATTTTCATAAAAAGATTGAGGTGCTCATGCAAATTGGCGGGCATATTGAACTTGACGAAACGCCGTGGCAAACGGTCGCGCATGAGCTAGAAGAAGAAAGCGGCTATACCCCATATGAACTTACTGTGGTGCAATACACCGCTGACCGCCCAAAACAAGCAGGCAATGTGACGCACCCAACGCCGCTACTGGTGAACACGCACAATGTCGGCAACGATCATTATCATAGCGATCTATGCTATGCCTTTGTAGCAAGCGGCTTGCCGTCTCGCCATGTTGCCGTTGATGAATCGGCTGATATACGATGGCTCACGCGTGATGAGTTGGCGACTGGCGCCCGCGACGGTACGTTGCTGGCCGACGTGGCATACATATACGAATTTTTGCTAGACCATATCGACGCTATGGTGCAGATAGACGCTACGAACTACTCACTCGACAAGCCGCAGTCGATCGGTCTTAGCTACAAACGTGGCGCACCAGGAGCAAGTTAGTGAGAAAACTTTCACCTCGTTATAGAAACGATCCAGATGTTGGTATAGACCCTGCAATCGAAACGTTTTTGGACGAAAATTATTTTGCTCACTTACCCAATCTTCATGTCGAAAATCCTAAGCTGCTCGTGGTATTTGCGGGCGGTAGTGCGGTTGGCAAATCCACACTGGCTCGTAAAATTGCCGAAGAGCTTCATGGTCTACGACTTGAAAACGATGGGATCAAACGGGTCTTGCTTGAAAAATATCCAGAGCTGAAAGGGACAGATGAGCTACATCATATCACGTGGCAATACTCGATGAGTTTGTATCGTCGACTTGATGCACTGACGCATAACGGCCTCATTATTCGAGACGGTATAATCACCTGGTACTTTGATAGGATCTTGCCGATATTTGAATCAGCTGGGTATGAACAATTTACAATTGCCTATGACCTGTCCGAAGAAAAAATGCGTGAGCTTATCCGTGCACGTGGTGATACGCCAACGACGAGTGAAGAGAGGCTGTACACGTTAATCCCCGACCAGCAGATTCATCTGAAGCGATATCTCGAGCACTATCAGCCTGATATAACACTGCATGATAATAATGTGTTCGACCATGATCTTGTGCTCGAGAAAATAGATAAAAAACTAGCGGAGCTCAAAATATGAATAAAACTACCGCACCTATTAAAACGTTGAAATTCACACGGTTTGGTAACCCGATATTACGTACGAAAGCAGCCGCAATTAATCCTACCGACATAGGATCAAACATAGTACAGCAGTTGATTAGCGACATGCGTTACACAGTCGAAAAAGAAGCATCAGGCGTGGGCTTGGCTGCGCCGCAAGTTGGCGTAGGCAAGGCGTTGGCGCTAATCGCGATAAAGCCTACCAAAAATCGGCCTGATCGCGAACGATTCGAAAGCATTATCATCAATCCTCGTTACGAAGGTATAGGCAGGCGAGTGGGCATGTGGGAGGGGTGTATCAGCGCGGGTCGTGGCAACGATACGCTGTTCGGCAGGGCATTGCGTTACCAGAAAATTCATGCGTCGTGGTATGACGAAAATGGCGTTGAACACATGGAGGTACTTGATGGGTTTGTCGCGCATGTGTTTCAGCATGAGACTGATCATCTTGACGGCATATTGTTTGTTGACAGGGTAAAGGACAGGACAACATTTATGATGGCAGACGAGTACCGTACGCGTATCGTGAGCAAGGAAAAATCTGGCAGTAACAAATAGAAAAGTGTGAGTGCATTATTTTACGATTTGGAGGCCGTAGTCTTTGAGTTTGTCGAGGCCGCCGATGTCTTTTACGTTGGTAAAGCCAGCTTTTTCGAGGAGTGATTTAGCTTGGGCCGAGCGATTACCACTACGGCAGTATACAGCAATCGTTGCGTCTTTTTCGATGCTGGGCAATTTGCCAGCTTCGATATCAGCGAGTGGCCAGTTGTCAGCAAACTGGGCATGTCCGGCCGCGTACTCTTCGGTCGTACGTACGTCGTACAAATGGGTACCTGCCGCAAGGGTTACTGGTGTCGGGCTAGGGGAGGACGAGCCAGTAGTACGGGACGGGTTGGCCGATGCCCATAGTACGAGACCGATAATTATAGCCATGCCGATGATGATTGCGATGATAGTTCGTTTGCTCACGCCTCTCTCCTTGTCATATGACAATTACTTTACAATCTATACTATACTCCAGTATAGTATATGAGGAAAGATGCAAAAGAGCATAATAAAAGAGCGGAAGAGCGGAGGAGCGTGGAGAAATCGCAAGATGGTTAGGTGGGAAGACTAAGAGAAAGTAATGGAGAAGCAGAGAGCAGAAATACCGATGAACTATGAAGTGAGAATCAACAAGATAATTGGGCAACTCGAAGCACTCGCTAGGGCGTCAGGCGAGGGACGCGCTGGTTGTGATAAAGTATTGCAGCAAATCAATGCAGTAGAGGGTGGGGTGAAGTCGCTCAAACGATTGATTATCGAGGATTCGCTTGAAGCCTGCGCCGATACCAGGCGACCACACAAGGAAGCCAAGCAATTATTAACAAGTATTAGGAGGTATTTATAATATGGCACTGCATAACATAACAACTCAGCAACAATTCGAAGAAAAGGTCCTCAAAAGCGACAAGCTTGTGCTCGTCGATTTTTGGGCGGTCTGGTGCCCTCCGTGTCGCATGATGGCACCGATTCTCGAAGCACTCGGCAAGAAGCTTGACGACAAACTTGATGTCGTCAAAGTCAACGTCGAAGAATCAGCTGACAATGGCCGGTTAGCCCAGGAATACAGCGTGCAAGGTATCCCCAACATGCAAGTATTTAAAAATGGCAAAGTCGTCAAAGAACTTGTGGGCGCCAGGCCGCAGCAGGTGCTCGAGGGTGAGCTACACGATCTGTTACAATGAGAGTGTGAAAAAAGTCGTGAACGAGGTAGATACGTATATTGCACAATTTGACGGCGAAGTGCGAACGCGATTGGAGACCATACAAAAAATTGTATCGGAGTGTGCACCTGAGGCGACCGAATCGATTGCCTATGGTATGCCCGCGTACAAACTCCGCGGTAAACCACTAGTGTATTTTGCTGGCTACGCACACCATATCGGTTTGTATGCACTACCGACGACACATGTGGCATTTAAAAATGAATTCTCCACCTACAAGCAAGGTAAGGGTTCGGTGCAATTTCCACTTGAAAAGCCACTACCAGTTGAACTTATCCGGCGCGTTGTAGCTCACCGCGTCAATGAATTAACACTATAGGAGGAAAGAGGTATGGAAGTCAATGTGTGGGACGTAGTGGCGGGGACGGTCATCATGTTTGCGGTCGGAGCGTTTTGGTATAGCGTGCCGTTTCAGAAAAAATGGGGTGAAATCCACGGATTTAACAAGCTGAGCAAGGCCGAACAGCAGGCGCTCATGAAAGACATGGGTGCAACGTATGCAATCCAACTCGCCGTGACAGTGGTTTCGGCGTATGTACTTGCGCATTTTCTGAGTCTCAACGTGGGCCTTGAGTTTTACAAACTTGCCTTTTTTGTCTGGCTCGGTTTCGTGATGCCAGCGCAGGTATCAGCGGTGCTATTTAGTCGCACACCCAAACACTACAAATGGCCGCAAATTGCGATTATGAGTGGCGAAGCACTCGTACGTCTCATGCTCGCAGCTTGGGTTATGACGCTGGTCAAATAATGTCTGTCGCACAGTTTACCGCGACTATACAGAAGTCACCGCACAAAGGCGGCTGGACGTATCTTATATGGCCAGAGTCCACGAAAGTATTTGGCACAAAAGGTGCCGTAAAAGTACGAGGGACGTTTGACGGCGAGCCGTTTCAAAGTTCGTTTATGGCTATGGGCGGAGGAGTGCATATGCTGCCGATTACCGGTGCGGTACTCAAAAAAATTGGTAAAACTGTCGGGAACGAAGTCGTCGTGGTGATAGAGGAAAGATTGTAGCGAAAAAGGAGCAATGATGGCAGAGATTAAAACGAAGCGAAACCAAGCAGACCCCGTGGCTTTTATTGAATCGGTCGATGACGTTACCAGACGAGATGATGCGCGAGCTTTGCTGAAAATAATGTCTGAAGTAACTGGCGAAGCACCTGCGATGTGGGGTGCGAGTATCATTGGCTTCGGCACACAAACGTACAGGTACGCTTCGGGCAAAGAAGCTGAGTGGATGAAAATCGGGTTTTCACCACGCAAAGCCGAGCTCGTGCTCTATGGGCTGATTTATTATGATGAAACGGCCGAGAATAATGCGCTGCTTGATACGCTCGGTCCGCATCGAAAAGGTAAGGGGTGTCTCTACATCAAGTCACTGAGCCAGGTTGATACTAAGGTTCTCAGACGTATGATACAAAATGCGTGTAAGATGAAATCGCATAAAGAAGGTAAACAATGACAATTATCCAAAAAATAACACCGTTTCTATGGTTTGACAGGCAGGCTGAAGAGGCGATGGATTACTATTGTAGCATCTTTCCCAATTCGCGCGTCGTACATGTCGAAAGATACCCGGACGAATCGCTCGATGAGCATTTTAAAGATATGAGCGGCAGGGTCATTACAGGTCTGTTTGAACTCGATGGCCAACGGTTTATGTGTCTCGACGGCGGACCACAGTATAGGTTTAATGAGGCGGTGTCGTTCATGGTGACCTGTGAAGATCAAGCCGAAATTGACTACTACTGGGAAAAACTCTCAGCGCATCCTGAAAACGAACAATGCGGCTGGTGCAAAGATCGGTTTGGTGTCAGCTGGCAGATTGTGCCAAAAAATATGGGAGAACTTATGGGTGGCCGCCCTCAGGCCATACAGGCAATGATGCAGATGAAAAAGATTGACATTGCCGCTCTCCAGGCGGCATAGTGATAACAAAGGGGGATATATGACGACAAAGAAATTGTTACAGAACCTACTGGGTATGCTGATAGCAGAATTCGTGCTGGGGGTTATGCTCATGACCGTGACGGAATTTAAGCTGGACGATATGTCTGGCATAGTATGGACGGTGTTGGCGCTACACGTCATAGTTGCACTGGGCCTGCTCGCACATGCAATTATGTACGCCATAAAGACAAAGCGCAAAGTTCAGGCAAACCTTGCGCTTGTGAGTGTAGTCATCTCAATTGTTACTGGTGGTGCACTAATGGGAGAGGATAATCCGTGGCTGACATTTGCGATGGCGCTCGGGTTCATAGCCGCTTCTGGGGTATACGTAAAAGAGTTGCTGACAGAAGGATCATCTACAAGAGTCTAAGACGCATATGTAGGGGGGGTATCTATTGCTTCGGCCTGCTATTTGATTGCACGGTGCTGAATTACCTGGTACCAAAATGCGACTGCTATAACGCCATCTAGAGCAGCCGACATAATCAGACTAGACAGACTTGTTGCAGTTATGACAAAGCCGAAGACCCAAAAAGTGGCGACGGAAATTATGATCATAGCAATGAGTACGGCGCTAGGTGTGATGGGTGAGCTTACCTTTGCTTTATTTGCATTGTCTCGTAAAGTCAGAGCGGCAAATATACCTAGCGTTGCTGGAAATAGGGCAAGTGATGCAGCCTGGAGAAGTGGCTGATAACTACCCTGATATTTTAATACACTGGATATAACGGCAAGCATAGTTATGGCTGTCCATGCAACCGCAAATCCAACTAAACGGTTGTACGAACCATGCTTTTGGGGCATATGGTTGCCCAGTTCGCGACAGTATTTTGCTGGGTCGTTGCCGACGACTTCTTTTGCCTTAATGCCTTGTTTTTGCGCTTCAACAAAATGCGTTGCAATGTCGATCAGCAGGGCATGGCTACTCGTTTCATCGTATAGTGCAGAGTTTGTTATATATTTTTCGATATAATTAAAAACCATTGTGTTGTCGGGTTGCAATTGTGCGACGAGCTCCTTGAGTTCTTGCTGATTATTTTTCATAGAGCCTCCTTTATAAGTTCTTGAATAGTTTTATTCGTTGTTTGCCAAAAATCGATGAATTGATCCATATATCGTATGCCTTTTTGCGTGATTTTATAATACTTACGCTGTGGCCCACTGTCTGATTTACGTAGCTCTGATTCGATATGACCATCTCGTTCAAGTCGCAGTAGGGCAGGATAAATGCTGCCGCTGCGTACCGTGTCGAAGCCATATGTCGCCAGGGTAGAGCTGAGTTCATAGCCGTAAATCTCACCACGGGCCGCTATAACTAGTAATATACCACCGTCTAGCATGCCTTTGAGTAGTTGCGTATATGATTCCATGAGTCCTTTCCGACAGTATTCTACTATCTTGCATTACAATATAGCACATACTATGTTGTAATGCAAGATAGTAAATTTGCTATACTGTTTGTATGAAGTATGTGGCTTTACTGCGAGGGGTCAATGTCGGCGGCAATCGCACGGTGCCGATGCGAGAGCTACGACAGATATTTGAAGATATGGGGTTTACTGACGTAACGACCTATATAAACTCTGGTAACGTGATATTTTCGTCAGCTTCGAAACCAATTACAACGGAGATCGGACAACACATGGCGGCGCATTTTGGTTTTACAATCGATATGATCGTGTTATCCCAGGCGGAGCTCGCCCCTGTTGTACAGGCTATCCCACACGAATGGACGAATGATACTGAGCAAAAGTCTGACGTAGCGTTTTTGTTTGCTGACGTCGATTCACCTGATATAGTGCAAAGTATCGGCTACCGTCCAGACGTCGAAACAATGCGCTACGTGCCTGGCGCGCTTGTCATGAACATCTCACGGAAAAACCAATCAAAAGGTAGTTTGCTTAGAATCACAGGCACGCCGCTTTATCGCCGCATGACGATCCGTAACGTGACAACAACGCGTAAACTTGCTGAGCTGATAAAATAAATACACGTGACTGATATATTACGCGACAAACTACGTGCCCTCCCCAAAGAACCGGGAGTCTATTTTCATACATCAAGCAGTGGCGAGGTGATCTATGTCGGCAAAGCGGCAAATTTGCGTAACCGTGTGCGGCAGTATTTTCAAGCATCGCGGGTGCGTGACGTAAAGACCGATGCGCTGATTGCCGAGATAGCCGATACCGACTGGATAACCGTCGAAACCGAACTGGATGCGTTGTTTCTTGAATCTGAAATGGTCAAGCGCTATATGCCGCGCTACAACGTACTACTGCGCGACGACAAAAGCCAAACCTATGTACGTATACCCATGAACGACGCGTACCCGGCAATCTCCTTCACTCGTGGCCCCCTGGATGACGGCGCAACGTATTTTGGGCCGTATTATAACGGCTATGCGGTGAAAAAGGCCTTGCGATACCTGCGCAAAGTGTTTCCGTATAGTACGCACGAACGTATGCCGAACAAATTATGTTTGCAGTACCATATAGGATTATGCCCTGGTGTTGAGGCATTTAAAACAACAAGCGAAGACTATAAGAGAACGCTTAAAAAGCTTATAAGATACCTTAAAGGTGAACGCAAAACACTTATTCGCGAGCTTGAGCGTGATATGAAAGCGCTGAGCGCCGAGCATAAGTATGAACAGGCGGCGGTGTTGCGAAATCGTCTACGAGACCTTAAGCAGTTAAGCGCACAAATTATATTTAGCGATCGAGAGTTTATGGACCTGAGTAAAGATCAGGGGCTGATAGGGCTGCAACGATTACTTGGCCTGGCTGACGTACCGAAGCGTATCGAAGGCTACGATATATCGCATATGTCGGGCACCAATAACGTGGCGAGTATGGTAGTGGCTTCAAACGGCTTGGCTGACAAGAGTCAGTACCGTAAGTTTAAGATGCAGCTCGCTGGTAATAACGATTTTGCGCATATGAATGAGACGATTCGTCGACGGTTTAGTGGTCGCCATGCGGACTGGCCGATGCCGGATTTGCTATTGATCGATGGCGGCAAAGGCCAACTGGCGGCGGCGCTCGATGCGCTTGACGAAGCTGGCCAAACGGTACCGGCAATAGGGCTGGCAAAACGTGATGAACAGATTGTCATACACACCGCTCGGTCTCATGTGACACTTGCAATCGACGCTGTGACTGCTTGGGCGCGTGAAAAAAATCCGTTTGACGAACCAGATGCTATGCCTCTCGGCGGTAAGGCGCTCGAGGCAAAATACGTATATAGCTATGTCGATGATGGTGCTCGACCGGGCGTAGAGCGAAGCGATGATTTTGTATTGGTCACTTTGCCGAAAAATAGCCACATTGTCAAACTCTTGCAGCGTATCCGCAACGAGTCTCACCGGTTTGCGGTGAGTTACCACAGCACACTAAAGCGGAAGGCTGCGACCAAAAGTTTGCTCGACGACATACCGGGTATCGGTCCGGCTACTCGCAAAAAACTAATGACAAGTTTTGGCAGCGGGCAAGGTGTTAAGCTCGCTAGCAAAGACCAGCTAATTGCGGTGGTTGGTCCTCATCTAGGCGCCACAATCGATGCATGGTTTCATAGTAAGTAGGTAACGCTCATGATATAATCATCGGTGATGAAGCGTCAATTTATGTTTTTCGTCTTGCGCTGGGTCGTAAAATCTGTCGCAT
The DNA here is from genome assembly GCA_049289035.1 of Saccharimonadales bacterium (SeqCode). Taxonomy (GTDB): domain Bacteria; phylum Patescibacteriota; class Saccharimonadia; order Saccharimonadales; family Saccharimonadaceae; genus JAPUDQ01. The sequence continues at coordinate 4,432 of JBAQIV010000009.1, read as the reverse complement.
TGTGGATCGCTGTGCGGCTACTTTCGACAAGTGATTTTGCCAGTACATCGGCTGGTTTTGCGACGTTTCTGCTGGCAGGTTTTATGTTTTCGCTTGTCAATGTGCTGCTACGGCCGTTTATTATCGTGTTAGCATTGCCCGCTATCTTGCTGACACTCGGGCTCTTTATGCTGGTGGTTAACGGCATCGTCGTGTATATTGCGATCAAACTTGTGCCGTCTATCCATATGTCGTTTATAGGTGCCATCATGAGCGGGATAATCATAAGTTTAGCAAATTACGTGCTTAGCGGTATAATAGAACGGTACAGACGCCCAAAGGAGTTTATCAATGTCAATCAATGATATATTGCGTATCGTCACAGTTTCATCAGGTGCCATCATGATCTTGTTTATACTACTGCAAGCGCGCGGCGCCACGCTTGGCGCTGGTTTTGGTAGCTCTGGTGAACTCTACACCTCTAGGCGGGGCCTCGACAAAAGCCTCCATGAAGCCACTATCGTACTTGCCGTGCTCTTCGTTATCTCCATATTGGCGGGGCTACTCATCGGATAATCCGTATGGATGAAAAACCGACAAAAGGGTGGCGTAGTTTTAGGACTTTGCGTCCGACACGTGCCAAAATTCGTCGTGGCGCACGCAAGCTAGAAGCCAAATCACTCAAGCATGCTCGGACATTTATCGTCGAGCGTTTTGATAGTATTAAGGCCGTACGTCGCCAGATGCTGGGCTGGCTGATGGCTGTTACAATGATTATAGCGATCAGTATATTTCAGCTTTTTGGGTATCAGCGGTCGTATTCACTTGAATCACCAGTGGCTGGCGGCACGTATGCCGAGGGTGTGATTGGTCCGCTGGAGACGATCAATCCTATTCTGGCACGGACACCAGCGGAACAATCAGCTTCTCGCCTCGTGTTCTCTGGGCTCTTAAGCTACGATACGACTGGTCATTTGCGTAGCGAACTTGCCGATAGTTGGCGAAATGAGAATGGCGGCCGCCGGTATATAGTCGACCTAAAGTCGGGTCTTCGCTGGCATGACGATCACCCATTGACGGCTGACGACGTAGTGTTTACGGTTAATCTCATCAAAAACCAGTTAGTTCGTTCGCCACTTTATAGTAGCTGGAATCAGATAAAAATCGTCAAACTGTCCGATCATAGCGTGGCGTTTGATCTGGCCCGTCCGTATGCTGCGTTTCCGCATGCGTTGACATTTGGTATCTTGCCGCGGCATATATTGGGGTCTATTCCGCCCGAACGATTACGTGAAAATGACTTTAACCGTCAACCGATTGGGAGCGGACCGTTTGCGTTTACAAGGCTGCAGATTATCAACCCGGACGAAGGCCGTATGATCGTGTATCTCACGAGCAACCCGCGTTATATTCGTGGACAGCCCAAACTTGATCGTATGCAACTTCATGTTTTTAAAGACTCTGGGCTGATCAAAAAATCATTTATAGGGCAGGAGATCAATGCCGCGACTGACCTGACAAGTGCGCAGCTTCATGAAGTGCAGCAAAAAGTTCCGTCCTCGCTAGCGTATCGTACGCCAGTACTTGACGGTATGTACGCGTTTTTGCGTAATGACTCACCACTGTTTAGTGACAAAACAGTTCGTAAAGCATTTGTCATGGCAACTAACCGTACGGCGCTCATGGAGGCGCTGCATGGCTATGCTACCCCACTTGAAGGCCCGTTGACGCGAGAACAGTTAGTAGTGACAGCAGCCAAAAAACAAGCAAGCTACGATAGTACACAGGCAGCCGCGTTGCTCGATCAAGCGGGGTGGAAGTTACAGGGTAATAAGCGTTTTAAAGAGGGCAAACCCATGACATTGTCACTTGTTACAGCTGATTCGGGCGATTACCCGGTCGTCGTCGATGTGCTTAAAAAACAATGGGAAGCAATTGGCGCAACGGTCGAGGTGAAAGTGGTCAAACCCAACGACTTCCAACAAACTATTTTGTTGCCTCGCCAATACGACGCGCTGGTGTATGAGCTTGAACTTGGTGCCGACCCCGACGTATATGCCTATTGGCATGCGTCTCAGGCTGATCCGCGCGGTCTCAATTTGGCGAACTACACGTCGACACTGGCTAGCGATGCTCTTTCAAGTGCCCAACTTCGACTTGAGCCAAATGTCCGTTTGCCCAAATATGATCTGTTTGTTACGACGTGGCTTGATGATGCACCAGCTATCGCGTTGTATCAGCCCCAGCTTCATTATGTAACGTCAGATGCGAGTGGTTCTATACAGGTTGCTAGTGCAGTAGTCAATCATTATGATCGGTATCGTATGGTCGAATTATGGACAGCTGAAAAAGGCTGGCGCTACGCGTCGCCGTAGGTGCGGACGAGAGGACTTGGTGTAGCGCAGTGCTGTGAGAAAAGCAGCCGGCTTCCAAACGAAAAAACCGACTCTTGTAGTCGGTTACTTCGTTTGGTGCGGATGAGAGGACTTGGTCACCTATGGCGACCCCCGAACTTCACGGGCGAAAGCACAGCTTTCGGCGGAAGGTTCGTTTCCGAACTGCCACTGGCAGTTCTCACCTCCACGACGTGTCGGTTCAAGACTCTTCATACCAACGTTAAAACCCGAGATGAATCCCGGGTTTTAACGTTGGTGCGGACGAGAGGACTTGAACCTCCACGAGCGCAATGCTCACCAGCCCCTCAAGCTGACGCGTCTACCAATTCCGCCACGTCCGCGCACCTGTAATGTCATATGTACTATCGAAGTTTATCGTCGTTCTCGGACGTCAATGTATAGTTGGCGGAACCGCTAGACGCGTGCGTCTACACATAATTTGCGTTACCCACGCAGTCGCCACGTCCGCGCACACATCGACACCTATCGGTCTCGAGTATTATACGTTTCTTCTGCGTCACTTGCAAGTCTCGGCAAGACGTAAGCGACATGGTATCATAAGTACAATAAAAGCGAGGAAACAGTGAACAAAGTAGCGTCATACTTACAGTCCCATATAGCCGGAGATGTCCTGGCTGGTGCAAAAGTGCGTGATTTTTACTCGAGAGACGGCAGTATATTGACCCTGACCCCGAGTCTCGTGGTCTATCCGCGTACGACAAACGACATTCGTAAAGTGACACGTTTTGCCTGGCAGTTAGCCGAAAAAGGTCATGCCCTAACGATCACTCCACGCGGCAATGGCACCGACACCACTGGTGCCGCAATCGGCAAGGGTATCATACTCAACATGACTGCGCACATGGGCCGTATCTTGGAACTTGATACCAAACAGCGTATGGTGCGAGTACAGCCTGGGCTTAACTTCAAATCACTGCAAGAAACCCTCTACACCCACGGTTTATTTCTCCCCGCTTACCCAGCAAATTACAAATACTCTACGATCGGTGGCGCTATCGCGAACAATGCTGCTGGTGAAAAATCGATCAAATACGGCTCACTCGTCAAATGGGTCGACAAACTCGAAGTCGTATTGGCCAACGGTGAAGTGATCCAGACCGGCAAAATAAGCAAAAAAGAGCTTGAAAAAAAGAAAGGTTTGCCGTCGCTTGAAGGTGCAATTTATCGGGCGGTGGATGGACTTTGCAAAGATCATTTCGATGCGCTCGATAAGTATTACGCTGAGCGATTTGACGCCCTAGCACGCGACAATGTTGGCTACAATTTGTTGGACTGCATTGCAAAAGATGGTTCGTGCGATTTGACGCCACTTTTTGTCGGTTCGCAAGGTACGCTAGGCATCATCACTGAAGCGATCTTGAAACTCGCCCCGCATGCTCCACAAACAGACGTGGTAATTGCGGCATTTGATGACATGAGCAAGCTCGCTGAAGCCATCGAGCAAATTGTAGTACTTGACCCAAGCAGTCTTGAGATGGTTGATCGTGGTGTCGTAGAATTTGTAAAGCAAGAACGCGGCACAAACATACTGGCAAATATATTTGACGAAGCGATGGGTATTCCTGCTGGCATACTTTTTATAGAATTCGACGATGACAATTCGCGCAAACGCAACAAAAAGGCCAAGCGTGCCGATAAAGTCATAAGCAAACTTGCGACCGCTTCGATCCATACAACAGATGTCGAACAACAAGAAATGATATGGGCAGTGCGTGGAAGCACCGGCGCACTTTTGTCGCACGAGAAGGACGGGGATGCGGCGCTGCCTATCATCGACGATGTGATCGTGCCTCCCAGTAAATTTGAGCAGTTACTTGGTACTATCAATGAGCTTAGCGCCAAGCACAAACTTGACCTCGCTGTATGGGGCCATGCGGGCGACGCACACCTGAATGTTATGCCACTACTTGATCTTGCTAAACTAGGTGACCGTCAAAAAGTATTTAAACTGATGGATGAGTACTTCCGTGCAGTCATAAAACTTGGTGGTAGCATTGCGGGGGAAAACAACGACGGTCGTTTGCGTGCACCATATG
>JBAQIV010000008.1:0-2677 GCA_049289035.1 Saccharimonadales bacterium (SeqCode) | reverse complement strand
GGTATGGAGGGGGGTTAGCGCATGACGCCGAGAGACACTCTGACGGTGCAGTAGCTCGGGTTGTCCGGCGTGTCCGTCATGTCGTGGATGAGGCCGATCTCGTCGCGTGAGGGATTGAGCAAGAAGCGCTCGACAGCCTCATGGGCCGACCCCGGCTTCGATGCCTCTCCGTGGGGCATGATCTGGTCGAAGATCGCGTAGTTCCGACTGCGAAGCTCCTCTGCCGTCGGGTAGACCAGCCCGTAACGGGCCGCCCGCGCTCGCTTGACCAGACCGTCGATCCACTTGAGGACGTTGCCGGCATTGGAGCGAGTGCATCCGGCCTCAGCCATGATCAGATCGAGTACGACGGACTTGCTAGGTTTGGGCGACACGCTCTCAGGGGAGGGCATGGCCGGGGCTGTGCTGGTGTCGACCGGTGCGGTCTGAACTGCTGCGGTCACTGAGGACCACCTCCTGATGATGTGCTCCGCCTGTCTGGCGGGTGTCGCCCACTCTGAGCGATACAATTATTTTACACATCGCGCAACATTTGTCAATTTTCATAAGATAATGTAAAATATCAAGTGAGTTTCCTCTCGAATATTTTGGGAATTTGTGTACACTCCCACAATAGTACGAGACATGCTGAGCGGGTTTGCTGCCTGGCTCACATAATAAGTAGATTTTAGAAGTTAGATTTTGGATTTTGGAAGAAATCACAAAATCATTGGCGCTTCTTCTAAAATCTAAAATCCATAATCTAAAATCCACTGGAGATTTTTAATGCCCACAATCAATCAACTAGTGCGCAAACCGCGCAAAACTGCGGTCAAAAAGAGCAAATCACCGCACCTCGGCCGCATTCACAATGCGCTGAAAACACGCTATTACGACCAAGACGCCCCACTCAAACGTGGTGTCTGTATACGTGTCACAACCAAGACACCAAAGAAACCAAACTCAGCACTTCGCAAAGTTGCGCGTGTTCGGTTGACGAACCACCAAGAAGTCTGGGCTTACATCGGCGGCGAAGGCCACAACCTGCAAGAGCACGCTGTCGTGCTGGTGCGCGGCGGCCGAGTGCCTGACCTACCTGGTGTGCGCTATCACATAGTTCGTGGCGCACTTGACCTTCAAGGTGTCGCAAAACGCAAACAAGGCCGTAGCAAGTACGGTGCGAAAAAGGAGAGCAAATAATGAATGTTAAATATTTAATTAGTGGTCTAACTTGTATGCTTGCAGGTGTTGTCCTAATAGTGTTGCTCGGTGCTTTTTCACCGTCAGCTCACGCTACAATAGTGACGTTTTCTATGTTACTTGAGGGAGCCGGAGGTATACTCGTTGGTCGCTCAAAGGTAGGCAAATAATCATGCCACGTAAAGTCACCAAAAAACTCCAGCGCAAACTAAACCCTGACCGCAAATACCAATCAGTGCTGGTGCAGCGCCTCATCAACAAAAGCATGCTCGACGGCAAAAAACACATTGCCGAACGCGCTGTCTATAGCGCACTCGAAACAGCTGCTAAAAAACTAAAAAGCGAAGAACCACTTGAGGTGTTTGAAAAAGCCTTCCGCAATATACAGCCCAACTTTGAAGTGAAGAGTCGTCGTGTCGGTGGGGCTAACTATCAGATTCCATTCCCGATTCAGGGTCACCGTCAGCAACACTACGCCTTCATGTGGCTGGTGCAGTCAGCGCGTGCTCGTAGCGGCATGCCGTACGACCAACGCCTAGCCGCCGAGATAGTCGACGCCTACAACGAAGCCGGCGCCGCTTACAAGAAAAAAGAAGACACTCACCGCATGGCCGAAGCCAACCGCGCCTTTGCGCACTTCGCCCGCACATAAACATAAAAATATATCGAAACATGACGAGCCCGCGGATTTCTCCGCGGGCTTTTTGGTGGCACCACGACGCGGTTGCGTCACAGTGTCGTACTTTCGACGACCGGACCGGAGGCAGCACAGCAGTGGGTTGCGACGGCACCCGCGAGCGCCATGCGCGCGTCGGGCACATCGTTGTCCACGATGAGCCGGGCCACTAATACCCCGTACAGTGAACATGCACTGGCAAATTCGGCGCTAAAGTCAGACGTTGTCAATGCAATCGCGGCTGGTTTGTCGCGCAAGAGCCGCTGGCATTCTTGACGTGCGAGCGCATTGATCACTGCTAGCGGGTTGTCGACCACGTACCGAAATGCGTAGAGGTCCGTTACCACGACAACCAAGTGGAGCGACACGATACGCAAGGCGTAAGGGCCCTGTTCGACGGTGATTACGCCGAGATCTCGGTGTTGCTCGCGAGTGTCGACGAGCTCGCAGCCGCCAAAAAACGGCACAAGCCACATGACACCTGGTTCGTAGGTGCGCACGCTGCCATCTCGGTGACGGACAACTCGTCCGAAACGAGTCTTCATGGCGCGGTGATCCTGAGGTACGATCGCGAACATTTTCATGGAAGTGAAAACGGCGATAAGTACCCCGAGGATCCCAACCACAGACTTCGCGATGGTATTCCATGGGTCTGGTAGACTGTCGAAAAACTGCAACACCGACCTCACCTCCTTTGGTTGTTGTTGGGTAGGTGTCTAGAGCTAACTATGACAGGTGAATAGGTATCGCGCAAGGCTACCAGATGCCCGATTGCAAGATGCCCGATTGCTTGTATAGTCGCTGCTTGGTTGTGTAAAAATA
>JBAQIV010000007.1:0-7106 GCA_049289035.1 Saccharimonadales bacterium (SeqCode) | reverse complement strand
CAAACCCACGCGCCCTAGGCCACCCACGAATTATCCATCTTGGGCTGGCCACAGCCAGCCCCGATCCCCCCGCCGAAAAAAGAAAATGTTGAGTGGGTGGTGTGGGGCGTGGGTTCACCACCGCTAAAGCGGTGGGAGCGGCGAGCGAGCGGCCGCAGGCCGCTGCCTATCGGCCTGCAATCCGAAAGTCGGCGAAAAGCGCAAACGTTGTAACATTTTGCACAAAGAATACTCATTTTACGGTATAATAGGAGAGTCTTAGGTTATTAAAGCAACAGTAAAGCTCAGCACATGCTGTGCCTGCACGACGTTTGAATGACGCCGTGTAGGATAAACACAGAACGCTCGTCGTGCTGTTGCTTAAACGACCTAAGACATCGTGGACTACACGGTGTCATTTTATTTCATGGCACTTGTCCGCAGAAAACAAGTGTTATGAGTAAGCAGCAACAGCAAATTGATCTACTGAAACGAGCGATAGACTTTACCGAACAGGGCAAAGAGATTCCTGCCGATTGGGCAAAAGTTATCTTCCCCAGCGAAAAGCGCGAATACGAGCTAAGTTATTACGGCAAACAAACCGCCGAGGCAATTTTAGCTGATGTAGACCCAGTGCCACTACAAGAAGTCGGCAATTTTAATACACCGGCAAATTATGCTGGTTGGCAAAATAAGCTAGTTTTTGGCGACAACTTACAAGTACTCAAACGACTTGTCGAAGATAAGAAAGACGGCAAACTGAAAAATGCCGACGGTACGGACGGTGTGCGCCTCGTGTATATCGACCCGCCGTTCTCGACGCGCAAAGATTTCAAGGTTACAGGAGCAGACCAGAAAGCCTATCAGGATAAAGTTGCTGGCGCTGATTTTCTCGAATGGCTGCGCCGTCGATTGGTCATACTCAAAGAAATAATGGCCGATGATGGCTCGATTTATCTACACCTAGACTGGCGCAAAAGCCACTATGCAAAAGTGTTACTCGATGAAATATTTGGCGAATCTCACTTTAAGAATGAAATCATTTGGCATTACGGAACATACGTTGGCCAGACAAGAAATAGCTATCCGAAGAAACACGACAACTTACTGGTGTATACAAAAGGCTCGAAGTCGATATTTTACCCACAGCGTGATGGCAATCCGGACGCCGACGCTAACTATAAGCGCTGGAAGCAATATTTTAATGACCAGAATGAGATCGTAGGCACAAATTACCCATACGATGACTCGAAGTTTTCGGGCTATGTAAAAAGGTTTATCAAAACGCACGGCAGAGAGCCAAGCCGCGAGGACGATATCATTTTGACGGTTGATGGTAAGCTGGTTGACTCTGTGTGGGAGATACAATCAGTCAACCCTATGTCAAAGGAGCGAACGGACTACCCCACGCAAAAGCCTGAGGAGCTTTTAGAGAGAATTATCAGGTCAAGCTCCAATGAGGGCGATATCGTACTGGATTGTTTTGCTGGTTCGGGAACAACTGCCGTTGTCGCTGAAAAGCTGGGACGACGCTGGATATCGTGTGATGTCGGCAAATTCTCTATCTATACGCAACAGAAAAGGCTACTCAATCTCACAGATAATCTCACAAAAGAGAAACTGTACGCAAAGCCGTTTATTCTCTATAACGCCGGGCTGTATGATTTTCCTACGATTCGCAATCTTGACCGTACTAACTGGCGATTGTTTGCGCTGCAACTTTTCAACTGCATAGACGACCCTCACAAGGTGAGAGGATTTGCATTTGACGGTAAGCGCGAAGGCCAGAGCGTGTGGATTTATGATTTTCATGCTACCGACGCAAAAATCACCACCGAAACAATTGATGATCTCCATGCTCGAATTGGTACAAGCGTAGACGGCGACGTGTTCATTATTGCGCCCAAAGGCTGTTTTGATTTCATGGAAGATTACATCGAGAAAGACAATGTGCGCTACTACTCTTTGCGCATACCGTACTCGTTTATCGCAGAACTGCACAAGCGCAAGTTTACCGCTATCAACCAGCCGCGCAACAGCGAAGATGTCAATGACGGTATCGAGGCAGTCGGTTTTGATTTTATACAGCTGCCAGACCTGGAGTTTGAAATAACGAATGGCAAATTGCGTATCAAGCAGTTCGAGGGCAAAACACGCAATCGCGGACAAGATGAAATGCACGGCTGGGACAGTTTTTCTATGCTGATGATCGACTATAGCTATGATGGTGACGTGTTTGATCTCGACGAAGTGAAGTATGCAAAAGACTTTGACGAGCAAGTAGTAGACTTTGCGAGCGATAAGATTGTCGACAAAGCCATGCTGATATTTCTTGATAAGTTTGGTAACGAAGTTCGCGTAATCATAGATAAAGAGAGTGCGAGATGAGCGATAGAATCGCTATAAAAAACCAAGATTTGGTGCTAAACGTATCCTATAACGTCGATCCTGCCGTATGGAGCGAAGATAAGTACGACCAATTCGTAAGTAGGCTATGCGGCACTCGCGAATATCAGAAAGAGGCAATCTGGACGACGCTGCGTTATTTGCTGGGAGAGCAGTATGCGAATCTAGAGCAACTGGCACATGAAAACTGGCAAAATGGTAATAATGAGGCGCTTGCCGCTAAGTTCAAGACGTTTGAGTTATTCCGCGAGAGGTTGTCATTTCCTGATAAGTTGGCCGGTTCGCTTGATCTAGCGACTGGTACGGGTAAAAGCTACGTGCTGTATGGCTTGGCGGCGATAATGCTTGCCGAGGGAAAAGTGGACAGAGTTTTGGTATTGTGTCCATCAACGACGATCGAGGACGGTCTGCTCGAAAAGTTTAGAGAGCTTGCAAGTGATACGGAGCTGGCGGCGTTATTAGGAGCGCCTGCGCCAAAGATTATCAATGGCTCGGAGTCGGTGGTTGCCGGTTCGATTTGTGTCGAGAATTATCATCAGATTTTAGAAAACGCTACATCATCCATCCGCGACTCTTTGAGCAGCAAGGGCGCACGCACACTAGTGCTTAATGACGAAACACATCATGTATATAGCAACGAAAGCGGCGATCCTGAAAAACCGGAAGAAGTGCGAAAGTGGAAAGCATTTTTGGATTCGCCAGAGTTCGGATTTAAGTATATCGTTGGCGTGTCGGGTACTTGTTACATAAAAGATGATTACTTCCCTGACGTGCTATACCGCTATTCGTTGCGCCAAGCGATCGAAGATAATTATGTGAAAAGTGTTCAATATGTTGCAAAGGCCGACGATCTGCGCGACAAAAACCAGAAGTGGCAATTGATTGCTAATAGGCACAATGAAAAAGTAAACGAGCTAAAAGGCTTGGGTATTTTGCCGATTACAATTATTGTTGCGCAAAAAACGCGCTCTTGTGACGCTATCGCCACAGATTTCAAAGAGTTCCTGAAAGAGTCGCAAGGACTGAGTGACGAGCAAGTAGATGAAAAGGTATTGGTTGCGCATAGTCGGTCAAGGGAAAATTATCGCTTGAGAGGCGTAGATGGCAGCGAGAGCAAGATCGAGTATATCTTTTCGGTATCTATGCTTACAGAGGGCTGGGACGTGAAGCGCGTATTTCAAATAGTGCCTCATGAGGAACGCGCGTTTAATTCAAAACTCCTAATCGCGCAGGTTATGGGGCGTGGGTTGCGTATTCCGATTGGTTGGCCGATGTCTGCCGGACAACCAAAAGTAGATGTGTTTAATCACGAGGCCTGGGCTGGCGCGGTACAAGGCCTAGTAAATGATGTATTGGAGTTTGAGAAAAAGATTATTTGCCGTAATGTGCCGGAATCGGAATATAACTTTGAGTTACTGAATGTCGAGTACGACCCACGGCCAAAGACTAAAACCGTGACGAAAAAGCCTGTTGATAATCTGTTTCTGAAGGGATATGTCACGCTTGCGACAACGCAAGAGCATGAAGAAAAGTACGTTGAGTTTAATGAGCTGGCGGCAAACGGTGCAAGCACGAAATGGAAAACGACGCTCCGCAATAAAACATACTCGGTCGATGAAATGGCGCAGACCATGTTTGATCGTTTGAGTGAAGCCGACGAAGCCGAAGCATACCAAAAAGAATACCCGATTACAAAACTAAAAGAAATTATCGAGCGTTCGTTAGCAGAAAGTGGCAGTAACGTCATCACTGACGAATCACGCCAGAAGTTATTGCAGGCGCTCAATACAATCAGGCAAAAGACTGTTGAGATACCAGAGGCGCGGTTTGAAATCGTACCAACCCATTTTGTAGAGATAAAGACGAGCGATACCAAACAGTACGACTCGGCGAGCGCATCGAGCTTACATAAAGACAAGTACTTGTTTGTAACTGGCGAAACGATAAACACTGTGTCGAATGAGGAAAAGGAATTTTACGGCGAGTTGTCGGATAGGCTGAATAGCTTTAATGTGATATCTATTACGAACAAATATGAGTTCAAAACGCCACTCAATCTGGCTATTGCCGACTCTAAGCCAGAGGCACGATTTATTGAGATGCTGACGAACAAGGATAATGTGTCGTTCATCGACAAATGGGTGAAGTCGTCGCATATCGGGTTCTATAGCATAAACTTTTCGTGGCGATCGGAGTCGCACCACTCAAAACTCGGTAATTTTAATCCTGACTTCTTCATAGTCGTTGGTAATCGTATCATAGTTGCCGAGGTCAAGGGCGATGAAAAGTTGCGCGGTGATGAGGAGCATGACTATTTGGAAAACAAAGGCAAGAATGTGTGGGCAAAAAAGCATTTTGAGATAATCAACGAAGAGCTAGAGAAGCGCGGCAGCGACGTACGCTATAAATTTACGTTTATTACGCCTAAGAGCTACGGCGCATTGTTTGAAGCGATCAAAAGCGGTAACGCAGAAAAGATAGACAAGTTTACTAGCGAGCTAGATATCGTACTGTAAACGTAGGCCTCAAACCCACGCACCCCACACCACCCACTCAACATTTTCTTTTTTCGGCGGGGGGATCGGGGCTGGCTGTGGCCAGCCCAAGATGGATAATTCGTGGGTGGCCTAGGGCGCGTGGGTTTGAGGCCGTGCTTGCAGCACGGCCGAGCGGCGAGCTTCAGCACTTCGTGCTAAAATAGGTTCGAGTTTTGGAATATAGAGCCACCAATTCGGAACAAGTACGGAAATTGCCGCCCTCTGGGGCGGTTTTTTCTCTGGCCGCGCGCAGCGCGAGCCAGCTGTTTTATTGGGGGGAGTTGGGAAATTGCCATGCCTGCGGCCTGGTCTTTTTGTTGATGTCGGCCGTAGCCGACACGCTCCGCGTCCTCTACTTGGTGGTATAATGGTAAGTGCAATACAAAATCATCAGGGCGACTTTTCTATTTGACCACTCAAATAGCCGTTTCGCACAATTTTAGGTTCGCCTGATTTTGTATTGCAGCGAAGCGGCTTTTTGAGTGTCTCAAGAAAGGGGGCGTGAGGTGCGGTATTTCATATACATTCGTAAATCGACAGATGTCGAGGACAAACAGGTATTATCAGTAGACGCGCAACTATACGAGCTAAAGGAATATGCAGCCAAGTACCATCTGCCGATCGCCGATATTGTCATTGAAAAAGTGACCGCTAAGAAGCCAGGACGTAAAAAGTTTAACAAAATGCTGGAGCGTATCGAGGCTGGCGAAGCCAGCGGCATATTGGCATGGCTGCCCGACAGGTTGTCGCGAAACAGCATAGATAGCGGAAAAATTATTTACATGCTCGATGAGCATGTACTACTTGACCTCAAGTTCCCACACTTTTGGTTTGAGAACACGCCGCAAGGCAAATATATGCTGGCTAACGAGTTTAACTCGTCCAAGCAGTATGTAGATAATCTATCGGTCAATACCAAACGAGGTTTGCGACAGAAAGTCCGTCGCGGCGAAATGCCGGGCGTTGCGCCAGTTGGCTATTACAACGATCTGCGCACTAAAACAGCCAAAGTAGATAAGAAAACTGCCCCGATTGTGCGCGAAGCCTTTGAGCTATACGCTCGTGGTGACAAACGACTAGATGAAATCGCAGATTTTATGTATGCCAAAGGCATACAGACGCGCAGTGGCAAAGTGAATGGCAAAAAGACGACAGGCAAAAAGCCGTATCATAAAAATCGTATCAAGCGTATGTTGGCTAATCCGTTTTATTACGGACATTTTCGCTATACAGGCGAAGTTCATGAGGGAAAACACAAAGGCATTATCTCGAAGCGCTTATTTGACCAAGTGCAAGTTGTTCTAGAGCGGCGCGGCAAGCCACACCCAGCGACAAACGACCCTTTGCCGCTCTGCGGTTTGGTGGCTTGCTCGTGCGGCATGATGTATACCGCTGAAAGACATGTCAAGCGACAGAAAAACGGCAATGTGCATACTTACGTGTATTATCGCTGCACTCGCAAGAGCAAAACAATTGTTTGTCGTGAGCCACACATCAGAGCCGAGGAGCTGGACAAGCAGCTATCTGCATTATTGCAGAAGTATGCCATGCCGACGGCATGGGCGGACAGACTGCGCGAGCTGTTGCGCGAGGACGAAACCAAAGAGAAAGCCGACTACTCAACCGTAACCGACGCATTAAAAGCCACTATCGCGCAGTTGTCCGAGAAGTTGCAACGCTTACTCGATAGCTACCTAGACGGCGACGTCGAGCGCGAACTATACCAAGCCAAGCGAGCGGAAATACTGGGCAAAAAGAAACTTTTGCAAGAACAAATCGAGCAAACAGCACTCGGCGTTTCAATATGGGTCGAACCGATGAAAACATGGATAGAAACTGCCGTTTCTATCTGTAAAATCGCAAACAGTGATGACCTTGCCGCCAAAAAATCCTTGTGCCTCGAAATCTTCGGGTCGAACCTGAAAATGCGACAAAAAGAAGTCGTCATAAATGACGACCAAGTTCCCAACTCCCCCCAAGAAATCAGCTGGCTCGCGCTGCGCGCGGCCAGAGAAAAAACCGCCCCAGAGGGCGGCAATTTCCGTACTTGTTCCGAATTGGTGCGGGTGGGGAGAATCGAACTCCCGTCCCAAGTTTGGAAAACTTGTATACTAACCGTTGTACTACACCCGCATTACTGCTACACATTGTAACACCGAATGACTTGGTCGATCAATTACTAGA
>JBAQIV010000006.1:0-3040 GCA_049289035.1 Saccharimonadales bacterium (SeqCode) | reverse complement strand
GTGTATATGACTTTGGAGGTAGCACAAACGGCTTGAATATTATCACGGACAACACCGTAACAGGGAATGCCTATGGCATATCTGTTATTGCTCCATCGGACATCATTTCCAATAACGTTGTGAGCGGTGGCACTGCAGGTATTCTCATTTCGACCTATTCAAAAAACATCGTCACTAACAACACGGTCGAGTCAAATACGTACGGTGTATACCTAATCTCAGGTGCATCCAATAACATAGTCAAACTCAACAGCATCAATAACAATGGTGATGGCACATCGACAAATAATGGCATATATCTTTCGGCTGCTGACTCAAACACCATCACGGATAACAACATCACTGACACAAGCTGTACCGCAAGCTGCTACGCCATAAACATATCTAATGCTGGCTCCGACACCAACTACCTCGGGGGCAACACCTTCACCGGTGACGGCACCTATACTGCCACCATCAACGACGCCGGCACCGGTACCATCTACGCCGGTCAGGCTATGACTCAGGGTGGTCTCGACATCCGCTTCAGACAAGCGAACTCTACCACTGCCTTTAACATCCAAAATGCCAATGGCATCAGTGTCATGAACGTAGATACCACCAACGGTGAACTAGAAGTAGGTAACTACAATGGTGGTACGAACCCAGTAGCCGGGAAGATAGTCTTAGCTACTACCGCCAATGCCAACACCGTCACCCTTTCCTCTGCTACCCAAACCACAGGAAGCTTTACCCTCAGTATTCCTGACCTTACTGCCAATGCAGACGTTTGCACCAGCCTAAACAACTGTGGCAGTCTTACCTCAACCAGTGGCATACAGAACCAGAACGCCTCAGCTCAAACCGCCAACTTCTGGATAAGCGGCACCGGCCGAGCTGACACCAGCATCCTTACTCCTACCCTAGACACCGCCACTGCCGTTGCTCTGAACATTGGGACGACGAATGCGACGAGTATTAACCTGAACCAAGACACTGTCCTTGCATCTGGCCAATCCATCACCATCACCGGCGGCAACACCGCCTCCCGTCCCGCAAGCCCCACCGAAGGTATGGTCTACTACGACACCACCACGAAACAACTCCTCACTTACGCCAATGGTAAGTGGCAGGCAGATAGAAGCGAAGCTGTCCTCGTAGCCGCGAGCAACTCATCAGATGCAGATAAAGCAGCTGCTGACTATGTGGCAGATGGAGATACGGTAGCAGCTGGTGATGGTGACCAAGTAGAAATAAATAACGCACTTAGCCGGGCTGACCCAGCTTCAGCTATAAGCGGGGCACGCAAGAGCGGCAAAGTGTACCTCTTCGCTGGTACGTACACCATAGACGCTTCTGTATCTATGCCAAACAACACGACCTTGGTTGGAGCGGGCCGCGGCACAGTTATTACGCTGCCAAATAGCTTCAATGCGAGTATCAATGCCGTCACCAACACCACAACCGGTGGTAATGGTACGGGTGTTGTCGTACAGAACCTTCGCCTGGACGGAAACAAAGCGAACCAGACGAGTGGTGCCACGAATGGTATCTACTTCAATGGTGTTGGCTCTGGAACGGGTAGCTCAGCTGTACAAGGCGGTAAGATAGTGGGCGTGTGGTCAAACGGTTGGTACGGTGGCCATGGTATAAACCTCAGCTCCTCTTCCAATAACACCGTAACGGGGAACACTGCACAGGACAACACAACAAGCGGTATCTATCTCTCAAGCTCAACCAGTAACACGGTTAGCACGAACAACGTACAAGGGAACGGACAATACGGTATCTACCTTACATTGTCGAGTAACAACAACACACTTTCAAGCAATACCGCTCAAGGGAATAGCAATGCGGGTATCTATCTATTTAGCAGCACAGGCAACACCATAAGCACTAATACAACACAAGGGAACTCATCTCCAGGCATATACCTGAACGCTTCTTCGTACAACACAGTTACCGGTAACACGTCTCAGGGCAATAACTACGGTATAACTCTGAATGCTGCATCGTACAACACAATCTCAGGTAACAAGATTCACGATAATGGTTCGACAAATAACAACGGTATATACATGCTGAATGCATCGCTAAGCAACAGTATCACTGGTAACGATATCACCGACACAGACTGTTCAGTCACGTGCTACGCTATTAACATAACTGGTGCTGGGGCTGCCAGCAACTACCTCTCCAACAACACCTTCACCGGCGATGGCACCTACGCTGCCACCATCCGTGACCTCGGCACCAACACCATCTACGCTGGTCAGTCTATGACCCAAGGTGGCCTAGACATCCGCTTCAAACAAGCTAACTCTACCACTGCCTTCAACATCCAAAACGCCAATGGTGTCAGTGTCATGAACGTAGATACCACCAACGGTGAACTAGAAGTAGGTACCTACAATGGTGGAACTAACCCAGTAGCCGGGAAGATAGTCATAGCCACCACAGCCAATGCCAACACTGTCACTATTGCCTCTGCCACTCAAACGGGCGCCTACACGTTGACCATACCAGCATTAGCGGGCAATGCTACTATATGTACCGATAATTCAACGACCGCGTGTAACAACTTCATCCAAAATCAGACGGGCACAACCCAGACAGCTGGCTTCAAGATTAACGGGGCAGGTACACTCGGTGGCTTACTGACGGCTACGGCTGGTGCCACCGTTTCTGGAGCGGTCATAAACCTCAATGTGAGCAGTAACTTCGCGGTCAATGTGGGTACGGGTACGACGACTGCAGCGGTTTCTATCGGCAATAGCGCCAATACAACGAACCTAGCATCGCGCACTATAAACATCGGTACTGTAGGCGCCACGAATGTCATCCAGGGTGTGGCACAAACCACGAGTAATACGACTGGCGACCAGCTGACCATAAAGGGCAGCGCTGGTTTGGGCAGCGGCAATGGCGGCACGCTGTTACTTTCCGGTGGTGATGCCGGCGCAAGCGGCAAAATGGGCCTCGTCAGTTTGAACCCAACAGCATTCGCTTCATCGGCCGTCCAGTCATATGGTACGGGGGGTGTCAATAACCTTACCGCAGG
>JBAQIV010000005.1:0-12854 GCA_049289035.1 Saccharimonadales bacterium (SeqCode) | reverse complement strand
GCGCCATGCGGAATGATCACTTTGGCGATCTTTTCGCGCATAGCTGTTGCCATTTCTGACTGGCCGTCACGGTCGTAGGCATCGGCAAGTATCGCAATACTCTGCTGGTTTGGCTCTAGCTCGACAGCACGTTCGAGTGAACTAATCATGGCTTTGGTGTTACCTAGTTTTTCCTGCGCCTTGGCAAGAGCAATGTGACGTGCCGCTAAGTCGCTCTCAGTCTCGAGCGCTTGTTGAAACGCTAGCACGGCCTTCTCATACTGCCCAGTCTCATAGTAAATTAAACCGACATTGTGCAGGCTGCTTGGGCTAGGTTCAAGACTCTGCGCGATTTCAAAACACTCAATAGCGTCTTGGTACGCACGCTGTTTGGCGTACAAAATACCCAGACGGTTATAGGCAGTTGCATTACGTTCATCAACACGCAAAATCGTAAGTAAGGCCTTTTCGGCCCGTAAATATTTACGGTCTTTTATGCTTTCTTGCGCGACAGACCACAATTTGTCCATGCGGTTGGCAAATTTTGAAGAGAAAACTTCTCCGGTTTCATCAGTTTTTTTCTGATACCAGAGTATCCACACACCAAGTCCCACCAAAAGTATGAGGCCGTACATTTGTCGATCATTATATCACAGTTAAAGATGAAGTGCGAGGTTGAGCAACTGCAGTCGTACGTTCGCATTGGCTTGTAATTTGTCGATCGTCTCAGCTATGACAGCCATATGATTAGCGGTACGTGCGCCGTGAGACTTCTTGTCGCTATAGGTGACTATATGACCAATGGTTTGCACCGTTTCGATGGCACTGTCACGATCATTCATGACGTCTTTAAGTGCCACAAGACGTTGATACGTGCTACCGGTTACGACATTTCGGGCGACTCGTATCATTTCCGAACGCTGAGTAAAATACTCCTCGTCTTCGATCAATTTGACCAGCCCAGCTGGTCGACCTGACGATAAAAACATCAACTGTACTCGTCGCGTCGGATCATCAATACCTTTTTCAGTTATAAACCGCTCCGTATCATGGCGTGACAAAGCGCGGACTTCAATGGTAGCCACGCGTGAATGAATCGTGGGCAATAGTAACTGCGGCGAGTGTGTAGTGAGTACAAATACCACGTGTGCGGGCGGTTCTTCGAGTAATTTTAAAAATGCGTTTTGTGCTGGCAGACTCATGCGATCGGCGTCGTCGATGATGATTGTCAGGTGGTTATGTCGGCTGGAGCGCGTATCGTGGTAGAGCTGCCGTATCTGGTCGATGCTGATGTCTTTGCCGTCTTCAGACGTGATGATACGCATCGCGTCAGGCTGCTTATTGAGTGCCTCGGCTATGCCAGACGCAATCGTTAACAGCCCGCTTCCATTGGCACCATGAAGCAAAAGCCCGGTTTGTGGCTCACGTATAAATGCCACGCAAAGTTGACGCGTTATCTGATGCAACGCAATCTCAGGTGCAAATGGCATCGTAAAGCTCCTGCATATCGTGCGGTAGTGGCGCCACAAACGTCATGCGCGTAGACCCAGGTATAGTGATCTCAAGGCTCTCAGCGTGTAGATACATGCGACCACCTGGATTCTTTGAGTTACCGTACACTGGGTCACCCACAATTGGTGTGCCGATATAGGCTAAGTGTATACGAAGCTGATGGGTGCGCCCAGTTTGTGGCATTAGTCGTATAACACTCCGGCCATCGCGACTACCGATAACTTCATAGTGCGTGGTGGCCGATTTGCCATTTGCATCGACACGGAAACTGCTGGGGCGTTTGGGGTTACGACCAATTGGTAGGTCTATGATGGCAGTTGGTTCTTTGGGCACGCCGTCGACAATGGCGATGTAAGACTTTTTAGCTTTGCGATCATGAAACTGGCGTTGCAACAGTGCCTGCGCGGCTTGATCTTTGGCGGCTATGATAACACCGCTCGTATCGCGGTCCAGCCGGTGCACGATACCTGCGCGATTGTCGTTTGTCTCAGGTGTAAAATTCAGGTGTCGCCGCACAAATTCTGCCACAGTAAATTCGTCTGGCATGATGCCTTTGGCATGGCTCAGTATGCCTGGTGGTTTATTCATGGCGAGTACGTGGTCGTCTTCGTAGATGACGTCGATGGTGCCATCGAGCACAGGTGGTTTGGGTGCTTTTATGGTCACTTCGTCATCTTCGCTCAGCTCATAACTTGTTTTGGTACATGCCTCGTCGTTGACGAACACATGCCCTTCTTCGATCAATTTCTGCCACTGCGACCGCGACCGTTCCGGCCAATACTGCGCAACATAGGCATCAAGTCTCATCGACGCTCCTCCGGTCGCTTGGTGGTTGGAATATAGCTAGTGACATTGCCTTCTTCCAATTGCTGATTTGGAATGAAGTGAAAAACCATGACGTTACGCACGCAAACCGACAGCTTTTTGGACACTTAGTAGTGTGGCGTCAGCGACTTCTCGCATGGCGGCTTCATCAGCTTCTAGTTTGTCTATGACTTCGTGTTCGTCAATGAGATTGTACACTTTTTGATACGCCTGCAAAAATTCCTGCACCTGCGCGGCGACGGTTTTTTTGAGTTCGCCGTAGCTACTCTTGCCTTCCCAGTCGGCATTGACATGGCCTTGATCACGAGCGGTTACAAGAGCGAGAATCTGCAGTAGATTCGTTATGCCTGGCTGCGCATCCCAGTCAAAGTTAATAGTACCCACACTGTCAGTTTCGGCACTCATGATCTTTTTAGCGGCTGCCAGCGGGTCATCGCCGAGGAAGATAATGCCGCGGTCAGAATCGTCGCTCTTACTCATCTTTTTGGCGGGGTTCTGTAAGTCTTTGATGCGCAGGCCCTGGTCATTTCCAAAAAATTCATGTTGTTTGGCAACTGGCTCGGGCACGACGAAAAGCTCCCCGAATTTATTATTCATGCGCTCGGCGATATCACGAGCAAATTCAAGATGCTGCGTTTGGTCGTCACCCACCGGTACATAGTGCGCTCCGTACAGCAATATGTCAGCCGCCATGAGTACTGGATAATCGAACAATCCGACATTGACGTGGTCGTCACCCAGTTTGAGCGATTTGTCTTTGTACTGTGTCATACGACCCATTTGTCCTACACCAGTAAAGCAATTGAGTATCCAGGTTAGTTCGCTGTGAGCTGGTATAAAACTCTGGCGATACAGGTGCACATTCGGATGGTCTACTGGCAGCCCTGCCGCAATAAACTTGCGAGCGTTGTCGAGCGTGTGCGCATAGAGCTGCGTGTGATCAATTGGCGTAATAAAACTGTGCAGATCGGGCACGAACATGTTGATTGTGTAATCGTCGGCGTGAGTTCGCGCCATATCGACCATAGGCAGTATGGCCCCAAAATAGTTGCCTATGTGTAAATCGTTATTGGCCCGCAGTCCAGTTAGGATAGTCTGTTTCATATCTCCTCCATTATATCGTAAAGCGTTGTATCATGACCGTAAAAAGCTGCCCAATATGTGTCACCATACTGAAAATGCCACCATTCTGCAGGTAACGGTGCAAAGCCCGACCGAATCATAGCTGTAACAAGCGTTGTGCGATTAGCACGTTGTTCATCTGTGAGACCGTCGAACCACAGACGTGCAATCTCGGTGTCTGTATTTGGCGGGCAGCCCATGTCGACCGGTTTTTGGTTCGTACGGGATACTATATCAATATCGATTGCCCCACCGGTCGTATGTGGTGGACACGTACTGGTCGGGTCGGCGACAAAGTCACGCGCATACATGATACACTGTTCGTTTGACCAGTCTGTGTGAGTCCGCTGGACATGCGCGGTAAATTTCTTCATCAATCGTCGCTGCACGCCGATCGGTCGATACCCTGCTTTTAGCACAATTTGCCAATCAAGAGGCAGATATGACTGCGCAGCCGTGATCATAGGCATAAGACTCTGTCGGACACCGAGTGAAAAGTCCTTGTGACTGGCAATGTATTCGGTGTAACATTCGCCCTCAAGGTCACATGGCGTATCCCAAAAAGGTTGGCAAACTATACCTGCAGCCTCCAGATCGGTTTGCCATACCATTGGTTCATGGGTATCACGCCGTGTAACATGTGCTGCTTGTTCTCGGCAGTCGTGCCCAGAAAGGTCTACAAGACGCTGTACATCAGTACTTTTCACACTGCACACCTCAATGATGTTTGCTCATGCGGGCCAATATCTATTATCTTGCCAGATTCGAGCAAGGCATGTTGTGACGGTACGTCTGTTACGCAAGACAAACCGCGCGTATCGACAATGCGGTACGTATGCGTTCGAAACGGCATACTGACTGCAGCAGCTGCATCGTCCATAATTGACTCAATGGTCCTCATTCTTTCGTCAGACATAACATATTGCATCATATCACGTCCGCCCAAATGCAGTGTAGAACTACTACCCCGGGAGCTATCAATGAGCATTTCTGCCGCCATCATGCCGTTGAGCGGTAACAATGCACCAATCGTGCTGCTGAGACCGTATATGTCTGAAACCGGCTCGGTCGACTCAGGCCGTTGAGTAATTTTACCGCTAGCCACGACTTCACGGCGTATTTCACCGCGCTGGGCACACGCTGCCATAACAGCACGAAGTAGCTCACTATGAGCACCAAAAAAGCTCATCATACCAACCGGACGATTGGTAAGCGGCAATAATTCGTACGGAGACCGGTGTATTTCTGTCAGGCTCATATGAGTATCGTGGGTGCGTACGGCGCCGACAATCTTTCCGCGCGCCTGGGTTCTACTCACAAGCTGCTGGGTAGCCGCCGCACCTATTCGTACGTGTGGCTGTGAGTAACGATCATCAGCTTGGATAGTGTCGACTTCGAGTACATCTACGCCCTGTGGCAAGCCGCACAGTATGACTAATTCTTTAGCTGGTTGATTGCCAACATGGGTGCTTCGTCGTACCGGTTCAGTACGCTGTTCGATATGTCGCGCCAATTGAGCGATCGTCATATCTGGTGTTTCTATATGTAACATGTTCTTTCCTATAAAATCTATTAAGTGCATTAAAAAATCGCCCTTAGTGGCGATCTCTTCGATACATTGAAATGGGTTTACTTAAACACACTGAACAAATCGCCACGAGATGCGTCGATATACCAATACCCATTCAAATGCGCAAAATTGGTCATGACGAGATGATATCATACTTACGTCTAATTGTAAATGCGGCCCATCTGTGTGATAATGACGAGGTGAAATTTTTCGATCACATTGCTATCATATATAACCCTAAGAGCACGGGTGATGCGCCAAAAATGGCGAAAGATTTGGCTGACAGCATAAACGGACACTTTGAAATTATACAGAAAAAAGCCACACTGTACCCTACCAAACGCGCTGGCGATGCAATCGATATCGCCGAAGATGTGACGAAACGCTGCGCCCGACCACTTATAGTGTCGGTGAGTGGCGATGGCGGCTACAATGAAGTTATCAACGGTGTCATGAAAGCCAAGAAACTGTTTCCAGCTCAGCGGCCAGTCGGGGCAGTCATGGCGGCTGGCAATGCCAACGACCACAAGCGCGTGATGCGTGGCGACACGCCACTCATTCGCCTCATCAAACACCCAGAACCAAAACAGATTGATCTCATCAGCATCACAGCTAAGACTAGTGATTTCGAGTTAACTCGCTACGCCCACTCATATATTGGCTTTGGTATCACCCCTGAAGTGGGCCACGAGTTGAATCGACATGGTAAAAGTCGCTGGAACGAAATTTGGCTGACACTCAAAACGTTAAAAGATTTCACCCCATTTACAATCGAACGTGACGGCGTAGTGAAGCGCTATGACAACCTCATATTTGCCAACATCAACGAAATGGCAAAGTTCGTCAAGCTCGATGCCAAAAATACAGTGCACGACGGCAAGTTTGAAGTCATCGCTGTCCGTCACCGCGGCAAACTCAATATGCTTCGCAAACTGGTTGGCGCGGCTTTGAGCGGCTTTCATCGCCCGCCCAGTTTTGCACGCTATTCATTTATATGTATCGAGGCCAGCCCGATTCAACTCGACGGCGAAATCGAACAATTGCCCGCCCAGTGCAAAGCGACAATCAAAAGCCACCAGGCAATAATCGAGACTCTGTACTAGTATGATGGCACCGTTATATTGAATACGTTTATCGGATATTCTTCGCGCGAAGTTTTCCTACTTTTTGATACAGTTGTTGCCGCTTTCGTTTCAGTTTAGCGCGAGCACGATACCATGTGACAATTTCGTACCCCGCGACCCCTCCCCAGACAACAATGATTGTCAAAATCTTTGGCGACAACAACTCCTCTAACGGCGCTTGAGAAAATATAGCCCACAGTATGACGACAGCAAAAATAAGAGAAGCCCACGGGAAAACATTGCGTTTGTTGAGAGATGCGCCGTAGACAGATACCGTTGAGCGGTCGCCACTGTCAGCAAGGCTATCATGATAATACTGTGAATGATCCATCATGACGTCGCGGATTTTGAGTGCTTTTTGAGTAAAGGATGTGATGTCGCTCGTCGGCAAAAGTGGACTGTAGATATAGAGGCTATTGCCATAGATTTCGATGTCAGCCGGGTAGATATCGATCATCGCCTGCATCACCTCTGGTGATATGATGCTTCGCGCGTCGATGTGGTATTGTTCGGGAAAGTACGTGATGAAATAGTTGTCAAAATCACCCTCAAGGCTTGTGATTTGCTCAGAATCGATGAGCCAATGAAACTGCCGTCCATGAGCCTTGAATCCATCAAAAAACATGTTGGGTAGCTTCCGTGGCAGAGGTACTTCCAGCAGTGAATAATAGACAGTTTCTGATACATAGTCGCCATACCGTGTATGCTGATAAATGTTATATGACAATTCGCCGTATATCCAGTCGTCGCACGACATACAGTTGGTCACTTTTGCGTCACGCTGGGGTATGAGCATGAAGTTTTTAGAACGTATCTGGTTTGTCGCTTCATAGGCATACTGATACTGCTGATTTTTCGCCAATTGTGATACAGTGACTGGTCGAGCTGAAACCGCTCGTTTTTTACGATAGGTATCGTACATAAAATACAGCGCGATCACAAACGGTACAGCAAATAGACTATTGAGCATTGCTTGAGAGCGCCAAAAGCTATCAGGCTGCACCGTCAGGTACTCTTGCGTATCCCCTTGCGTGATCGGCCCAAACAAACTACCCGCAAATAGTACGATCATGCCGAGGATAAGCCCGATGGTAAACGCATTGCCGAGTACGCCCCAGTAACTATAAATTCGATTGAGCGGTTTTTGCCAACTATTTTTTACCATGTAAGTACTTTCCCGCGACGCTCAGCGCAAACGACGATAATATGACAAACACGCACATAAGCAACACCTTTGTTAAAAATACGTGCAACGGCGAACGCTGCGCGTCGTTGTCAGGCATGACAAGTACCATTAACACGCCCGTCACGCCAAAAACGACCGAGGCGTAGATAAATATTTTGGTTGCGATTCGTTGCATGGATACTCCTCTAAGGATTATGTACTCTAGTATACTCCGTCAGGCTTTTCCGAAAAACAACGCGGCATACTCAGCGGGCGATACTACCGTAACTCTGACATCCTTCAAGGCCTGCAGATCTTTGTCGCTCGAGACAATCATGGCATCATGCGTTATAGCTAGTCGTACAATGTCGAGATCGTTCGGATCACGAATCTCAACATCTAGTAGAACATCATAGACGCGAACGTATGTACTCAATTTTTCACGCATGAGGTGCTGCATTTTGTACGATACACGAGGCGTGGTATTTTTAGTAAATTGTACAAGCTCTTCGATGATGAAGTCCGACAGTATCATGGTCTGGTGTTGCATGATATGTCTCAAGACTTTTAGGGTCGACCCGCCAAAAAATATCGCGCCGATCAGGACACTTGTATCGACCACGATACGATACTCAGGCTGCTTTTTTGACCGTCCAGCGACCGGAAGTGCGTCGCTGCCGGCCAAGCTCTGCAACAGCCCCTTCCTCTGAGCCAAACTGACTTTGGGAACCGATTTTTTTGCCCTCACTGAACAAATACTCCCATTCTGCTTCTTGTTTTATATAGTGCAACGCCGCGGCTCGCAAAAAATCACTGCGACTACCGAACTGCGCCGCGGCTTGTTTGTCGACCATCTCCAGTAACTTCACTGGGAATGATACGTTAAATGTCTGTGTCGTATTCATAAGATTCCTTGTACATACAATTGTACAGAAATTGTATGAAGAAGTCAATGTTTAGCGATTACCTTTGGCGCGGTTGTGCGGGATGCAGAGCATCTCACAGTTGGTCGCGTCGGTTGCGCCGCCGTGGCTCCAGGCAGTTACGTGGTCGGCGTCCATATCTTTGAGATCCCAGATTTTCGCTGTGTTTGCATCGTGGCCGATAGCGCAGTACGAGCAGTTCGATGTGCCATGTGCTCGGGCGGCAGCGGTTTGGCGCTCGTAGGCGACTTTTTTGGTCTTGTCGTCGAACACGCGTATGTTGAGCAGTTTAGTATCGACGCAGCCGCCCAGTATGTATTCAAAAATTCCTTTGCGGTCATCGACAAACTCACTACCGTACAGTTCGCTCACTTTGGCCGACACTTCGGCGGGATCGTAGGTGTGGTCATGATACGTATCGTACAGCCTCCCCCATTCGCGGCCGCGCATCTCGCTTTTTACGTCGGTAAACACGCTCGATATCCAGTCGATCACTGCGTCGAAATGGTTTTTTACTTCGTCTATGTCAGTGTCGAGACGGTGTTTGCTCATGTAGGCATCGATCGCACCGTGACTCACCCAGTCCAGCGCTCGTTCGAGGTAGGCTTGGCGTTTTATGTCGCCTTTAAGATATGCGTCCCATTTTTGTACCATTGCGTTGTTGCTGTTGCTGAAAATTTCGCGGGCTCGGGTGACAAACGGCCCACTATACACGGCATTGAGAATCTCTTGTGTTTCGAGCGGCACACCCGCGATGTTGATGGTACGAAACCAGTCACGAATCTCGCCCTCTTCACCCTCGCAGACATAGATAAGTAGCGGCGTGTCAAGAATTCGCTGTTGCTCGGTAGCTGCAAGCCCGCTGTAGTACTGCTCGTGTCCGTTGCTATCACGAATGGCAAATTTACCGCCGACAAATCGCCCTATACTCGTAATCCGCTGCTGGCCGTCGAGCACTTCGTACGTGTCGTCGCTGGTTTGGTTGAAATACAACAGACCGATCGGGTAGCCTTTGAGTATGCTCTCGATCACAGCCATGTCTTTGCCGTCTTTTTGGTAGATGTAATTTCGCTGGTACTCCGGCTGAATCGTCAATTTGCCACCAAGTCCAAACAAGCCCTTACCCTCAAACTCGTTGTACTCAAAACCCTCGATGACCTCGCCAATCGTCTTGCCTGTAGCCTGCGCCCATAGTGTGGTGTTCATGATAGTAGTATAGCAAATGAATAGTTTATAATTATATGCATGGATGAACATCATGCAAAATTATGGGTGAAAGACAAGTCAAATCAACGAATTGTGCTCGAAAAATGTTTGAAAAAATTTCATCCAACCGCATCTAAGATTGCCATTTTTATGGCGGGCATTCCCGGTGCAGGCAAAACCGAATTTGTGCAAAATACACTTATGGAAATGTCAGACTTCATACCCATAGAGCATGATGCGCTTGTTGAATTCATAGATTTTTACCAACCAGAAAACTATTATAAGTATCGTTCTGCAGGTTCTGTACTAGTAAGCAAATTATTTGATGAATGTATAAAACACGGATACGACTTTATATTTGATGGCACCCTTTCGCACGAACAAAGTATACGTAATATTCGTAAGACTATACATGAAGGATACAGAGTAAATATAATATATATAGTTCAAGATAAAGCCGCCGCATGGCAGCTAACCCAAGCACGGGAACAGTTGAAAAAGAGAGCGATTGAACGAAAAAGTTTTTTGGCTACTTGTCACAAAATCAATAAAAACTTACTTACGATATTTCGTGAACATAAAGATAACTCACTATTTAGCTTTTGGATCATTGACAAGCGAAATGGCATAGACTCGCAAGCAAATCTTATACTGCATAACAGCAGCATTGACCATACAGATGAGATTGAGAACATACTAGCCCAAATGGTATAATACTAGCATAGGAAACAAATCATGGAATTGACTATTACTCCAGAACAAAAGAAATATCTCGACAAAAACGGCCCCATGCCTGCCGTAGCGCTGCAGCGTGTCTATAAAAAGTCAGTTCAAGACCAGCAATCTACCCTTAAAAAGGCTGCGAAACTTCGCAAAAAACAAGAACAATAGTGCTCGTATATAATGGCACGGCGACGCGGGCATAGACACCAGTTTACGATAGACGGTCAAACAGTCTGGCTCGATTCACTCAACGAATCGATTGCTCTCACGCGCATAATCGATACATATGGTTTCACGGGACGCTGGCTGCGACCGCGGTACGGTGTGAAACATGCCCACTGTATGTATACTCCAGACTTCGAGCTATCTGTGAGGTATGGCAATAATTCTGTACGAGCACTTGTCGAAATAAAAGAGTACAAACGCGACCTCACGAAGTCCACCATCCGTCGCATATCTGTGACATCTAGGCATTACCTGACTGATAGACTCTATTTGTACGCGGTGAAAACCGATAGATGGTATGAGATATGCAAGCGCAGTGGCGGGCTCACGCTGTGTCCCGCCCCACATCCAGGCGCACTACCTGTCGAACGGTTGTTTGTACCGCTACGATTTGTTACAAGAAGCTATCATGGGCGAAAGTATTATCGGAGCTTTGGGGATGTAGCTGGTTCGATACTCAAACGTAAAAAAACTAGATAGAAATATTAACTTTGTCTAACGACTAAGTATTTATTACGTTGTCTATGTATATTTAAATTTTTGAAAGTTGTGCTGATTGTTTACATCTATGTATTCAGGTGGTAAATCATATCTTTCATTCATTGGTATATCAGGAAATTTTACACTAAAATAGTCACCGATCGCTATTATTGCTTTATCTTTTCGAGCTGTTTCAGCTTCTAAATATTCTCGAGCGTCAAAGTTAATGTTATAGAACTGAGCTGATATTAATGCCGTCAAACCTGTCATAGCATTAACGACATTTTTTAAATTCGCCTCTTTTATGTTTTTCCAACGAGCATGCTTTGTATTATTGTATGATTGATACCAAATGAGCCCTGCACCGTTGACTGACCACGCCTTGAAGGGTTGTCTCATATTGTTGCCCTCCCAGTGAGGAAGATAAACTTTATAGTCCGATAGAAAATGTGATTGGTTAACATTATGGTAATCATTCATATTCCAATTATCCTCTTGACGATTAGAGGTATGGTCAT
This sequence comes from Saccharimonadales bacterium (SeqCode), assembly GCA_049289035.1. Classification (GTDB taxonomy): domain Bacteria; phylum Patescibacteriota; class Saccharimonadia; order Saccharimonadales; family Saccharimonadaceae; genus JAPUDQ01. The sequence goes on along the minus strand of JBAQIV010000005.1, from coordinate 1,482 downwards.
TTGCGACCAGAATAGTCTTTAGATTTGATTCAATTTCCGTACATAACAGTATAAATAAATTTCTTAGTCGTATAGAGTAAGTTTTATTGTTAGAGGTAGACGGTTCAATATACTCAAGTATGTCCAAAAATTCTTTTTGGAGAATGAGAAATGATCGAATATCATTTTTCCCATCTATGGAGTATGTAGGGTCTACTATGTATGCCCCGTAACCATTCTTGCTATAGCTACCATCTTTAAGCTGTCGAACGGTACGAAAAAATGGTTGATTAATCAAGTTTTAGTCCTTTATGCATAATGATTATTCTGTCATACAGTCTCTTATACGTCCCATCACCATTATCGGCATAAAAGCTAGGGCCTCCTTGTTGGTATGAACCTTTTGGGGCAATATCACTCATAGATTTACCAAGACGTAGACTGACACCTATTATTTCAAATTGATCGGGATTATATTTATCGATAAATGTGATTGGTACACCCATTGCACCTACGTAATCACTCGGGATTGCATCGGTAAACGGTACCTCGATGGCATCGTAGTTAACATACTGCACATAGCTATACTTGTCTTTGATGATCTTTTTATTGTATTTACGGTTGTCAGCCATTGACATAAGCGATAGTGGCTGGTGTCGTCGCCCATGATCAAGATTTGTATACCAACGCACTCCCTTGACTCGGATAAATTTATTACCCTTATCATCAACACGCCAACCGGAAGCTTGTAATGGATACGTCTCAGGTACCTGAAACTCACGATCGCCAGACGTAATACTTGGCCCAAACCACATCTTATTATCTTTGATTAGAGGAAAAATCTCCTTTTTTGACAATAAATTCATATTCCCGATTATCAAAAACTTCTTCCCATACTCCACCAGCTGCGCCACATACTCCCGAAACAAACTAAACGGTGGGTTGGTCACTACGATGTCACTTTGTTTGAGGAGTTCGATGCACTCGGGACTGCGAAAGTCACCGTCGCCTGCGAGAGGGTGCCATTCGTTGTGCTGGTTGGCTTTGAGTTGTTCGGCAATGTCAGCGAGGGTAAAGCTACCGTCACCGTTGATGTCACCGACGTCGCTGATGACGAATTTGTTGGCGGTAACTTTGGGGCGGCCTTTGGCTGGTGGCAAGGTTACGTCAGTACCAAACAGGCTCAGTTGAGTATTGGCAACAGGTGAGGGTTTGTAGCTGGTAGTGATGAGTCGCTTCAGCCCAAGGCGTTTGAAGTTGAGCACAAAGTAGCGAAAGAAGTTGCTTTCAAACGGATCATCACAGTTGCAATAGACCACTTTGCCATGAAAGGTATCGGGGTCGTATTCGAGGTAGGCTTCGATCTCTTTTTGGATGTCGGTAAACTGGGTGTAGAATTCGTCATTTTTGGCGCGCTTGGCGGAGGTGAGGTTGGTATTTGCCATGTTCTATTTATTATACCTCTTACTTAACGGGTTGTCGTCATATATGCTGGTATGTTAC
>JBAQIV010000004.1:0-40012 GCA_049289035.1 Saccharimonadales bacterium (SeqCode) | reverse complement strand
GGCTCAAGCTCTTCAGTATCGCCGGTTTCATAGTCCATTTGGTCACCTCTGGCTTGTCGTCGCTGTCGCACGATCGTTCCTGTCAGCGCACCAACTGCTACACCGGCAAAAAACAGCCCGACTGATCGAGCTAATTCTGGTGATGGTTTTCGTTCATAGCGTAACATAGTTATATATTATACTATCTAAACGTGTTTTACGCAATTGTATACAGACCCGAGTCTTTAAAACTTCCTGCCTCGAGCAGTTGGCCATATCGGCCAGCCCCTGCTAAGGCTGGTACTATATCAGTTAGCAAGCAGGGGCAGTTGCTCCGAGAAGGAGGTTTTAAAGACTCAGGTTACATAGGGCGCGGATACAAGAGGTGATCTATTTTCTGCGGATTATGATATTCCTAGTATTTGTCATCGTTAAATGTTATAATATAGTAAGGATCGTCACTACTGAGAGGAAAGAGATGAACAGCACTTCGTCCCGACCAGACATCATCGATCGAATGACGGCTGGGCGGTACTTCACCCCACTCATCGCAGCATTTGTCAGTGCGGTCGTGCTGATGGAGACTTCCATCTTCATGGGCTGGCCGCACATCGCTACCGGTTACGTCGTGGTTGCGGCCACGATCGTCGGGTGCGTGACAGATGCTGTGATTCGGGTCGTGCGCAAGATGTTTCTCGGCTCCGGCCGCTAGGAACTACAGGCGCACGCCAGACGAGTCGGGTGGTCATTGCTTTTATCGGCGACCACCCGACTCGTGCTCGATCCTGGCGCAGAGGAGTAAAACACTCTGCGCCGCTTTTCTTTTTATGTCATATGTGCTATTGTTATAAACAGTCGTTACCGAAGACAGTAGCTGCCGATCATCACGAGACGCTTAATCCGCTACCGAGGCAACTGTTTCGCCAACTGGCGAACCATGTCTTGCCCTGTCGGATGACAGGGTTTTGTAACGCTCGTCCATTAACATCTCGGGAAAATATGGAATATATCCTCACCCGGCATAGCTGTCAATGTTCGGAGCCGAAGGCGACAAACAAGCGATAGCGCAGTCTTTAGGGTGGGGAGCAGTGAAACTGAATTTATTTCAGTTTCATCTGCGGGACGGGTGGGCCCGTCCCTTAAAGAACCCGACTATTAGGTCGGATTCGGGTTAATTACAACAACGCTAATACCGACGAAGGAGCCTTACGTTTATGGCAATTTCTCGTGACAAAAAACAAGCGTTGGTAACAGATTTTAGCACCGCACTCACGACTGCTCGCATGACTGTCGCCGCCAAATATGACGGTACTAGTGTCGCCGATTTGCAAAAACTGCGTCGCGATGCTCGTGCCGCTGGCGTACGTATACAGGTCATCAAAAACCGTCTTGTACGTGCTGCTATGCAGCAAACCAAAGGCTTTGCTACCACCGATACATCATTGCTGACTGGCCAACTCCTCTATGCGTCAAGCACCGAAGACGAAGTTGCACCAGCGCAGGTAATCGACAAATTTAGCAAAACCGTACCAACCGTCGAACTGGTCGCTGGGTTTGACAACGCTGGTGCCGTGCTTTCGACCACTGATGTCAAAGCACTCGCTGGCTTGCCTAGCAAAAATCAGTTGGTGGCCGAAGTGGTCGCACAACTGCTCAGCCCGGTTCACGATGTTACCAATGCGCTATCCGGCAATCTCCACGCACTTTTGGATGGAGTTTCCGATAAAGCTACAGCATAAGGATAGTAGAAGTTGGATTATGGATTTTAGATTTTAGAATAATCGCATAAATCACATAGCCTTCTTCCAAAATCCAAAATCTATCATCTAAAATCTACTAGGAGAATTACTATGGCAGATGTCAAAAAACTGGCCGAAGAACTGACGAAACTGACAGTTCTTGAAGTCAACGAACTTAAAAATGTTCTTAAAGAAGAGTACGGTATTGAGCCTGCAGCAGCTGCAGTCGCTGTGGCCGGTCCTGCTGCTGGCGGTGATGCCGCACCAGCTGAAGACGCGAAGACTGAGTTTACCGTGACGCTCAAAGACGGCGGTTCACAAAAAGTTGCCGTCATCAAAGCCGTTAAAGACCTCACTGGTCTTGGCCTCGGTGAAGCTAAAGCACTCGTCGACAATGCACCAAGCCCAATCAAAGAGAAAGTCAGCAAAGAAGACGCTGACGCCGCTAAAAAGGCACTCGAAGACGCCGGCGCAACTGTCGAACTCAGCTAATATAGAGGGGCGGGCCCATCCGCCCCGCAACATTCCCGAGATGGTAGGCCATTATGCCCGTCGCACATGCGGCGGGTTTTTGGTGCCGTCATCGGCTACTTCACTCCATTTACTATTGCCCTCGGAGCAAATGCCCCCGCGCGCCAACTGATTAGCACCAGCCTTGCGCGGGGGCTGGCCGTCAGGGCCACTACTCCTCATACAACAGCAAACGTAGTGAAATAGCTGCGCAATTTTTTTGAGGCCAAACCCGCATGATCAAATTTTACAACGCTTTTCACAACGACCACATATGAAGATGTGGAAAATAATCCGCTTGACATTTTGTTTTCAGCTTGATACGCTCAAGGTAATCACCAACCAAAACAGACAAGGATGCGAGCTTATGTCTGACCTACCAGAAAAACAAGTCAAACGACTCCGAAGCCTCATAACTGAGGCTGAAACCAATTTGGCAGCCGCCAAAGAATTACTCATCAGCATAGCGGGCGAAGACGTCATACCGCGCGGCAACTTAGAAGATGTGGCCGGCAAAGTCATCGAAGGCGTGTTTGACGGCCAGGGCATGGTCGGCCCCGACGGCAAGTCATACCCAGTACCGGCTAACTACGCCAGCAAGTCAAAACTTATCGAAGGCGACATACTGAAACTTACCATTGCCGAAGACGGGAGCTTCATCTACAAACAGATTGGCCCGGTGGCACGACGTCAAGTGATCGGCACACTCGTACAGCACGACGGCGGCTACTATGTAGAAGTCGGCGGTCAAGAATACCGCGTACTACTAGCCAGCGTGACGTACTTTAAAGCCAAAGTTGGCGACCAAGTTAGCATCATCATACCCGAAGACAACCGCGACGCAGTGTGGGCGGCAGTCGAAGCAGCGCTATAGGCGCAGAGTAGACGTTGGATTTTAGATTTTGGAATAAGCTGCACGGTGCAGCTTATTTGCTATACTAAAGACTAATTACTACGGAGGAAACTGTGAAACGAGATATTGAATTTATATACGAGATGGGTACCATCCGCTTTATCGACCGCATGTGGAAGCGCTTTTCTCGCTATGACTTTGCCAACCTAGCCGAACACCATTTTAGGATGTTTTGGATAGCAATGATTATTGCAGCAGGTGAAAAAAATGCCGATACTGGCAAGATTGCAAAGATGGTATTGCTCCACGACATCGCCGAGAGCCGGACGGGCGACGTAGACTATTTGGCGCGCCAATATGTAGATCGTAACGAAGAGCTAGGCATCAATGATATGCTCGACGGTACAACTATTAAAGATGAATTTCTTTCACTATGGCACGAATATGAAGCCAAAGAATCTATCGAAGCAAAAATTGTTAAAGACGCCGACAATCTTGATGTTGATTTTGAGCTAGCCGAACAAGCAATGCATGGCAGTACATTGCATGCTGACTGGAGAGATAACCGCGAATTTGTTGCCAAAAACAAACTCTATACTGAGTCAGCCAAAAAGTTATTTGATGAAATTGGAAAAGATAACCCGCACAACTGGCACCTACACGGTCGTACACGAAGCAACGCAGGCGACTGGCGAAAAGTGTGATTATTCTAAAATCCATAATCTAAAATCCAAAATCCACTGTTGCGTTTACTACGCCAGATTTCCCGCGCCAAACACGTTATAATAGAATGTGAAAAGGGGAGAGGTGAGCCAAGCACTGTATCGTACATACCGTTCGCGCGGATTTGATGAAGTCGTCGGCCAACGTCACGTGACCGATCTGCTGCAAAATGCCATTAAAAACGGCTCGATTTCGCATGCCTATTTGTTTACCGGCCCGCGCGGTACCGGCAAGACGAGCGTGGCGCGCATCTTGGCGCATCAGATCAATAACTTGCCGTATACCGATGATTCGTCGCATCTCGATATCATAGAAATCGACGCCGCCAGCAACCGCCGTATCGACGACATCCGCGACCTACGTGAAAAAGTTTATGTGACACCGACGAGCGCCACATACAAAGTCTACATCATCGACGAAGTACATATGCTCACCAGCGAAAGCTTTAACGCGCTGCTCAAAACGCTCGAGGAACCGCCCGCTCACGCTGTATTTATACTCGCCACGACCGAGCTGCACAAAGTCCCCGCCACCATCGTCAGCCGCACGCAGCGATTTCATTTTCGACCAGGCAGCGTTGCCGACGTCAGCGCACACCTGCGCGCAATCGCAGACAAAGAATCAATCAACATCGACGATGAAGCGCTGCGACTGATTGCCCAGCATAGCGAAGGCGGCTTTCGCGATAGCGTGAGCCTGCTCGACCAAGTGTCGAGTTTGCAAGTTTCACCCATTACCGTTCAGACAGTCGAAGATTTGCTGGGGCTAGCGCCGCACACCGTGATTACACAGGTGGTCGAAGCGATTGCCGCTGGTAAATCAAGTACTGCGACGGGGTTAATTCACCGTTTGCTCGACGATGGCATTAGCGCACATGTCATCATTGCGCAGCTTATCAAAATCATGTCGACTCATGCCGAGCAGTCGCCGCACCTATATGACGTGCTCTATGAACTGATCGAGGCACCGCGAAGTTATGCACCAGAGTTGAAGGTGCTGTCAATTGTGGGGAGGGCGCAAGAGCGAGTGAGCGAGAGAGCAGGAGATGGAAAGATGGGGCGCACGAGCGGGGAAGTACAGGAGCGCAAGAGCGAGAGAGCGGGAGAACGGGAGATAGCGCACAGCACAAGCGTGGAGCGGAGAGCGGAGAGCGTGGAAAGAGCGCAAGAGCGAGAGAGCGGGAGAGCGGAGGAGCGAAAGACTGAGGAAGCGCAGGAGCAAACGAGTGAGCCACAAGCAATGGGTGGGGCGGTGGATTGGGAGCGGGTGCTTAGTGAACTTCATAAACATTCGCCAGCGCTGCACAGTATACTGAAGCGTGCCCAGGTAACGATCGACGACGTTGCTATACGACTCAAATTTACCTTTGCACTTCATCGCAAAAAGCTCCAAGACGAAAAAAACCGTAGCGAATTGGTGCGTACCATCACCAACCTCTATGGGTCATGCCCTGAGATTATTGTCGACGGCGGCTCAGCCGAACTTGACGAGACGAGCAAGGCTGTAGCTGCTATTATGGGTGGAGGAGAGGCGGTAAAGCTACCGCAAGATGGGAGATCATAGATGGCAGAGCGTAGAAAAACACCAGTCGCACCCGAGGGAAAAATCCCACCGCACAATCTTGATGCCGAGATGAGTTTACTTGGGGCAATTTTGATCGACGAAGAAGTTTTGACCGACGTCATGGACAAGGTGAAGGCCGAGGACTTTTACGAAAAACGACATCAACGCATATTTGCTGCAATTTTGCGGTTGTTTGAGATGCACCGACCGATCGATCTGCTTACGCTCAGTGATGAACTGGAGAAAAAAGACGATCTCGAAACTGTTGGTGGCAGCAGTTACCTCAATGAACTGACCAACTATGTACCCACCGCAGCCAATGCCGCTACCTACGCCGAATTGGTCGCCCAGCGCGCAGTGCGCCGTCGCCTTATAAAGGCCAGCACCGACATCGCTGACCTAGCCTACCAAGATGACAGCGATACCCAAGAGATTCTCGAACGCGCTGAGGCCGAATTGTTTTCGGTGAGCGACACTAGTCTCAAGCAAGACCTCGTCAGTCTTGAGCAAATTTTGACGGAAAGCTTCGATCGCATGGAAGAGTTGCACCGCGACCGCGGCAAATTACGTGGCGTCCGCACCGGCTGGCGCGACCTCGATAACATGACCGCTGGTTTGCAGCGCTCCGACCTCATTATCTTGGCCGCTCGTCCCGCCATGGGCAAGACGACACTCGTCACCAACTTGGCCTACAATGTCGCCGCAAAAGAGCATCAGTCAGTATTGTTTTTCTCACTTGAGATGAGTAAAGAGCAGCTGGTCGACCGTATGTTAGCCGACGCCGCAGGTGTGGATGCCTGGAACATTCGTACTGGCAACCTCAGTGACGACGATTTTGAAAAACTTTCTACTGCCATGGGCGAAATGGCTGAAGCGCCAATCTACATCGACGACACACCTGGCCTCACTGTGCTCGAAATGCGCACCAAAGCCCGTCGCCAGGCCCACATACACCCGCTCGGGCTCATCATCGTTGACTATTTGCAGCTCATGCAAGGCCGCTCGCGTGGCGGAGAATTTAACCGCGTTCAAGAGGTAAGTGAAATCAGCCGTGGCCTCAAACTGATTGCCCGCGAGCTCAACGTACCCGTTATAGCACTGAGTCAGCTCAGTCGCTCAGTCGAATCACGCAACCCACCCATCCCACAACTGGCCGACCTGCGTGAATCTGGCTCTATTGAGCAAGACGCCGATATCGTGCAGTTCATTTATCGCCCCGGCTACTACAACCCCGACGACGTGGAGCTACAAAATATCACCGAACTGCACATTGCCAAACACCGTAACGGTCCTACTGGCAAAGTCGAACTATATTTCCACCCCGAACGCCTCCGCTTCATGTCGCTCGAAAAACGCCACGACAATTAGATGGCATGGCACGTGGAGCCGCAGGCGACAGCAAGCGATAGCGCAGCCTTTAGGGGTGAGGGGTGAGACCTCTCCTCACGAACCCGATGCGTAAGCGTCAGGTTCGGAATAATTAATGCTATAATCATTACAACAATGAACGCCGCCGTTATACGAGAAATTCTGCTCTATCGCTACCGCTATGTGGCAGGCATATTCGTGTTTATTGTGGTACTTATTGGTCTCCTCGTCGTGCGAACCGACCTAGCGCCAACCGGCCTTACCGACCTCGATATGCAAAGTGCCCTGCGCAGTGCAACATTTAAGTTCTCACAACCCCTTGCGCAATCGACTGTTGATCTGCCGTATCTGCTCGTTCAAAAAGCTTCACTTCATTTTCTGGGCATCACCGAATTTGCAATTAAACTACCCTCCATCGTTTTTGGCGTTGCGACGGGCTTTGCTTTTATCATGATGGTGCGCCGTTGGTTCCGGCTTAACATTGCGCTTGTTACCAGTCTTATTCTCGTTTCGTCAGCCGCCTTTTTGACACTTGCTCGGAGTGGCCACGGTGACGTCATGACAAGTTTTTGGTTGTCGCTTTTTTTGCTTGCCGCCACCAACATAGTGCACCCAGAAGGTAAGACCAAACTCTGGTTTTTGATAGCACTGCTACTTTTACCATTTAGCCTCTACACACCGCTTATGATGTATCCAATCATCGCTATTGCTATTGCTGGCATATTGCACCCGCATGTGAGATTTACGCTCAAACATGTCACACACTGGCAATACGCTGTCGGCCTAGCGTTTTTTGTTGTGGCGCTGGCACCCCTTATACTCACCATCACGCTTCATCCGTCCAGTGGACTAGAGCTACTCGGTATACCGACACATCATGTCACGGGCAGTGAATTGGTTACCAATGCTAAATCGGTCGTTAAATCATTTTTCAACCTCGGCAACGCTATAGTCGGTATTGTACCGCAGCCGGTATTTGGGGCGGCATCGTTTATTATCATTGTGCTGGGTTTCTTGCGCACAGCTAAAGACTGGTATTCGGCGCGCTCCTATATGCTACTTATCTGGTCGGCTATGTTTATTCCGCTGGCCGTGCTCAACCCTGACAAACTACTTATCTGTCTCGTTCCTGCCTATCTATTTTTGGCAATCGGAGTCGAGACGATCATACGAGAGTGGTATCGACTATTTCCGTTTAACCCCTATGCGCGACTCGCTGCTGTCGTACCGCTCGTTGCGCTACTTGGGGGCATTATGGCAAGCAATGCCGCACAGTATTTTTATGGACACTTTTATGGTACGCCCACCGTGACATACCATCAGCAGCTTACTGCCACACGCGCTATACTCGATCGACCACAGTACAAAAACGCCGTGATGACGGTTATCGCCAAGCCAGATGAACAGTCATTTTATGATTTGCTCCGCCGTGATTATCCTCGCACCAATGTCGCCACTACACAAGATACAGCGGTCGCGCGCCCAACTATTGTGCATGATGGGGTAACAGTAGTTGCAGCGATTGGGCTACCCAAAGAGATTCTTACATCATACAAAACCAAGCAAGACCGTGTTATCGTACGGTTCTACGCCCCATAACCTGATATACTATTTATAGTAAACAATTGGAGGAACGCCCATGCTTGATCAAGCAAAAATGATTATGCAGCTCAAAAAAGCGCAAAAAGAACTGACAAAAATGGAGTCCGAAGGCACAGCCGGTGACGGTGCTGTATCTGTCGTCGTGACGGGTGAGATGAAAGTAAAAAAAGTCACCATTGACCCCGAATACGTCGACCTCGACGATATAGCCGTATTAGAGCGCTGGATCGAACAAGCCACCCGCGAAGCCATGAGCAAAGCCCAGGAGATGGCCGCCGAGAAGATGAAACCACTGATGGGAGGACTAGGTAATCTCGGCCTCTAAAGGCCCGAGATTACTGCAACATGGGACAGGCAATATGCAATATGGGATTAGTTGCAACGTAACCCATTTTGCACATTGCATACCCCGTTTTGCCCGCAAATATGTTACCAAAAGCATTACTAGAACTCATTGACGCGCTCGGCACATTGCCTGGCGTGGGGCCGCGTACTGCCGAACGCTATGCGTATTATTTGCTGAAAACCAGCGACCACAACCGCACGAAGTTAAGTGAAGCAGTGGCGGCGATTGCTGATGGGGTAAAATTATGCCCAGTGACATATGCACTCATCGACGCCAGCGAAGACGTATCGCCACTCTACAGTGACCCAACGCGCAATCGCAAACTGATCGCTATCGTCGAAGAACCGCTCGATGTCATAGCACTCGACAAAACTGGGCTATTTAAGGGGACATACCATGTTCTCGGCGGGGCAATTAGCCCTATCGACGGTGTCGGTCCTGACCAACTGCACATACCAGAACTGATTGAGCGTATCAAACGTGACGACGTGGAAGAAATCATATTGGCCACCAACGCCAGCGTCGAGGGCGAATCAACCGCTATCTATATACAAAAATTCATCGATGATGCGGGCGTAAGTGTCAAGATCACCCGCCTCGCCCGCGGTATACCCGTCGGCGTCGACCTCGAATACGCCGACCAAATCACACTCAGTCACGCGCTCGAAGGCCGACAGATTATTTAAAGAACAAGACGTGACACATACTTAATTCGTGCGATATACTAGAAGTCATGGCAAAAGAAGCGACCATACACGATGTACTCGAAGTGATCCACGACCTATCGTCGGCAATTGCCAGCCAATTTGAAGACATGAGCCGCCAGATGAATGAGCGGTTTGACCGAGTAGAAGATGGGTTAGATAGAGTTGAGGGTAGACTGGATAAAGTTGAGGGTAAATTAGATAGGGTCGAAAAGAGACTCGACTCATTAGAAAGCGCTTCCGCCAGGCACACCGATGCGATTCAAAACTATCTGACAAAATCGACGAACACACGTGTCATCTTGAAGGCATCGAGGAAGATATTCGCCACCTTTACCGACTTACCGAATCTATCCGTAAAGACTACACCTCACGTATCAAACACGACGAGGACTACCGTATACGCCTCGAACGTGTCGAAGATATGACGCACCAACTTGCACTTCATGTCGGGATGAAACTGACATAGCACCCTAACTCCTAACCCATGCTACAATTAATCTGATGTACGAAACTGTTAAATCACTTGTCGACGTTGCCAAGCGCATTGTCGTCATTCAGCCGGAAAATCCCGATGCTGATAGCCTAGGAAGTGCCGTCGCGCTCGAGGAAATGCTTGGGCAGATGCCGGGCAAATCTGTTAGTCTGTTTTGCGCGATTGATATGCCAAAATACCTGCACTATATAGAAGGCTGGGCACGGGTCAATAAAGATTGGGACGGCCAGTATGACCTAGCGATCATCGTCGACACCAGCGCCGAGGCACTGCTGATGAAAGCACTGGCTACGCCTGGACTGCGGCATTTTCTCGAAACTCACCCCGTGCTGGTGATCGACCACCACATAGAAGGCGACGAAGGCGGCAATGATTTGCCGTTTGCACACGAACTTGTCCTTGACGACCACGCTGCTGCCACGAGCGAATTACTCTACGATATCGCCCACACACTCGACTGGCTCATCAACGAACGGGCCGCTGAAGCCATGATGACGTCTATCCTCGGCGATACATTGGGCCTCAGTACACAAAGTGTGTCCGAGCGGACTGTTACCACTATAGCGGCGCTTATGAGTCACGGTGCACATCCGGCCACCATTGAGCAAAAACGGCGTGAATACATGAAAAAGCCAGCCGACATATTGGCGTACAAGGGCGAACTGATCTCGCGTATCGAATACCACTGCGACGGACGCCTCGCCACCATCCACATACCCTGGGCGGACATCGAGCAATACAGTGACCGCTATAACCCTAGCATACTTGTACTCGACGAGATGCGCCTGGTTGAAGGCGTCGACATAGCCGTCGCTATCAAAACCTACCCCGACGGCAAACTTACTGGCAAAATTCGTGGTAATTTACCAGTCTGCGACCAAGTCGCAGGCTATTTTGGTGGTGGCGGGCATGCCTATAGCGCCGGGTACAAGATATTTGAAACCTACGACAAAGCCATAAACGAACTCATAACGGCAGTCGACACCATACTGCGAGACCACCAGCCATGAAGCTCTACAACACCATGTCACGACAGCTCGACGAGTTGCAACCACTAGAAGCGGGTGTTGTGAAATTATACACATGTGGTCTCACGGTCTACAGCCAGCCGCACATAGGCAACTGGATAGGTTACATCTACTGGGATATATTGGTGCGAACACTCCTAGCGGATGGGTATACGGTCGTCCGCACCCAAAACATTACTGATGTCGGGCACCTTGTGAGCGACGACGACAGCGGGGAAGACAAGATGGAGAAAGGCGCCCGCGCCGAAGGCCTCACTGCATGGGACGTAGCCGCCAAGTATTCTGCTATCGCTGAACACGAAGGATATGAAATGCTTGGGCTACTGAGACCGACTCATTTGGTAGCTGCGACTAGCTGTATAGACGAACAGATAGAATTTGCCAAAGTATTAGACGATCATGGCTATCTCTACCGCACCGACGATGGCATGTATTTTGATACCAGCAAACTTGCTGACTACGGCAAACTTGCACGACTTGACATACATGGCCTGCAAGCCGGTGCACGTGTCGACATGGCAGGCAAACGTCAGCCAACTGATTTTGCCGTCTGGAAATTTAGCCCCGTTGGCAACCAACGTGATATGGAGTGGGACAGCCCGTGGGGTAAAGGATTCCCAGGCTGGCACCTCGAATGCTCGGTGATTGCCCGTGAGACGCTGGGTGATCAGATCGACATCCACACCGGCGGCATCGACCATATACCCGTGCATCACACCAATGAAATTGCGCAAACCGAAAGCGTGACGGGCCAGCCATTTGCCAGCATATGGCTACACAACAACCATCTGAAAGTCGACGGGCACAAGATGTCCAAGTCACTTGGCAACATCTACACGCTGAGCGACATCGAAAGTCGCGGCTACGACATGAGTGATTTTCGCATGTTTGCACTTGGTAAGCACTACCGTACGGAGGGGAATTTTACCTGGGAGAACTTAGCGGCTGCCCACAATCGTCTGCAACGCTGGCGCGATATGGCAAGCTTGCGTTGGCAGACCAATGACACCCTGCAAGACGATGACGACAATGACGACGTGTATGATGTCAACGGCGCTATTCTGGCCGCACCGCATGCCGCGCTGGAGGCACTCAATAATGACCTCGACACGCCGGGCGCGCTGATTGCAATTGAACAAGCCTTTGACCACATAGACCTTGCGCCGTTATCACAGCTACAACAGCATGCCCTGCAACAACTTGTCGCCTGGTGCGACGAGGTGCTCGGACTGGGCCTAGCACAGGCCACGCCGGACATTACCGACAACCAGAAACGGTACATACTAGAACGACGCCGGGCTCGCGATGACAAAAACTGGCAGCGTTCAGATGAAATTCGCGATGAACTTGCCGCGCAGAGCATTACGCTACGTGACACGCTGACACAGACGATATGGAGTCGGGAGTCATTGATCGTTGATCATTGATCGTTGATCATTTGATGAGAAGTAGCTGGAGATTACTGGCCTCAAGTTTTGCAACATTTTCTTGAGGAGCAGTTGGCCCTGAGGGCCAGCCCCTCGCAAGGCGAAGGCTAATCAGTTAGCGGCGAGGGGCAGTTGCTCCGAGAGGAAAGGCTGCAAAACTTGAGCTGCTAGTTTTTTAACTTCGCAACCAGCTTTGTTACGGGGTTTTTTATAGATTTTTCTTCTCGTTCGAGCTCGGCATGACGGAGGTAGTCCACCATGAGTACGCGTAAACAGCCTGCTACTGGGATAGAGATAATGGCGCCGAGGAAACCAAACAGCGCGACACCAATCAAGATTGCTACCAGCACACTGAGGGCCGACAACTCAACTTTTTTGGACTGTATAACTGGTCCAATCCAGTTATTTTCGACTTGCTGGTAGATAAAGAAGTAAATTGCAAAGATAATCGCTGCGGACGTGTCATTGAGCAACAACACAAGGCTGACCACTACCGCACCGATTGTCGCCCCTACCATAGGGATAAGGTCCATCAAAAATATAATAGCTGCGAGCGGCAGCGCAAGGTTAGCTGGCAGGTTAAACATCATGCTAAGCAGCAACACAACCAGCAACGTACCGGTGGCTGCAATCATAGCAACCGACAGCTGACCGTTCACATAGCCCACTACTACTCGATACATTTTTTGCACGACGTCACGATGACGACGTAAGCGCTGCGGGTCTTGGTACAGCCCCCAAATCCGATCCATCCACTGCGGGCCCTCAATCAGCATCAAAAACGCCAACACTAGTATGATAATGAGCGTCACCGCACCATTGAGAAGTGATGTCACACCGTTAACCATAACTTTACCAATGTCATTGGCTACGCCAGATGCTTGCTGTTTGGCTTGTTCGATACTGTTGTTGAGTTGTTCTTCGAGTCCATACTGTTTTACGAAATCATCTATAAAATGGCGTTGATTTGTCACGTCATCGATGAGCGTCGGCACTGTACTAGCAAACTTCGACGATTGTTCAATAACTGGCGGCACCACGAGTAGTAACAACGCCCCAAGAAAGGTGATGACTAAGAGGTAAGCTATAGCGGTCGCACCGGTTCGTGATCGTCCAGGCAGACGGCGAGCGATCATACTTACCGGCGGATTAAGCGCCAGTGCAAGAAACAACGCGATACCTATGATAGTGAGCGGCTGTTGTGCTTGTATGACTAAAAATATACTCGCGACGAAGCTGAGTATAACCAGGCCTAAACGTATAAATGTCCGTGTATCCACATCGACGCGTACTTTCATGGTTATCAGTATGCATGAGACGTGACTGATCTGCAATACAGATAGCACTTGATTTTCATTTTTATCGGTGGATAATATAAAAGCATATGAAGAAAAGTGGAGCAGCTATTGTCGACATCAACAATTTCGTCATGAAATTTGGCAATGCAACAGTTATCGATGGATTATCGTTCTCAGTAATGCGCGGCGAGACGTTTGGCCTGCTTGGCAGCAACGGCTCAGGCAAGACCACGACTATCAGGGCGCTACTTGGTATCTATCCGCCGACAAGTGGTTCACTTCATATCGACGGTGCACCGTACCGTGTCGATGGCGGCGTGAAACTCGGTTACTTACCCGAAGAACGTGGGCTGTACAAGAAAGAGAAAGTTATCGATATCATGGTGTATTTTGGCATGCTCAAAGGCCTCAGTCGTCGCGATGCATTGAAAGCTAGCCAAGATTACCTCGAACGCGTCAAACTGTCCGACAAAGCCTCGATGCGACTCGACAAACTCTCCGGCGGGCAGCAACAAAAGATACAGCTCGGCATAACTATCATGGGCGAGCCTGAGCTTTTGATACTCGACGAACCAACGAAGGGTTTTGACCCGGTTAACCGCCGATTGCTTATGACGATTATCGAGGAGCACCAGAAAAAGGGCGCGACAGTTATATTCGTAACACACCAAATGGAAGAAGTCGAGCGCCTCTGCGACCGTATTATATTGCTCAAAGACGGTAAATCGGCGGCTTACGGCACCGTACAAGAAGTCAAAAAAGCTCATGGCGGCAAATCGCTTGACGATATTTTTGTCGATATCTATGGCGACGAAAATGAAGAGGAGTACAGCGATGCATAATCTACGAACCGTGATAAATTTTGAGATCATACGCACGCTCAAGAAAAAGAGTTTTTGGATCATGGCTCTGGCATTTCCACTCATGCTCGGTGTTATCATGATGATCATCGTTTTCTCAAACACCGCAACACAAGAAGCAGCCCTCAACACTGAGAAACAAAAATTCTCCATAATGTACAAGGATGATTCCCATCAAGTTGATACAACGTTCGCTACTGCGCTCGGGGCAACACCAGTCGAAACTAAAGATGCTGGTATAGATGCGGTGAAACAGGGTCGTGCCGATGCCTTTTTCTACTATCCGACCGATCTCAGCACCGCGAGCGTTGACGTGTATGCGCGTGACGTTGGGCTCTTCGATAACGGCCGCTACGGTGCGGTTGCTAAAACGATCCTGCAAGAGTCGGCCACTAAAGCCGTCGCCCCAAATCTACGCTCTGTTCTGGCAGGTACAGTCAGCTATACGTCAGCGTACTACAAAGACGGTGAAGTATATGACGGCTTTAAACAGCTCATTGCTCCCGGCGTGTTTCTCGTGTTGTTTTACATACTTATCGCCATGTTTGGTAACCAAATGCTTACCAGCACTACCGAGGAGAAAGAAAACCGTGTTATCGAGATGATCCTCACGACTATTGAGGCTCGGACGTTGATTATAGGCAAGATTATATCGCTCATTGTCCTGGCATTTATCCAGTCGCTTGTCATCATGATACCGTCACTTATCGCGTATTTCGCACTCAAAGATCGATTATCGCTACCGTCGCTCGACCTTAGCTCCATCCCGATTGACCCAGCCCGTGTGGCGATTGGTGCGGTGGTGTTTGTTGCTAGTTTCATACTATTTACCGGTCTCCTGGTCACGATTGGCTCGGCTTCACCAACCGCAAAAGAAGCTGGTGGTTTTCTCGGAATTGTCATGGTCGGTATATTTGGGCCGCTTTATGCTGCACCGCTCTTTGTGTCGTCACCTGACAGCCCATTTGTGCAAGCACTATCATACTTCCCGTTGACCGCGCCCATACCACTACTGCTGCGCAACGCTGTTGGTAATCTTAGTCTCGGCGAAGCGCTTATTGCTGTCGTTATACTCAGTATCTCAGCCGGGATAATTATAAAAATAGCTGTCAACGTCTTTCGCTACGGTGCATTACAGTACAGCCGTCGGTTGCAGCTTAAAGAAATCCTACGCTTAAGCTAAGTACAGGGGCTAGACGCCGCTTGCAATAACCGCAAGACAAAGCAGGGAAACCGAGGCGCATGCGGCAATCGCAAGCGACACTTTGGTTGGTTCAAATGCTGGTTGTTTCTTTTTATTCATATGTAAGCAGTATACAACGCTTTTGCTTATTGTAAAATACTGCCAAAAAGCGCATTATAGACTATATGTCTTTACACGAAGATCTACGCGCTATTATAACCGGCGATATCTACGACGATGATGCCGCGCGCGAAGCCGTCTCGCACGACGCTAGCCTATTTGAGCTACGTCCAGAGCTGGTAGTGGCCCCCAAAGACAGCGCCGATATTCAGTCAATCGTACGATATGTGTCTGCCCATAAAAAGTCTCAACCCGACCTTTCTATCACCGTTCGTTCTGCCGGCACTGACATGTCAGGTGGCGCTATCAATACGTCGATCATACTCGACATGAAACCTCACATGAACAGTGTCATCCAGGTGAAAGCGACAGAGGCGCATGTGCAACCTGGCGTGTATTATCGTGATTTTGACGAAAAGACCAAACAGCTCCAAGCTATGCTACCGAGTTATCCAGCCAGCCGCGATCTCTGCACGGTCGGTGGTATGGTTGCCAACAACTCCGGCGGGGAGAAAAGTTTGCGCTATGGCAAGACGGCTGATTATGTCTACGAGATGAACGTCGTGCTCGCAGACGGACAAGAGTACACCATACAGCCGATCAAAAAACCTGAACTTGTCCGCAAGATGAGCCAAAAAGATTTTGAAGGACGCCTCTATAAACAAATTTTTGAACTCTGCGAGAAGCATTATGATGAGATCAAAGCCGCCAAGCCTGGTGTCAGTAAAGACTCAACTGGCTATCACCTATGGGATGTCTGGGACAGAGAAACTGGCGTATTTGACCTGACCAAACTCATCGTTGGCTCGCAAGGCACGCTTGGCGTCATAACTGATTTTCATGTAAAACTTGTCGAACGACCGAAACATTCTGGCGTACTAGTTTGCTTTATGAAAGATATCGATACGCTAGGCGATGTCATCAATACTGTCCTCACACACAAGCCAGCGACATTTGAAAGTTTCGACGACAACACCTTATGGCTGAGTTTCAAGTTTTTCTTCAGCTTTATCAAAAAACTTGGCGTGGTACTGTGGGTCAAAACAGCCCTGCAACTTATACCCGACCTCCTTGCGCTGACGCGCGGCATACCAAAACTTGTGCTCATGATAGAATTTACCGGTAACAGTGTCGATGAAGTTAACGACAAAATCATTGCAATGCAGGCTGATCTCGAACAGTACCATATGCTCTACATGGAGCGTGACGAAACTGAGGCAAAAGCCAACAAGTTCTGGCTGATGCGACGTGAGAGTTTTAACCTATTGCGTCAAAAGGTTAAAGATAAGCATACCGCACCGTTTATCGATGACCTTGTAATTCCTCCGCCTGAGCTACCAAAAGCCTGGCCACAACTAAGGCGAATCATTAAAAAATACAAGCTTATGGCAACAATTGCTGGTCATATGGGTGACGGTAATTTTCATATTATCCCACTTATGAACATTGAGTTAGCGTCTGAGCGTGCCAAGTTCAAGCCCGCCATGACAGAGATTAACGAACTTGTCCTTAAATCAGGGGGTAGCCTCAGCGGCGAGCACAATGATGGTATGATTCGCGGCCCGTGGCTGGAGCGTATGTATGGCCCGTCAGTCTATGGCCACATGAAAGCTGTCAAACACATCTTTGATCCAGAAAACATCTTCAACCCACGCAAAAAAACTGACGCTACGTGGGACTACAGCTTTAGCCATATACGTAAAAATTTTTGAGGCGTATAGTAAAGGGTAGGCTATGTCACCACGCAATTCTATCATCTTTATCGAACATCTCACCAAGCGTTTTGGTGGGTTGACGGCCGTTGATGACATAGGTTTCATGGTAAAACCAGGTGAAATAGTAGGTTTTGTCGGGCCAAATGGTGCCGGCAAGACGACGACAATCTCGCTGATTATGGGGTATTTGCACGCCACGTCAGGTACGATTCGACTATTTGGCGACGATGTCGTGCCGTCAAATGCCCACCAGCATCATGTACAAATCGGCTATACGGCAGGCGACATGTCGTTACTTAACAACCTCACCGGCAAACAATACCTTGCACACATGGCTGCACTGACGCGGCCCAACAGTATACGACAAAAGGAGTTGATCGAGCTCATTAACCCAGTACTCGATAAGAAACTCAAGCACTTGTCCCGTGGTAACAAACAAAAAATTGCCCTGATCGCCGCCTTACAACACGGACCAAAATTGCTTGTCCTTGACGAGCCAACAACCGGCCTTGATCCGCTCATGCAAGAGACATTTTTACACCTCATCAAACAAGAAGCGAAAGAGGGTGCAACTGTTTTCATGTCATCACATATTTTAAGTGAAGTAACCAGTATTTGTAGCCGCGTCATGTTTATGAAACGAGGCGCAATTGTCCTCGACAGCACCGTTGCAGAGATCGAAGCCCAAGCCGGCAAAGAAATTACCATCACGGCCGACAAAAAGACATTGGTTGCTTTGCTCAAGACGCATCCAGCAGGGCTTATCAATCCCAAACAGCGGGGTAGCGCTATCACGTTCTTGTACCAGGGCAAGATCGGCCCCATCACAACGTGGTTGGCATCGCACTCCCTGCGCGACGTAACGATCCGCGACAGAGATTTTGATAGTATATTTCACGATATGTATAACGATGAAGGGTCGGCACGATGATGCAATCAGTTTTTCTTAGGACGCTCTATGACAAGCGATGGTTTGCACTTGGGTGGTCGTTGGCGCTCAGCCTTATGGCAATCCTTATGATTGCGATGTTCCCGTCGTTACACGAGGGTATGAAAAACATCGCCGCAACCATGCCGCCACAGCTTCAGGGACTAGTCGGCGATATATCATTGTTTGGGCATATTGACACCTACCTATCGTCGCAGTTATATGATATTCGCATCCCGCTATTTCTTATGATCATGGCTGTCGTGCTAGCACAAGGCCTCAGCGTTGGAGCTGAAGAACGCGGTGAAATGCGCACTATCCTCAGCACTGCCACATCGCGAACACGTTACTACGTACAGACATTTCTCGCCGCATGCGTTATTTTTGCGGTTGCCCTTTCTGTTACCTCACTCGTGACATGGGTTGCCGTACCTATGGTGAGCCAAACAATCGCAACATCACTTGTCATTAAACTTGGTGGACTGTCGCTACTGTTTGCACTAGTAATCTTTGCCATCTGCTACGGTGTCGGCATGATGACTGGTTCGCGTATGCTTGTCATGAGTGTAGGTGTAGGGCTGATCGTCAGCAGTGTCATACTTGAAGCCGGCCGTACTGTCGATTGGCTCGAGCTAGCTCAAAAAATCTCCATGCTGCATTACTATGATGCCGGAAAACTCCTGACAACTGGTCTTGATTTTAAGCATTTGCTGGTACAGCTGGTGCTCTTAATCGTTTCCCTCGTCGCTGGCTGGCTGGTCTACCGACGTCGCGACATAGCGTAGTTCGAAGCCGCTCCAGTAGCCACGAAAAAAGCCGGTCATGAGACCGACTGTTTCCGCCACTAAAGGAGGAGGGGATCGCCTCGTTCGCTTCGCTTCCGACTCATAAAGCAAAGACTTTTGCTTTATGAGCAAGGGTGCCGGGGATGTCCACTGGACATCCCGTTCGATCCCGCTCCAGTAGCCACGAAAAAAGCCGGTCATGAGACCGACTGTTTCCGTGGCTGGGGAGGAGGGGATCGAACCCCCGAATGCATGGACCAAAACCATGTGCCTTACCACTTGGCGACTCCCCAAGATTGTTTTGAGAACTTCAGGTTAAGAAGCCTCCAGATAGCAAGGTTTTGGTCCATGATGGACGAATTATGATTGTACTCGCGCATTCGCGCTCGGACAGCCATGTGCCTTACCACTTGGCGACTCCCCAATAATTGATGAAATGTACGACGTTGCGAAACCTTTTAGTAGTAAGCTTTTGGTCCATACATGGACGTATATAGCCTGACTCTCCGCCGATTGGCGGATCGGACAGCCATGTGCCTTACCACTTGGTGATTTCTCAATGAGCAACTTTAAACTAGTACACCAACAGAGGTAATTATAGCAACGCTGACGGATTTACTCAAGCATCTTTTTCACTTGGCCACACCTGGTGTCGCATGTAGACGGCAAGCTAACGATTTAGATCTACAGCCTCATACAGCGGATGTTCTACTGCGCCAACGGTGAAAACCATAGCGTACGAGCCACATTCCTCCTAGTACAAAAATAATTGCGGCTATGACGTCAAATATATAGTGCTCGCCAAGATACACGACACCCCACCACATAGAAAGCGGGTAGAACGCCAGCCACCAGGTGCGCCGAAGGCCAAATGCTCGCATAATAAACAATGTCGCAATCAACGGATACGCCGAGTGAAGCGACGGTACGGCCGCTACGGCATTGGGCGACAAGTTGTTATAGACCTCCGAGAAGTTTTGTATACCCATAGCCCACCAGACATCGCTCGATATACGGTGCAACGGCTCAGCGATGTAACCAAGCTCTTTCGCCATCCACGGCGGCGCGGCTGGAAAGATAATGTAGGTTATAAACGCCGCAAAACTAATACCCACGATCGACCAGACAAACGGCCAATACAGCCGAGGCCGGTATCGCCACAACACCAACCCCACGATCAGGGGCACCAAAAAATGAAGTGTGTACAAAAAGTAAAAGTAAAAATCATACCACTGCACACCGCCATGCCACATCCATGATTGAAACCAACTGGTCGGTAGGTGGCCCAGGGCCAGCCAGCGATCAAAATCAATCATCTCGGTGAAATGCACGTTTTTGTTGAGGTCGTCAGCAATACCGCGCATTGAGTCATACACCACAAGCATGCCAAGGAATGGCACGAACCGAATCACAAACTCGCGTGCCTTGCCAAACACAATACCCACTACGATAACAATCAGCAACAGCGTGTCAGGCGTCCAGATCGATCGTTTCGTGAGTAGCAGCGCCGCTACCAGCAATATCACCGTTACCCGTAGCGCAAACCGCGGTCTGTCACGGTTATACTCTGAGACCAAACGGCGGTAAGTGTCCATCATATACGACTTCATAGAGCTATATTGTAGCAGAAGCGACGACGAACATCTCACGCAAAGCGGCTAATACTCAGACTCATCGTAGTAATATTTCATCTCTATAAAACCGCCACGACATGTACGAGCAAACTCGGTTATCTCGGCAATTGACGCAAATACTTTGTCTTTTGCGGTAAGCTCGTCCACACTTAGCCACGCATTGTGATGGCCCTCTGCATCCCGTAGCTCACCCCGGGGGTTAGTCCCATACATCACAATAAAGTATTTGTCTTCCAAAAAATCACCATTTTTCTGGTAATCCATCTTATGATACAAACCCGCATACCGTAGCTCTGCCGTCAGGCCAGTTTCTTCCATGAGCTCACGGGCCGAAGCTTCTTCGAGCGTTTCACCCCATCTCACCTTGCCGGACATGCGACCCCAAAAACCGTAGTAGGGTTGTTTGAGACGTTGTTGGGCTAAAAATTTGCCGTCTTCGTTCTCTACAACCACTAGTACTGAAATCTTCGGCTGTTTTTCGATAACTTTTTGATCCGTATCCATACGGTTGGCGTATTCTTTGCCCTCACGTGTGAGCGTATAGACATCGCCAGACTTTGCCACATAGCCAGTCTGCAAGAGCTTTTTTATATGAAAATTAAAGTGATCACTCGTCAGCTCAGTGTCACGGAGCAGTTCGCTAAAATGTGCTGTTGGCGAAAACAATAGTCGTCGCAGTATCTTCATTTGCACTTCGTGCGCGTTGGGTTCATAACTCATTCTCTTGTTTCCTCATATGATTATATGGTATAACACCGATCTTAGCAGTGGACTGTGACGTTTTCTAGTAAAGTCGAGTTTAGCAGATGGTATACTAGAAGCATAACTGAGGAGGTAACTATGAAACGTTCTTGGACATTAGTTGGTGCGGTAGCGGCGTTCGTGGTGCTTGTGGGCCTATTGCTAGCAGGTAGCTACAATGGACTGGTGACATCGCGCGAGACGGTGCGTGCGTCGATCAACAACCTGCAAAGCCAATACCAGCGCCGAGCCGATCTCATCCCCAACCTAGTCGCGACCGTCAAAGGTTCGGCTAACTTTGAACAGCAAACCCTGCAAAATGTCGTGGATGCTCGTGCCAAAGCCACCAGTATCTCCATAGACCCAAGCAAAGTGACTGCCGACCAGTTGCAAAAATATCAGGCAGCGCAAGGTGAGCTGAGCTCATCGTTGGGTCGGTTGATCGCGGTCGTCGAAAATTATCCTGATATCAAATCAACTGAGTCATTCAAAGAACTCATGCCCCAGCTAGAAGGCACCGAAAACCGCATACAGGTCGCTCGCGCAGACTACGGCAAAACTGTGCAGGCTTACAATGCGAAGATTCAACGCTTTCCGACAAGCATTTCGGCAGGGTTGTTTGGCTTCTCGACCTACCCATACTTTAGTGCCAATCAAGGTGCCGAAACTGCCCCGAAAGTCGATTTTAACACTACTCCATCAACCCAACCGGCACAATAATTATCCATATGAAACGGCTCATTTTTGCCGCGTTCGTGGCATTTACCTCTGTCGCCTTTACTTCATTTGCCTCCGCCGACATGCCAATACCCGCAGCGCCACGTGACGGCTACGTACTCGACCAGACCGCTACGTTGTCATCAGAACAAGTCACCACGCTCAACCAAACGATCGACACGTACAAAAAACGTACCCAGGTTGAACTAGGGGTACTTGTAGTATCCAGCATCGACAATGATTACATCGAAAATTTTAGCCTCAACGTCGCCCGTACATGGGGTATTGGACAGGCAGGCAAAGACAATGGTGCATTACTTATCGTCTCAAAAAATGATCGTAAACTTCGTATCGAGGTAGGTAATGGGCTCGAAGGTGACCTAACTGATTACCGCGCCAACCAGATTATCAGAAACCGCATTACCCCAAAGTTCAAGACAGGCGATTACTACGACGGCATAGCTGAAGGTATCAACGGTATGATGCTCGCCATTAACGCCGCAGATGATCCGCTAGCAGCAAATCCAAAAAGTTCTAAAACTGACTGGATGGCCGCGCTCTCTGTCGTAGCATATTTATTTATTGCCGTACTGTCTTGGTTCGGCTCCATGCTCGGCCGCAGCAAACGTTGGTGGCCTGGTGGTGTGATCGGCGTAGGATTGGGCGGTGGTTTGGGCGCACTAGTAGGTGCTACTCTTGCTGCCGCCGTCATATCTGGTTTTGTCGTCGGTTTCTTTGGATTGCTGTTCGACTACCTAGTGAGCAAAAACTATCGCAGCGCCAAAGCGCGCGGCCATGACCCCTCATGGTGGGCAGGGGGTGGATTTGGTAATAGTGGCATAGGTGGTGGCGGATTTGGTGGCTTTAGCGGAGGTGGTGGCTTCTCGGGCGGCGGCAGCAGCGGCAGCTGGTAGTTTTGATTAGAATTTAGATTATAGATTTTGGGTTATGGAGTGGCCTGATCAGCTACATTTTAGGTTTCTTCTTACTAAATAAATTTCGGCTTAGTACCCATATTTCCTCCTTATGAGCATATCCTACCTGACCAGCTCGCGCAAAACTAGGGAAGTGCAGTTTCCTGAAAACTATTTGACATAAAAGCATGGTGCTAGATGCGTTATGCGTCATACGTACTACGGTATACGCTATACGGTTTTAATCTGTTTGTAGGTCGCTTTGACGCTCGGACGCCAGCCGGTGGCGGCTTCGGGGTCGAACTGGTTGATCACACCGCTGGTGATCTCAGATATACTGACCAGTGCAGGACTATACGGCGCCATGAGTCGGTAAAACCGTAGGTCAGTTTCGGTGATATCACGCCTGCCAGGATAAACTGATTTGAACTTGTCGAGTGCCACGTCGTCGAAATAGCCAGGTCGGCCCGCGGGTGCGCAATAAGCTTCAGCACGTAGGCCCATACGCAGTATGATTTTACGCACATCGCCCAGAGTGAGTGGGGCAGAACCACTGATGAGTGCGTATAGTTTGTTTTTCGTGGTTAATAGCACACTCACCACCGCACTCCGCCCAGCCGGTACGCCGCGAACCAATACTTTTTCAACATCGAGCGTCACACCAAACGACTCTTTCGCCATCGTCTCCAGTGCAATATCGTCAAAAATCTCGTTGTTCATATCTGTTATTTACTATAGCACATGCCGCTATCGGGCAGCGTAAGTTGTGTCAAAACGCGTCCGATCGGACAAGTTTTGACACAGGTGACTATTTTTAGGATCTAGAATGTAGATTCGACTATCTCACCGGTACCGGGTTTTTTCATGTCCACCACCAGGTGGTTTTTTGTTTCTTCCAAAATCCATCCGCCAGCTGGTGGACCAAAATCCAAAATCTACTCTATACTATATCCTATGGAGTTTACCAAACGTTTGCAGGCGCTCAACACGGCGCAGAGAGAAGCCGTCGATTGCATAGACGGGCCGGTCATGGTTGTGGCGGGGCCAGGCACGGGCAAGACCGAGCTACTAAGCGTACGTGTGGCAAATATACTCGATAAAACCGACGCGCTGCCAAGCAATATACTGTGCCTGACATTTACCGACAGTGGAGCCGTCGCCATGCGCGAACGGCTGGCAGGTCTGATTGGGTCCGAGGCGTACAAAGTCGCTATCCATACCTTTCATAGTTTTGGTAGCGAGATCATCAATCAGTTTGGCGAGTACTTTTACCACGGTGCGCATTTTCGCCCGGCTGACGAGCTAAGTAGTTATGAAATACTGAGTGAAATTCTGAGCAAACTGCCGCATGACAACCCGCTCGCAAGCACTATGAACGGACAATTTACGCACTTGCGCGACCTACAAAGTGCTATTTCTGACCTAAAAAAATCTGGCCTCACGCCAGACGAACTGGGTATGATACTTGACCGTAACGACGCCTTTGCTGCGTGGGTACAGCCACGACTACAGGCGACGTTTGGCGAGCGACTAAGCAAAAAATTATTCCCGAGCATTGAGTCGCTTCTGTCTGAAATTGAAAAGTACGACCATGAACCGTTCGAACTTGTCGGGTATACACCACTGCACCAATTACTTGGCGCAAGCTTACGTGAAGCGCTGGCCCAAAGTGAAACCGACAACAGCACCAAACCACTCAGCGCCTGGAAAAAACTTTACTTGGCCAAAAATGCCCACGACGAAATCATATTGCGCGACCAGCGCATCTCGGCAAAATTACGTGCCGCAGGTAACGTCTACTACGAGTACCTCGTGGCCATGCAAACGCACGAACTGTTCGACTATGACGACATGATACTGCGCGTGGTGCATGCTATGGAAGTTTTCGCCGAACTACGAGCTGAACTACAAGAAACCTATCACTACATACTGGTCGATGAGTTTCAGGACACCA
The DNA here is from genome assembly GCA_049289035.1 of Saccharimonadales bacterium (SeqCode). Lineage (GTDB taxonomy): Bacteria > Patescibacteriota > Saccharimonadia > Saccharimonadales > Saccharimonadaceae > JAPUDQ01. Next base: position 14,825 of record JBAQIV010000004.1, on the reverse strand, counting down.
ACGACGCGCAGATGCGCCTCATCTGGAATCTAACCAACAACGAGTCGAGCGAAGGCCGCCCCAACCTCATGGTAGTGGGCGATGACGACCAAGCAATTTACCGGTTCCAGGGTGCCACCATGAGTAACATACTCGACTTCACCACGCGCTACCGCGACGTAAAGGTCGTGACGCTGACCGACAATTACCGTTCGTGTCGCGACATACTAGGTGTCGCCAGATCGGTCATTGTACAGGGCAGTGAACGACTCGAAACGACACTGGGAATCGATAAAACATTGACGGCGCATCATGGCGGGAAGACAACCGATGGTTCGTTGCCCGAAGGACAATTGGCCTTTCCGGCTAAGCCCGAGCAAGACCCAGATGCATCAGTAAGCGCTCGGGCGTTTGTCCTGAGCGGTAATGAACCATCGGTTGCTTTTCATAATTACGCCACCGAACACGAAGCCCGCCATGCACTCGCCCAGCAGATCGCCGCTGATTATCGCACAGATTCGTCCAAAAGCCGCGCCGTCATCGCCCGCAATCATCGCCAGCTAGTCGCACTTATGCCGCACTTGCAGGCGCTCGACATTCCACTGCGCTACGAACGACAAGAAAACATACTCGACAGCGAACCCGTTCGTCAGCTTGAACTGGTTGCCCGCACCGTACAATATATCGCCGAGCAACGCTTTGACGAAGCCAATGCGCTTTTACCAGAACTGCTTGCTCACCCGGCTTGGGGTATCAGCGCTCATGACCTATGGCGCCTCAGCCTCAGCGCCTCCCGCGACAAAACCTACTGGCTCGAAGCTATGCTGGTAAGTGGCGGCACTATACAGACCATCGCCGAATGGCTGATCGTGGCCGCACACTACGCACAGACCGAGCCGCTCGAATACATGTGCGACCATTTGTTTGGCGTCGTCGAGCCCCAAGTTGGCGATAGCGCCCGCGACGAAGCGGTATCTGAAGAAATGCCATCCCAGGAGGAATACGTCTCGCCATACCGTGCTTACTTTTTCCCGCGCGAATCCCTCGAAACCAGGCCTGGGCACTATCTGGCATGGCTCGATAATTTGCAACGGTTGCGTGCTCGCTTGCGTGAATTTCGTGCCGATCAGTTGCTTATGCTCGCCGACTTAGTGGAGTTTCTCGACCTACACCGCGACATGCAACTAGCCATCCAAGGACGCGGCGACGTCGAACATGACGAGTCGGCTGTGACGCTGCTGACAGCTCACAAAAGCAAGGGGCTTGAATTTGATAGCGTCTATATCACCGATGCGACCGAATCTATTTGGGGCAGTAGTGCGCGGTCACGCTTGCGTCTTATACAATTTCCGTCGAATCTGCCACTTGCACCCGTCGGTGATAGTGACGACGAGCGACTGCGGCTGCTCTACGTCGCTCTCACGCGGGCACGCAACACACTCGGGCTCTACGCCGCGCGTTTGAGTGACGGCGGTAAAGCGCTATTGCCAGTCGGTTCCGTACCGACAATTGCACTTGCTGTCACCGAACATGAGCCGCTGCCACACGTTGATCAAATTACGGCAGTCGAGCACGACTGGCGCGCGCCGCTACTTGACGTCGCCACTGCCACCAAAGACCAATTATTACGACCGTTACTAGATTCGTACAAACTAAGCGCTACACATCTCAATCATTTTCTCGACGTTTCACGCGGCGGGCCACAACTTTTCTTGTTGCACAACCTACTGAGATTCCCGCAGATGATGGGTGTCAGCGCTGCCTATGGCTCGGCAATCCATGCCACGCTACAACGCGCGCATGCGCACCTGGCTGCAACCGGCAAACGCCGGCCGGTCGAAGATGTACTGCATGATTATGAAGAAAACTTGCGACGGCATCAGCTGTCAGAAATCGACTTTAGTAAGCAGCTCCAGCGTGGGTCGCAGGTACTGACGGCGTTTCTGGCGGCACGCTACGATAGCTTTACGCCGCACCAAATCGTGGAGCGTGATTTTCGCACCGAATCGATACTAGTGGGCGACGCGCTCATCACCGGTGCGATTGACCTGATCGACATCGACACCGACGAAAAAACCATATTTATCACCGACTACAAAACCGGTACGGCCGTGCGAAAATGGCAGGGCAGAACTGATTACGAAAAAATCAAGCTGCATCACTACGAACAACAACTCATGATGTACCGGCTGCTCATAGAAAATTCCCGCCAATTTCGCGGCTATAGTGTGACCGGCGCGCGGATTGAATTTGTCGAACCAGACGAAAAAGGCGACATTGTACTACTGGACTATGCTTACGACGAAGTGAAACTGGCCGAATTCCGCCGCCTGATCGGTGCTGTCTGGTCACGTATTCAGACGCTGGATTTTGATGCGACAGATGATTATGAGCTTTCGATCAAAGGGATACTGGCATTTGAGCATGATTTGCTACAGTAGTTTATCTGCCAGTTAGTGAATGAAGCTGATCTTGCGAGAAAGAATCAACCCGTTCTTCTGGAGCGCCAGAAGAAAAGTTTTTTGTTCTCATAAAAGAACGTGATGCTTTTTGCGGTAAAATGACATTAAATCTCTTGACTTAAGTCTTCAAAAATGTTATCTTAGAATCCTACTGTAGAGGAGTCTGGTGCCAACCCGGTGCCACTTCTGCAGATCGTACATGAAGGAAGTGAGCCATGGCCGATACCAAAACCTGTACAGCCTGTAGCGGGGCTGGTGGCTTCGGGGTCAAGGGTAGTTGGGCCGGATGGTCCATCTGCAAGACCTGCGAAGGAACAGGAGTCGTTCCCAAGTAGATCACCTGCCGGCTTCGGCCGGCCATGGGCGTGTAGCTCAGCAGAGTGACGTGTCGGCACGTTGCACAGAGCACCTGCGTATTAAGCAGGAGGTCGCCGGTGCGATTCCGGTCACGCCCGCAAAGGACATGTCATCTCATACATGACATGTCCTGCCCACCTGGGGGGATAGCAGGGGGCCAGGGAAGTTTCGCTTGGGAGAGGCGAAACAGCTGGTGCGGCGGGGTGTTTTTTGCCCCGCCGTACCAGTCCCATTTTCTTCACGCACAACCCAAAGACAGAGTGGCCAGGCGTTTGCCCCTGGCACGGCTAAGACAATGTTAGTCCTGGCCACTCGCCAAACAGCCGAGACGAGGTGCTACCCCCGCACTTCGTCTCGGTGCAAAGCTCAGTAGTCTGAATGTGGGCTGACCAGTTCCCCGAGTCTGGCCTGGTCCTGCAGACTGATCTGAGACGGTTCATTGTATGTACGGACTTCCAATCCGGGACGGCAGCTGACCCTGCCCGAATACCGTGAACTAAGGCTGTGCTTACGCGTCAAGCAACAAACAAATAAGCACAGCGTACTAGGACGCAGGGGCGGCCCTCGGAATCTCCGAGAGCATGTGCCCCCCGGCGGCGCCACATAGGCCGCCCCTGCGTTTCCTCGGCCATTACGCCTTGAGGACGTCAAGCTTCGTGACGCAAAACAAAGCGCTACTTGAGCCCGATTTGTCGGGCTCTTTTCAATGAGTATGCTATACTATACCTCTGTTATGACCGTCTGGGATACATTGCCGCGACCGTTTTTTGTTCTTGCCCCTATGGAGGCGGTGACTGACGTGGTGTTTCGCCAGGTGGTCGCGCGAGCAGCGCCACCCGATCTGTACTATAGTGAGTTTACCAATGCAACCGGCTGGGTGCATGCTGGCGACAAGGCTATTCGCGGTCGGCTGGTCAAAACTGACCAAGAGCATCCGATCATCGCCCAAATATGGGGCGGTGAACCGGGTGATATGGAAGCACTCGCACAGCATTGTCACTCGCTGGGCTTTGATGGTATCGACATAAACATGGGGTGCCCTGTAAAATCAGCGGTGAAATCTGGCGGTGCAGCACTCATACGACAACCAGATCTAGCCATAGCAGCGATCACAGCCGCCAAAACCGCTGGTCTACCCATCAGTGTGAAAACCAGGCTCGGCTACAGTCGAGTCGACGAATGGCGCGAGTGGCTGACGCTGTTACTTCAGCAAGACATAGCAGCTCTCACCATTCATTTGCGCACCAAAAAAGAAATGAGCAAAGTGCCTGCGCACTGGGAATTGATGGCTGAAATCGTCGCTTTGCGCGATGAGGTGGCGCCGCATACGCTGCTCATTGGCAATGGTGACGTGCGTGATCGTGCACATGGGCTCGAGCTGGTCGAGCAGTACGGCTGTGATGGTATCATGATCGGCCGCGGCGTGTTCACAAATCCTTTTGCGTTTGCACGAGGAGGAAAATGGGATATGCAACAAGCAAAATGGGATAAATCCCAGGCCAGTGCCGTAGCAAATCCTCATATTGCTCATGACAAAAGGGAGTTGATTGATCTGTTGCGCTACCATCTTGACCTGTACGACAGGTACTCACCACAAACCCAGCGGCCGTATGACACACTCAAACGGTTTTTCAAAATCTACGTACGAGATTTTGACGGCGCGGGCGATATACGTGACCACCTAATGCATACCGCATCAACCGACGAAGCGCGAACGGTACTCGCGTCGATGAGTACCGTCGCGTAGCATATATATAATCAGGTATCTACCTAGGCTGGTTTGTGCTCTAGTGTGCGCAAACGACTATCGTGATCATCAAGCCGTACGTCATGATGTTGTAATGATTCTCCAACGGTATTGAGAATTTCATCGAGTTTTACGTCTTGTTCACTCAGCCGATATTTGACATCTATAATTTCAGATGATGTCGCCATATCTTCCAGATGTAACGACAGCTGTTGGCTGATAGTCGCTTCAATGAACTGTTTGAGGTCAGTAATTTCGTCAGTTGTCATAATCCTAGTATACTCTTAACGTTTGCGACGACGCAAACCAGCCACTTTGAGTCGTACAGCGTGGCGGTCAATCTCGGCTTTGGCTTTTTCGAGCTCGGCCATGTCTTTCACATTTTCTCGGAGTGTCAGCGCGCGGTCATAGGCGACACGGGCTTCTTCTTCGATTATGTCATCTGCCGTATCGGCCTCATCGACGAGTATGCGCACACGCGTAGGGTTAATCTCGACGATACCGCCATAGGTGGCAAAGTGTTCCATATCCTCATCGGGATCGGCTTTGTCGCGTCGTATGGAGATAGCTCCATTGACCGCCAGAGTGACGATGCGTTCGTGACCGGGGAAGATGCTTATCTCGCCAGCCGCTGTTGGTACAATAACTTCGTAGACGTCGTTGTCAACTTTAACCCCATCGAGTGTAATGAGTTCAAGTTTCATGCAGCTTCCTTGCTCATCATTTCACCTCGTCGATGCTACCCTTCATGTAGAAGGCGTTTTCGCTTTTGTCGTCGTGTTTGCCGTCGAGTATCTCACGGAAACCTTTGATGGTATCAGCAAGCTTGACATATTGACCGGTGTTGCCAGTAAACTGCTCAGCGACGAAGAATGGCTGGCTGAAGAAGCGTTGTATCTTGCGGGCACGGTTGACGGTTTGTTTGTCTTCGTCGGACAATTCTTCCATACCCATGATCGCAATGATATCCTGAAGGTCTTTATAGCGTTGCAAAACTCGCTGTACATCGCGGGCGACGGCATAGTGTTCTTCGCCGACGATTTCTGGGTCGAGGATGGTACTGCTTGAGTCGAGCGGGTCAACTGCTGGGTAGATACCAATCTCAGTCAGCGCGCGGTTGAGCACGATGGTGCTGTCAAGGTGGGCAAATGTCGTCGCCGGAGCAGGGTCGGTGAGGTCATCGGCCGGTACATAGACGGCCTGGACAGATGTGACTGAACCTTTTTTGGTGCTTGTGATGCGCTCTTGAAGCGCGCCCATTTCTTGCTGGAGGTTTGGCTGGTAACCGACGGCGCTTGGCAAACGGCCAAGCAGTGCTGACACCTCTGAACCAGCCTGCGTAAAGCGAAATATATTGTCGATAAACAGCAGGACGTCTTTGCCTTCGTCACGAAATGCTTCGGCCATAGTGAGACCAGTCAGCGCGACACGCAGACGCGCACCTGGCGGTTCGTTCATCTGACCGAAGACAAGACTAGTTTTGTCGAGCACGCCAGAGTCGCCCATCTCTTTATAGAGGTCGTTACCTTCGCGGGTTCGTTCACCGACACCAGCGAAGACCGAGTTGCCGGAGTGAAATTTCGCGATGTTGTTGATTAGCTCTGTGATAAGCACGGTTTTACCGACGCCAGCACCGCCGAATAGGCCCACTTTGCCGCCTTTGGTGATAGGTGCAATCAGGTCTATGACTTTGATACCGGTTTCGAGTATCTCGGTTTTACCTGATTGGTCAGTAAATGTCGGTGGGTCTTTGTGAATCGGGGCGAGCGTGGGGTTTTTAAGATTTGGCTTGCCGTCAATCGCTTCACCGATGACGTTGAACATGCGACCGCTCGTGGCTTTACCCACTGGCACACTAATCGGCGCACCAGTCGCAACCGCTTCGGCTCCACGAGCCAGCCCATCGGTGCTACTGAGCGCGACCGTACGGACACTGGTGTCACTGAGGTGCTGCGCTACTTCGAGCACAAGTTTGTGCCCAGCATGTTGAACCTCAATCGCATCATAAATCGCAGGTAATTCGCCTTTGGCGAACTCGACATCGACCACCACACCAACGACCTGGATGATGCGGCCGGTCGATTTGCTATTTTTTTCACTCATAGTATAATTCCTTTCTTTGTTGCACATTTATCTGGCAACATGGGGCATGCAATATGCAACATGGCTTTCGTACCATTTTGCTTGTTGCATATCCCATATTGCATACTATTTCATCGCCTCCACTCCGGCACTAATCTCAGACAACTCCTGTGTGATCGCACTTTGACGGACTTTGTTCATCTCGAGTGTCAGGTCGTCGACTAGGTCGGTGGCGTTGTCGGTGGCATTTTTCATAGCCACGCGGCGCATGCTGTGCTCGCTGGCGCGGGCATCGAGAATAGCCTGGTACAACTGCGTTTCAAGCAGACGAATCGTAGCGCCTTCGAGCACTTCGTCGAGCGTGGGCTCAAAATACGACATACGTATGTCGGCTGACACGTCAGTTGTCTCAAACACTGCCGGTAGCAACGGGATCGTCACGGCAACCTGGGTGAAACTATTGACAAATTTGGTTGTGACTATGTCAACTGCATCTACATGTTCGTCTATGTATTGGTCAACTGCAGCCACGAGGATAGGACGGATATCGGCAGCACTCATATGATCGGGGAGGGCAGGGTACGCGCCGATGATATCGACGCCCTCTATCTTGGCCGCAAATTGCGCGCCTTTTTTGCCAACGCATAGCAATGTCGTTGTAATTCCGGCTTTTCTGTCGGCCTGTAAGATGGCAATGCACTGCTTTATAGCATTGGCGTTAAACGAACCGGCCAGGCCACGATCGCTCGTGATGAGTACGACTAGGTGCGTCTTGACCGGACGCTTGTCATAAAATATATTGTGACGTACGTCTGTCTTGTGGCCAAGCTGCGTCAGCAGTTCGCGTGCCGCCATAGCATAGGGCGATGACGCTTTCGTCGCATCTTGAGCTCGGCGTAATTTACTTGCCGCCACCAGCTCCATAGCCTTAGTAATCTGTTTGTTTGATTTGACAGATCGTATGCGGCTCTTGATTTGACGAGTACTAGCCATTATTCTCCCCGATTATTACACCGCGAAGTATTTTACGGACTTCTGCATCTAATTGATCTTTTGGCATAGTGGGATTACCAGTGATAAGGTCAACAATTAAAGCTGCCTTTCGAGCAATTTCTCCTTCAACTCTGTCTTGTTCATTTGCCTTACTCCACGCTCGGCCTTCTGGAGTCTCGCCGAATCCATCTGTGCCAATACTCATAGTTGGAATCCTTTCATCACTTTGACGGCGGCTTTTTCGACCACAGCAGCTATGGCATCATCTGGTTTGTCGCCTTTGTTTAGCTGGCGCATGACGTCTTTGTGGTCGGCCCACAGAGTAGTTAGCAGGGCAGCTTTGGCGTCGTTCACTTGGTCGATCGGCACTTCGTCGAAATGACCAGCGTTGGCAGCCATGAGCACGGCGGTCTGCTCCCAGACGCCCATAGGCTGGTACTGTGGCTGTTTGAGGAGCTCGGTCAGACGAACACCACGGGCCAGTCGTTGCTGCGTCTCTTTGTCGAGGTCGCTGCCGAACTGCGCAAAGGCAGCCAGTTCACGGTATTGAGCCAAGTTGAGACGAAGTGAACCGCTGACTGATTTAACTGCTTTGGTCTGGGCAGAGCCACCGACACGCGAGACCGAGAGACCGACCGAAATAGCCGGGCGAATACCCTGGTAAAACAGATCAGTTTCGAGAAATATCTGACCGTCAGTGATCGAAATCACATTGGTCGGAATATACGCGCTGATGTCGCCAGCCTGCGTTTCAATAATTGGTAGTGCCGTGAGACTACCGCCACCGAGTTCATCGCTCAGCTTTGCGGCGCGCTCCAGCAACCGAGAGTGCAGATAAAACACGTCACCAGGGTACGCTTCGCGACCTGGTGGGCGACGCAGCAGCAGTGACATTTGACGATACGCCACGGCGTGTTTGGTCAGGTCATCGTAGATGATGAGCGCGTGGCCTTTGTTGTCGCGGAAATACTCACCCATAGCGGCACCGGCATATGGCGCCAGGTAGAGCAGTGACGCTGGGTCGCTCGGGCCAGTCGCGACAACGATCGTCTGATCCATCACGCCCTCCTGGGTGAGCCGATCAACAATACGAGCAATCTTGCTCAGTTTTTGGCCAACCGCAACATAGACGTTGACGACGCCAGTTTTTTGACGGCCTTGGTTGATCATCGTGTCGATTGCAATCGCCGTCTTACCGGTTTGGCGATCGCCGATGATCAGCTCGCGCTGACCGCGACCGATCGGCACCATAGTGTCAATTGCAAGCAGCCCCGTCATCATGGGTTCGTGTACCCCTTTGCGGTCTTTTACCCCTGGGGCAGGCGTCTCGATAGCGCCATAGGTTTTCGTCGCGATGTCGCCTTTGCCATCGAGTGGGCGACCAAGTGGATCGACGACTCGTCCGAGCAGTGCCTCGCCGGTCGGTACCTGTAGCGCTTTGCCGCTCAGCGACACGCTATCACCAGCCTTGACGCTACGGTCATCGCCGAGCAACACTGCACCAATCTCGTCTTCCATGAGGTTTAACACAAACGCTTCGACATCACCATGGTCGGTTTGTATGTTTACTACCTCGGCATAGCCAGCCGAACTGAGTCCATATATCCAGGCCACACCGTCACCAACCCTAGTCACGACTCCGGTCTCGGCCATGTCGGCCGTGACTTGCATGTTTGCAATAGCGGCTTCAAGTTCTTGCGATAATGATGCTACATCTAGATCTGCCATATATCTCCTTTACCTTAGGTACTCCTCAGTCTTTGCAATTTTGTTCGTACCGAGCCATCTAATTCACGACCACCCGCACGAACAATTACGCCCCCTATAAGTGATGGGTCGATCGATTCACGCAATACTGCATCGGGCGCACCAAGCAATGCTCGGATAGCCTGACGCAACGCCGCGTCAATCGGTCGCGCTGTGACCACGTCTGCGACGACCAGTCCAGCCGCCCCAAGTTCTCGCTCAATGTCGGCGACATAGCGAGCCGTTTGTTTAGTCTCGCGGTGAACAATCAGATAAGCTGCTAATTGCTGCATGGCTGACGGGATCGAAAGCGATCCATCGGCGATACGATGCGCTATATGATGCGCCACGAGACGGCGTGCCATAGCTACTGCGCCTCCTTGACGGCACGGGCAATCAGTTTTTTGTCAGTTTCGGCCGTCATCTTTTCGCCAATCACTGTGGTTGTCGCTTTAGTCACGAGGTGCAGCATCTCCTTGCGCAGGTCTTGGCGGGCTTTTTCGATATCTTGGCTCAAGCGACTCTCAGCTTGGGAAACCAGATGCTCGGCACGCTTGTTCGCTCTGGCTTCTGCCTCTTCAACAACCTGCGTGGCTTCAGTGTGAGCTGTTTCGACGATTACAGCGGCTTGTTTTTTGGCTTCGTCAAGCTGGCGCCGCACATCGGCCTGGGCTTTTTCCGCGGCTTTTTGAGCATCGGCTGCGGCATCGACCGAGGCAGCGATCACTTTTTCACGCTTGTCGAGAGCAGCAAACAGTGCCGGAAAGACAAATTTTTTCAGTAGCAAAAACAGTATGACAAACGATGCCAATTGTATAATCAATGACTGCCAGCTAATTCCGAGCGCACCAAGTAAATCTGCTTGAGCACCCGCCGTAGCGTGTTCGGCAGTTTCGGCCGCCGCAACCTGTGATAAAACGTCAATCATGCGATGTTAATTCCCAGACCTACAAGAACTTGATCATCAGCGCCACCACAAGACCGATGATAGCTAGAGCGTCGACAAACACGATGGCTGTGATCATGAGCGTACGGAGCTCGTTAAGCTTTTCCGGGTTGCGACCAGCGGCGTTAAGGGCAGCTGCACCGATCATGCCAATGCCGACACCACACAGTCCGGCGCCAATCGCGTAGGCGAGACCAAAAGCAAGTGATTCCATAGTTATTTCTCCTTTATTTATTATGCTGTTGCTTCCTTACCATGCGCCTCAGCTCCGTGATCACCGTGCGAGACGGCCAGAGATATGAAAATGATGGTAAGCATATAGAAAACAAACGCTTGCAGTGCGCCGATAAATAATTCAAATCCCATAAATATCGGGAGCGGCAAGAACCCAAGCCAGCTTGACAGATACGCGATCACGACCAGCAGCACCTCGCCGCCAAACACATTGCCAAACAACCGCATACTGAGTGCCACAAAACGCGAAAATTCGCCGATAAACTCGAGGATACCCTCAAAAGTGCCAACAGGGTTTGTCAGCGGGTTTATCAGGTAGCGTTTGGCGTTGCCCCACAGACCGTGCTGTTTGATAGCGTAGAGCTGGACCGCCACCATGGTCACGAGCGCAAGCGCAAAAGTAAAGTTGAGGTCAGCCGCCAGGCCACGAAAGAGCGGGGCATCACCCCAATGTATCGGCCCAACACCCGGCATAGTGCCCAACCAGTTGCTGACAAGCACGACGAAAAATATTGTAATAGCAAGCGGGGCAACACGACGAGCCAAGCGTTTATCGCCAAGCACGTCAGCGGTCATACTATACAATACCTCAAACAGCCACTGTCCAGCCAACACAAAACGGCTCCGTGAGCCGTTTTGAATACCGCGCGCCAAAGTAATCGCAAGTGCAATGATGATTGCGTAGCCGACAAAGCCAAGCAACATGGAGTTCGTCACTGCTATGCCAGCAACATGGAACACTTCTTCAGCTTTTATGCTAATATGCGGTCCTGTGCTTGCGATAAGCGGCATCATGACGTAGCACCTTTCACTGCCGCCAGGACACGCAGAGCGAGTAAAATGCCACAGACAAAGCCGACACTAGCCCCGACCAAAAACCCAACAGGCGATGAGCCAACAAGCGTATCAATATACATGCCGCCAAACAGTCCGATCATCGTCGGTATTAGCATCCGCCACGTAACCGTCAAGAGGTCGCGTACGACAACGCGGCGCAGAGAAGTGCGCTGTCCATCAGCAACATGGCCTGTGTCATGACCGTCAGATTTCATATCTAGTATCTACTATACCAGATCAAAGAATATCTAGTCTAGCCGAGTACGGACTATAGTGATTCGTCTAACCGTAAGCCCTATATATTTGCTGAAATATACCGTACAATTTGTCGTATAAACGAGGAGATTGATATGACGGTAATACCAGGAGAGAACGGGGAGCCGAGAAGATATAGTGAGCGTGAGATTGTTGGTTTGTTAAACAATGCACGGCATACTTCTTCGGCTACGGAACAATTACGACGAAATGCTGACAAAAAAGCAGTGGAATTGACAAGCCTAATCAATGAGAGTTGGCAAGCACTGCGTTTTCCTATGACGCACATCGACGAGAGGCGAAAGCTCGTACGTGTACTTGATCTCATAGACTCTTCCCTAACTATGGCCGACCTGCCTGAAGGTCAGATCTTGCAGCAATTTGACGCCCTCGTCCCCGGCGAGCCAGTGTTGTGGCCAGGCTTTAGTAAAGCAGATCGTGCCGATGCTCATCCGTCAGCTGCAATTATCAGCGAGGGCGCCCACCCCGAAATAGTCTTATTGCCCGATGTGCTTACTGCCGTGGTTGCTCTCGAACTTGACATTCCAGACTATTTTAAATCACCGTCTGACCCACGGACACAGCTGCGAACTATCGCTATCCCAGAAGGTCTGGAAGAGGTCTGCATAGGCACCGCTGCGATACAAGCTTATATTGACGATGTTGTAGGGCGGTATGGAGCTCATCATATCGGCGCTGATGCTGCAGTTTTATACGTCGGAAAATTAATCAATAAGTGCGAAGCGCTTGACACATCGGGGATAAAGCTCGATCTGGACGAATTACGTCGTACGTATGCCGGTTTGGATGAAGCTCGGTCAAAGAGATACATGGGAAAAGCAGCATTACCTACTAAACAAACTGGACGGTTCAGTGTACACCGATAAATAGTTTCAATCGGCGTCATACTGCGAGGCAATTGGCCAACTATAGTGAAATGACCGTTCCGCCAATTGCAGACTGAAAATAACTATCGTGGGATACATAAAGTATGGCACCACGGTAGTTTTTGAGGGTCGTTTCAAGTTCTTCGATGCTTGGCAGGTCGAGATGATTGGTCGGTTCGTCAAGTATCAGCAGGTTAGGCGAATTTGCCATCATAGCGATCAGCTGCAAACGGGCTTTTTGACCACCACTCAACTGCGCCACCGGTACATCTTTGTCACTCGCCGTAAACAGGTAGTCGCTCAGTAACTGTCGGACTTTGGTGTCGGTAATGTTTAGCCCTCGGGACAGATACATTGATTCGATTGCCGCACCGAGTGTCATGTCAAACAGTTCACGCCCGACCTCTTGCTCGTAGAGGCCGATCGTCACTTTGCTATCGACGTCGATGGTGCCAGCAAAACATCGCAAAGACTCTGCCTTTCCGGCAGGAACGAGGCAAGACGCGCTAGCTCGATCAGGTGGCGCCGAGCGGGTCTGAGCCAAGGAATGATGATCATGTACCACCGTGGCAAGCAATGCTTTGATCAGCGTCGTCTTGCCCGCGCCATTGCGACCGCGCAACTCCACCCGCTCGCCCTCGCGTAACTGAAATGAGACAGGGTCAAACAGGGGTGATTCACCATATCCCAGACGAAGACCATCCACACTCACGAGCACGCGCGCATGACCGTTCACATCGCCCGCACCATGAATACGAATGGTACGCGCTTTGAATTTTTCATACTGTGCGCCACTTTTGAGTCCCAAACTCTCGACTGATGATTTGTCGATCCAAAATGTCGGTTTCTCGATTTTTTCCAGCTCGGCGAGCTCGGCTGCTGCTTGCTGTTCGCGGCGTTTGAATTGTTTGATGGTATCAGGGTCACGGACGCGTTCTTTGAGACGACGAAATTGCACTACTTTGTCGCGTAGGTTCGCAATCTGCCGTTGCACGACTTCGTATTCGTTCATGGCGCCGGTCGTACTCATGGCGTTCTGACGAAGGTACTGGTCATAATTGCCATTATATATAAGCGCCTCGCCGTCGCGGATTTCGATGATGCGATCGACTGCTCGCAACACATCGCGGTCATGAGTGATGATCAGCATGGCTTCGCTGGCTGAGCGCATCCAATCTATAAATTTGCCCTTGGCGACATAGTCCATATGGTTGGTCGGCTCGTCGATGAGCGCCAAGTGAGCATGGCTATGCATAATCTTGACTACTTCGACCAAGCGTTTTTGACCGCCACTGAGGCTGCCGAGCGGGCAGTGTGCTTTACTTTCGTCTATCTGTACTCGCTTGAGATCTTCCACAATAAACTGCTCGTTTTGATAATACCCCAGATCAGAAAAGCGCTGTAGCGCATCGGTGTACTCCGCCACTTTACGCATATTGTCGCCCATAGTGTCGGGGTAGGTTTCGATGATGTGGCTGAGCTGAGCGTACTCTGGCAAGTCGCCAAGTATGTACTGCAGTACCGTTTTGTGTTCATGGCCATGGTGCTCCTGACGACTACTCACAATACTCACGCCACGGCGAAACACAATATCCCCGGTGAAATCCGTATCTGTTCCAGCTACTATACCAAGTAATGTCGACTTGCCGACACCGTTGCGCCCAACGACGCCGATTTTTTCGCTATCACCTATAGAAAACCGCAGGTTTTTGTACAAACTCTTGGCGCCAAACGATTTTTCGGTGATAGATATGTCAGCGATCATAACAGAGGTTGATTATAGCACACTATGCGCTAAGTATTGACTATTCTTACATTTAGTGATATATAATATATTAACTTTTCGCATAACCCATCAGGTACGCAACAAAGCGTACCTATAGATTAAGGACTCATGACATGTGGTTTTTCCGTTACATCAGGCCGTCTGCCTCGACCCGCTTCGTCGGCAAGACCTACAAGGAGTGGGTCGCCAAAGAACAGCGGCGAGATGCCCAGTACTACTTCTGGGTAGTCCTCCCTGGGATGCTCGGCATGCTGGGGACGGTCATGTACGTGGCTATCACCGACGACAGCAAAGGTGGACGCGATTTCTTCAACAACATCTGGTTCCCGGCGTGCATGATCGGGCTGGTGGTGATGACCATCGTGATCTACGGACTGAAGCGGTCGTTGTATGTCTTTGCGATGCTGGCCGTGATCATATTCGGCTTCATCAAACTGTTCAAGCTGATCTATGGGTCATAGACCCCCGAACAAGCTCATCTGGGTAGGCTCGATCTGATTGAGAAGTTTACTTC
>JBAQIV010000003.1:0-4492 GCA_049289035.1 Saccharimonadales bacterium (SeqCode) | reverse complement strand
AGACAACAAGATAGGCTCAACAACGTACAAACAAGCATGTACCAACAGAAATGGGAGGTCATAAAACCGAGCATCCAGCTAGCGCTGGAAGCTCGGATGGGGTGCTGAGGTGCGAAATGCGTGGTAGTGACGATGACGGGCTTGTCACCGCCGCAGTGGCATGGCGAGCTACCGCGGGGGAAATTGCAGACGAAAAGTATGCTGATGCTCCTGAAATGGGTGCGTGGATGCAAAAAAGGTTTGGCGATAATAAGATCATCTGGCTCGATGAGGTTTTTGCTGATCGAACACGTAGTCCCAAAGGTAACTTAAAAAATTTTGGCGATATAGTACGGGGCCTTGCGGAATGTCTAGATGGGTCACGTATCGCATATCGGACTATTGTTCCGCAGATGGTGCAGGCAGCAAGGCGTGACTTTCCAAAACGGTTGGATGTAATGCAAGCTGGGAGTGGGGTACCAGATCGTCGTGTATTTGTCGACATTAATTTGCAAGGAGAATCACAATGAAGATATTAGTTGTTGGCGGTATGCACGGTAACGAAATGCTCGGAATTAACCTAGTTAAAGAAATACGCTTGCGCCCAATAGCGAATGTTGATGTGCTGCTCGCGAACCAGCAGGCTGTCGCAAAAAACGTCAGGTTTGTTGCCAAAGATCTCAACCGATCATTTCCTGGAGATGAAAAGAGTAAACTGTATGAAGATAAAAGAGCAGCTGAGCTGATTTGTGCAAGCAAACTATACGATCTAGTACTAGATTTTCACAATACTGGTTTTGCAAACAACGATTGCGGGTTCGTCGGAGTTGACGGAGTAAGTAAGCTGTATGATGTTGCAGGGGCAGTCGGACTAGCTAGGGTCATTGTTGCAGATTATGACTGCATAAATAAATTTGTAACCAACTGCCTTTCCGTTGAGATAAGCGTCGATAGTATACAAAACAATGTTGCGTTGTGGTACGAAAAAATCGCTATGCTGGCGCGAATCGAAAGTCTGACAACGTCACTTGTGATCGAAAAGTACAAATTTGTATACCGTATGACACTGGATGACAAGGAAACATACCAACTTAACCCAAAAGATTTTGCGGCCTTTCAGCCCGTCGATAGAGAATTGGCTGACAATCTCGGCGTCGATTCACCGGCCTACCCGATATTTGTTTCTGACCGTTTTACTCCGTACAACTTCGGAGGTTTGTTAAACCGCATACACTAAGCACAGTGTATTAGAAGTTGCGTTGTAGTAAAGTAAAGTTTATGCTTAGTAGTATGAAAATATTTCTCGGCTCTGATCACGGTGGGTTTCATCTCAAGGAAAAACTAACGGCGTATTTGTCCAAGCGCGGCTATGACTACGAAGACGTGGGCGATCACGAACTTGACCCACACGATGATTTTCCGCAATTTGCCGCGCAAGCAGCCATAAAAATCCTGGGTGAAGACGAGCGTCGTGACCCACGCGCTATTCTCATATGTCGTGGCGGTCAAGGTATGGCCATGGCAGCTAACCGTTTTAAGGGTATTCGTGCTGTCGTGATTACGACACCGCAAGAAGCTCGCGAGAGTCGCGATGACAACGATGCTAACGTGTTGTGCTTGCCTGCGCGGCTGGTCGACGCGCCAGAGGATGACCTGGAGGTATGGAAAGACATTGTCGATACCTGGCTCATAACGCCGTTTGCTGGGGCCGAGCGGTATCGTCGCCGCAACCGTCAGCTAGACGAGCTGGCATAATCGCGCTATCATAAACCATATGGCTAAAAAATATTCTCCACCTCATTTGTTATTACACACTTTGCTTGGGTCATTGTCGTATTGGGGCAGTGCGGTCCGTGCTATGCTCTTTGCGATTGTGCTCGCTTGCACGCTGTGGCTTGCCAGTACGCATGGGGGTGGCACGCTACAGTCGTACGCGTTTCACTTCATTTATGTATGTGGGATTTTCGTACTGTTTGATGCGGGGTATGTCTCGATTGCCCGTGCGTTACCGTTTCGCTATCATGTGTACGATCTGGTATTTTTCTTGGGTGTACTCGTGGCCTATGCATTTGTCATGATTGCGCCATACTACGTGCTGCTACCCAATTGGCTAGCGGTAAGTGGTGCGGTACTACTGCTTGTGCCACTGTTTTTATTGACATTTCGACTGGTCGGTGGTCTACTGTTTGGACGCCGCGGACGAAGCTAAATGTCGGCGATTATCTGCCCATGCGTGACGCCGGCGACGAGTGATCCGCATGTGTACCGTGAACAGGTAGAACGAATCAGTTTTGCACCGCGCATACAGATAGATCTGATGGACGGCTTGTTTGCTCCTAACAAAAATCTCAACCCCATACAGGTATGGTGGCCCGACCAGGTGTTGGCCGATATTCATCTGATGTATGCACACCCACACGAGCAGCTTGAAACACTCATTAGCCTGTCGCCACATCTTATACTACTCCATGCCGAAGCCGAAGGTGATGTAGCGAGCTATATTGAACATATTCAAAAATTTGGGCTGCGTGCTGGTGTGGCGCTGCTGGCCGATACGCCAGTTGCTATGACGCATGGCATGATAGAAGTCGCTGACCACGTGATGTTGTTTTCGGGTAACTTAGGCGAATTTGGCGGTACGGCTGACCTGGCATTGCTAGAAAAAGTCGCGCAGATTCGCGCGATCAATCCTGCCGTCGAGATCGGCTGGGACGGTGGCGCCACGCTCGAGACCGTACGGCACTTATCTGACGGCGGCATAGATGTGATCAACGTCGGCGGCGCGATTCAGCGAGCGAGTGACCCGAGGCGAGCATATGAGGAGCTACGATCAGTAGTGGAGTCGCAAGATGGAGAGGCTGAAAGAGCGTAAGAGCGAGAGAGCGGGAGATGGAGGGGCCACGGAGAGCGGAAGAGTCATAAAAAGGAAACAGGCCCGCCGAAGGCGACCTGGTGCGGAAGCTGGTGTGCCTCCACGGGTCTGCTCCTTTAGGCTGGGCCTGGGTGGGTTGAGACTCGTGACTACGGAGCGGTGTAGATCGTCACGTAGCATCGCCTACCATCCCTGCGGCAGGTGAGGCCGCGGAACGGGTCGCCGCGAAGAAGCCCGATGAGTTGAACCTGCCTTCGCAACTCACCCTGCTGACTATTGGACAGCGGTTTGCTCACCCGGATGGTCGACCATTCTTGCTGCCCGACAGACTGCTTGCGCAGCTGGCCGGCGATGCGGGTGAACTCCTCCCAGTCGGGGTGAGGCCGGAACAGGTTGATAATGCGACGGATCATGGTGCTACGCTCATACCGCTCGATGTGGTCGATTTAACCATTTATTATTATAGCAAATATAAAAACAAATGTCAATACTCGCGACCTCTATACTGGTTGTGGTAAACTAGAGGCAATGAGTGGGCAACTCACATTGAAACAACTCGACATGATGGCGGTAACCATACGCCAGGATATAATCCGCATGCTCGAAGAAGCTGGCTCGGGCCACAGTGCGGGCCCGCTCGGCATGGCCGACATGCTGACGGCGCTGTATTTTAACGTTATGAAACACGACCCAAAAAAGCCCGACTGGGACGAACGCGACATCTTGATCTTAAGCAATGGCCACACGGTACCGGTACGCTACGCGGCGATGGCCAGGGCCGGCTATTTTGACGTCGACGAGCTTATGACGCTCCGCCAGTTTGGCAGTCGGCTACAAGGCCACCCCGAGCGCACGCGGCTACCTGGCATGGAAACTACCAGCGGTCCGCTCGGCTCGGGCCTGAGCCAAGCGGCCGGCATGGCCTATACCATGCGCTATATCGACCACGGCCCCAAACGCTGGGTGTACGTACTCATGGGCGACGGCGAGCTCAACGAAGGTAATGTATGGGAAGCGGCTATGTTTGCCGGCAAAAACAAACTTTACAACGTGATTGCACTGATCGACCGCAACAACATACAGATCGACGGCTATACCGAAGATGTTATGCCACTCGAAGACCTGCGCGGCAAATGGGAAAGCTTCGGCTGGCACGTACAAGAAATCGACGGCAACAATATAGAAAGTATCATAGACGCCTGTAGTATGGGCCGCGCCATCACCGAAAAACCCAGCGCTATCATAGCCCACACCATACCAGGCAAAGGCGTCGACTTCATGGAATACGACTACCGCTGGCACGGCGCCCCACCGGATAGTGGTGAAGCTCGTAGGGCATTGAAAGACCTGCGTAGCCTACGCGGTAAAATAAAAGGGGAGCACGAATAACCTCATGCCATGGCAAATGATCATGTTATTTCAAAACACATTTGCAAGTGTCTATGCCCTTGAGTCCCGTGTGTTAGCTCAGAAGTATAAAAAAGCCCACTTTCAGATACTTTTCGCTACTTTTGCTATGGTGTATGCGGTGTTTATAGTCTATGCGCTACTCCATATGCCACAGCTACATTTTATGGTTTTGCCTCAGTACTAGGGCCTCTCAGTGCTTGTGGGTTTACTGTTTACTGTCTCTACAGTGCT
>JBAQIV010000002.1:0-2636 GCA_049289035.1 Saccharimonadales bacterium (SeqCode) | reverse complement strand
TACCGCTCCTACGCCAGCGAGAGAGGCTCTCTCGTTATGTTGACTATTACAACAACGAGCGGATACACTTAGGGATACAGTTGCAGACGCCTATCTCAATGTTGCAAAGGTCTTGAGTTCTCTACGTCCAAAGACCCGCCCCTGGCATACAGAAGCGGGTCATTTTGGCACCTTGTTTGTTTTCTTCATCGTATCACCATAAGCACCATGTTGCAAATCATACGAAAAGCACCGCTGTAAAGCGGCGCTTTTTTGACAACGATTGTCAGTAACGAGTCTTATTTCTTGTTGCGAACGGTCAAGAAACCGTTGCGTGGGTTTTCAGTGACTTCTTTGCCAGCAGGAAGCTCGCATGGTGTACCTTTGCCACCCTCAACTTTTGCGAAAAAGTAGATGGTTTGCTCTTTGCCACCGCGAAGCGTGACGTCTTTTTTGTGCAAAAAGTATGTTACCCCTTTTGAATTGGTGTGTTTGTAAGCTGCCATAAACAGGTTCTCCTCCTTTTAATCTCTTACGAGTTCTACAATATCTGAGGTCGCCTCTGATGTCAACTATTATATGGACGTAAAGCGATGTTTGAGAACAAATCTCAAGATTACTCCAGCCACGAAACGGAGTAGTATAACAGAGGTAATTAGTACGCAAAACAGCATGCCAAAGCCTGCCGCATCCAGTGAAATAAATGGCGAGGCAAAATTGTAATGATAATTCTCTGGTAACGGCAAAACGAGCGACGGCTGCTCGTCAGTACCGGCTCCAAGCGCCTTCAAGCGCTCCACGACACACGCAACGTATTCACTACTGTAGAGTGTCTGACCAGTATTGGTAAACCGTGCACGACACTCGACACTGGCCTGCTGGTAAACCGCAGCCTTGGGGTTGGTTGCACTCGTTGCGGCGTTCATAGCTGCGTCGCGGTCACGACTGTAGCTATGCTCAAGATACACCCCCTTACCTAGCGATGTATTCATATGATGACTAACGTAGTTTTGCAGCTCGACGAGTGAGCGCTTAACGCCCTCGGTATCGCCGCTATGATCGGCGGTATAGACAGCGCTACGCAGTGCATCCATACGTATACTGTTCATACGCAGCAACGCCGCGGTTGTAACAAGCGCCAAGACGAGGATAACTACCAGTTGCCATGTCCGAATATGCCGTAGCCAGCCGTAGAATCGTGACAAAGCTTTGCGATCGATTGCACTCATAGATAGCCTCTTATGCTTTTAGTATATATTATTTCGACCACCAATGCCGAGGACGTAGTGCTGGAAAGCCGTGTAAGCTAATACCTAGCACGATGACAGCTATCATGCCATAACTCACCTGAAACGCCGTCTGGTTGCTGCAAAACAGCGTAAGAGCAGCCACTATGACACAAAACAGCGACGCACCCAGCGCCGTCGCCGCACTCATGAGCGACATATAGACGATGCGATACCCTGGCAGGTCATCGGCCTGCGCAAAAACAGCTTTGGTATACGGTAGTGCGTAGGCGGTCGTGGCCATTTCGTTCATGACATTGACCATACCGACACCAACCGGCGAGCCAATAAACGGCCGCACCATGTGCGTTAAACTATCGGCAACCACGCCCGCCCGGAGTAGTTCGTGCCCACGGTGTTTGTCGACCAATAGCCCAAACAACCGTGCGGCTATGACGCCAGTAACCAGCGTAATAGACGACAGTACGCCTAGTTCTGCGTACACGGCATTAGACGACACACTAAAGATAGTCGTAACGAGAAAGAGCGACCAGAGCAGCCCACTGGCAGTCACATCGCACCCAATGAATAGGTTGGTCATGACACCACGTATAATTTTACGCCGTGGTAGCCCATGAAACGTAATGGTCTGATGTGTTCGCACTGGTTCTGGCGTGAAAAATAGTGGTATGGCCGCTGAAGCAAAGATACCCGACGCCAGTAACAATGTCGCTTGTGGCCCCCACAAGTAGGCGACAAACCCGCCGATGATCGGGCTCGCACCCTTGGCAATTTGGTCGAGCATATTCATATAGCCAAGTTCTTTGCCGGCGTTTTCGTTGTGGTGGACCTTTGAAAACCCCACTAGATATGCCATGTCATAAAGTGTCACCGAAAGGCCCTGAAACACCGCCGTGCCGACGAGCGCCCATAGCCCATACTGTGGTAGCGTCACAAGCAACAAGAGTGCTGGAACGTAGAGAAAGTTACTCAACAGCGTGGCGTGCTTAGGTCCAATCCGGGCAATCACGTAGGCAAACGGGTACGCCAGTGCCCCGCGATACAAAAAATAACTGGCAAAATACAGCATAATAAACGTCACATCATAGCCCAGTTGATAGAGGTAGACGCCAATAAATATCGTCACCATACTGACTGCCAACGTACGCAGTGCGCGGCTTGCATAGAGTTCTGCCATCTCAGAAAACGTCACATCACGCCAATAGTGACGGCGTTCGTAAAAAAAGTAGATGAGTCGTTGTATCATGTTTGTTTTGATTTGCTTTCCGCTTGTTCTTATTTAACCACATATCTGGCACAGATGAAAGATGTGAAGGTGCTCCACAACCCGCCACCTTTCGTGAGGAGCAGTTGGCCCTGAGGGCCAGCCCCTCGCAAGGCTGGTGCTAATCAGTTAGCGGCGAGGGGCAG
>JBAQIV010000001.1:0-14230 GCA_049289035.1 Saccharimonadales bacterium (SeqCode) | reverse complement strand
GTGTGTGCACTACGGTGCATAAACAACAAGCCGAGGAAGATCCTCGGCTACAAAAGCTCATTACAAATTGCGAAAGAGAAAGGACTTATCCTAGACGAGAGTGTCCTGATTCGGGGGTGAATGCAGGGTTGGGTTCATTGATTATATTGTAAAATACTAAGACTATAAAGTCAATCATCACTTGCTCGGTGTCTCTATGTTTTTTACGTAAAATTGCTTAGCTGGTATGTCGCATCCAAATATTATATTTTGATCGGCGGAAGAAGGTATAGAGTAGCGGCATGTCTCACCAAACGTACGCTTGTTATCAACGTCAAATGTGACACCTCGCCACAAGCCATCTTTGGCGATATCTTGAGTGCCTATTATATAATCATTCGTTTGATGAATGATTCCTTGGTACATATGCTCGTATTTTTTAGATAGAACAATGGAAAATGTACACTCTCTCGGAATATGGCGAGAAAACTTTCCCATATCGGAGCGACATTGCTCTTCGTACCTCGCATTTTTATCGATATCCTTAAAGTAACCGTAAAGTTCTTTAAAATTTTGTTTTGTGACATAAAAGCGATGCTCGTCTACTTTCAAGTCTACGTACCCTACTGCTTCAACTAGCAGATAGGCTAGAATCATAATCCCTATAGCAAATAGAATTTTATTTGACCCATCAGATAAAAATAACTTCATGTTTTTCCTAAAGTTTCTTACACTGTTTTTCAATGCTTTTTCGTGAAGTTTAATATCTGAAATTGGTAGCCAGTTAGACAATTTGGGGATAATCACAGCCGAAACTACTAAAGCCGTAAACAGTACCGGAGATATCCCGTATTCTACAAAGCATATACTCAGTATAATCCCCGCCAAGGTGATGATCATCCCATGGAGATATGGCTTATTGCTACCAGATATACGTACTAACTTGCTGGATGTTTTGGTAAAGTAATAAAAGCAAGCGAACAAATAAGGCCATAATATGAAAATTACCCAAATAGGCATGAATATAAGTGGTACGACCAAATGCCAAGATATGAACGCTATGCCGCTTACTACAGCTAAAGTGTAGGCAAATTGTTTAATGTATTTACTTTGTCTTTTAGTGATTTTCATACTAACTATTATGACAAATATGCTAATTGGTTGATAGTAAATTCATGTCTTAGAGTATGAATAAAGTAAAGAAATATTGAAGCACTTTGGTTATTCCGCAAGCGTCTCGAGTCGTAACAGCCGTCCCTCAACTGTGCGTCGCCCTTGCCATTCGTTGATGGTGAGTTCGCACCAGACACTCACACGGTCACCGATGTCAGCAGTAAATTCGTCTGATTTATTAAATGCCACAACCTGAAATGTTTTGTCGTGTATGTCGGCGAAAGTGTATTTGACGTGCTGACCCGCATCGCCCATCGTACGTCTGCCAATAACTTCGACCGGTGACACATTAAAAATCGGGCTGGGGTTGCCGTGGCCATAGGGTTCTAGGCGGGCGATATCGGTGATGAGCTGCTCGGTAAAATCACCAAAGCCTTCCAGCGTCACGTCGGCATTCGGCAACAAATAACGTAGCTGATCGCCGAGTTTCAGCGTCTTGTGGTACTCGTTGACCGCTCGCCGCCACTCACCTATTTTTTCAGTTTGCAGCGTCACACCGGCCGCAAGTTTGTGGCCGCCACCTTTTATCAGATGTATTTCGGTAGCGCGAATCGCCTCAACGGCCGAAAAATCACCGTAGCTCCGCGCCGAACCTTTGGCGGTGCCGTCCGGCAATTCTTGCAGTACAAACGTCGGCTTGTGATAGCGCTCAAGCAATTTCGCCGCGACAATGCCGATGATGCCATGACTCCACGACGGGTTACTGACGATAAGCACTGGGTCAGCGTCGTGCTGCATCACAACATCTATAGCCTGGCGAAAAATTCGATCTTGCTCAGCCCGGCGCTCTAGATTCATAGCTTCAAGCTGCTCGGCAATCGCGAGTGCCCGAGCAGGATCAGTCGCTGTCAACAGGTCAAGACTGAGTTGCGCCGTCTCTAGACGCCCCGCTGCGTTGAGTCGCGGTCCCAGTCCAAACCCAAGCGAACGAGCGTCGAGCTGATTGGGCTTTATGCGAGCAACTGCCATAAGTGCACGCAGACCCGGCCGTCGTGTTTTTTTCAGAACCTCTAACCCCCACCGCACATTGGCGCGGTTTTCATCGACAAGTGTCACGACATCGCATACCGTGCCGAGCGCCACCAAGTCGAGTAGCCACTTTTCCTGACCCAGTTCCAAGCCGCGTAGTCTCGTTTGAAGCGCTTGTACCAGCTTGAAGGCGACACCGACACCGGCGAGATCTAAGAATGGGTAGATTTTGGATTTTGGATTTTGGATTTTGGAAGATGAGCTAGCGGCCTCGCTAGCCGAAGAAGAACGTGACGATGTTGCGGATACCGTCAGCCGTTTAGGATTAATCACCGCGACGGCCTCGGGCATCGTATCGGCCACTGAATGGTGGTCGGTCACAATGACGTCGACACCTAGTTCACGGGCACGCGCAATCTCGTCAAAACTGAGGCTACCACAGTCAACCGTCACGATTACGTCGGCACCATCGGCGGCAATTCGCTCAATTGCATCGCTGCTCAAGCCATAGCCTTCGACAAAACGGTTTGGTATAAACGCACTTGCCGCAATGCCAAAACTCGCAAATGCGTCAAGCAGCAGCGTGGTTGCCGTCAACCCGTCAATGTCATAGTCACCGTATATCACCACCTTTTCACCGCTATCATGCGCCCGCACTAGCCGTTCAACCGCCGCTGCCATGTCGGGCAGCAAAAAGGCATCGTGACGGAAATCTTCATAGCGAGGGTCTAGGAATGCCTGCCGTTTAGCCGTGGTATCATGACCACGCGCAATTAAAATCTCACGAATGATCTGTTCGTGAGACGATGCCATACCCTACTCTGCTGAAGCTTTTTTCTTATTCTGATGCGCTTGTTGTGATTTTATGACAATGCTTTGGAGCTCTTTAAAAATCACAAAGTGTTTATTGGTGCTATAAATCTTCGTATTGCCCTGCTTCTCGCTCGTTAGGAAGCCGACTTTTTCTAATCGTTTGAGCTCACGTTGTATGTTGCCTGGGTCTTCTTTGATCAGCTTGGCAAGACCGCGCACGTGCGTCTTAAAATCAGGATACTTGGCATACACCACGATGATTTTTCGACGGACCCGTGACGTTATAAATACATCTAGCATACTGACTCGTTCACCCCTACAATTAGTTTCTTTGTTGATAATTATTCTACATTAGTTGGGGGCAGATTGGCAAGACATTTTTTGCAGGTACGAGCTATCGCCAGGTCAATATCGAATTGTTTATGATCTGTATAATCTGATCATGCTCGGGTATGTCGTTGTTTTCATAATAATGATTTACCCCCATGAAATTTTCAGTCACTCCTATGACGTGAAGTTCATCGCCAAAGATATGCATACGGTCAACAGCGTCAACCGACGCAATCGGCGACACGATGACAAGCCGCTTCACCCGAATAGGCTTTAGATAATCCGCCACCGCATCGAGACTTGCTCCATTGACCAGCCCGTCAGATACTACTATGATTGTATGCCCGCGAAGCATTTGTTCATCGGCTATTCCGCCCGACCCAAGCAAGCGATTAATCCGCGATATGGCTGTGCGCTTTTGATCTTCAATGTATCCATGAAATTCCGAGAAGTATTCCTCGATCTCGCCGACCGAAAACATGCCGTTATAGGTAAATCGTCCACTTTGATTAACTGTACCGAAGAGTGTTCCCTCGCCTGGCATATCAACCTGCTCGACCAGCATCATCGTGAGCACAGCGTGGAGACTAGCCGCTATCTGTTGGCCAACCAAGACAGCTCCGTCACTTAGACACAACACGACACAATCCTCGTAGCGATAGTGCATCAGCTCAAGCGATAGTCTATACCCCGCCTCGGCTCGTGATTGAAAATACATATGGTTATTATGCAGCATGGGATAAGCAATATGCAAAATGGGCTAGCGACACCTCTTTATGTTATTTAATCCCATATTGCATGTTGCATTTTGCATACCCCACGTATACTTGTATGTATGTACTACTACGAGGTGATCCCGCTCAAAATCGTGCATGGCAGCGATAGCGTGTTGACGTACGAATCGTCGTTCGAGTTGACTCAAGGGTCAATAGTAACTGTTCCGGTCGGCAAAACCGCCCGTGTTGTCGCCGTCGTGCTAGGTAGCGTCAAAAAACCGGCGTTTGTCACGCGGCCAATCATCGCTTGCCTTGAGCTCGTACCGCTCCCTCAGCCATTACTGACACTGGCTGAGTGGCTCAGCACCTACTATGCAACTCACCCAGTCACAGTCTGGCAAACCCTACTGCCACATGGTCTCGACAAAAAGCGCCGCAAAGAGTCAAATGCAACCTCTCACCCCAGTCGAAAAAGAACAAATATTGTACTCAACGACGAACAGTCCTCTGCTGTTTCGTGCATTTGGGCTACATCAAACGGTACGACGCTCTTGCATGGCGTTACTGGTTCTGGCAAAACTGCAGTTTATATAGAGCTTGCCAAACGCACCATCGCAGATGGTCGGTCGGTCATCATCCTTGTGCCAGAAATTGCCCTGACCTCACAGCTAATTGCAGAGTTTGCACCTCATTTTACTGATCTCACTGTCACGCACTCGACTATGACTGAATCGACCCGACATACCATATGGCAGCGACTACTCCGCGCCACAACGCCTCAGGTGGTGATAGGCCCCCGCTCAGCTCTCTTTAGCCCAGTTCCCAAGCTTGGTTTGGTCATCATCGACGAATGCCATGAGATGACATATAAGCAAGAACAATCTCCCCGCTATTCAGCGCTACGTGCAGCAGCTATATTGGCGCGAGCAGCTTCGGCCCGACTCGTACTCGGCAGCGCTACCCCATCCGTAACTGACTATTATATTGCTCAGTCCACCGGGCAGCCTATCGTACGACTTACAAAACCAGCCCGTCATAACACTGTACAGCCGACAGTACAACTCATAGATATGACGAAGAAACTCAATTTCTCACGTCATCAAATATTTTCGGATAGCTTAATTACTGCAATCGAAACAACACTCAAGCACAATCATCAAACGCTCATCTTTCATAATCGACGTGGCACTGCCCCGACAACGCTCTGCGAACAATGTGGCTGGAGTGCACTTTGTAGCCGCTGTTTTACGCCCCTTACCCTGCACGCCGACACCTTTGAGTTGCGTTGTCATATTTGTGCGCAGCACGAACGCGTGCCGACATCGTGCCCGCAATGCCATACCGCCAATATCATTCATAAAGGCATCGGCACAAAACTAATTCACCAGGAGCTCGCAAGACTTTTTCCTCACAGTCGAATCGCTCGATTTGACGGCGATAGTGAGTCCACCGATACACTCGAAAAACATTATCAGGCTATATACGATGGTGATATCGACATACTTATCGGCACGCAAGTCGTCGCCAAAGGTCTCGACTTGCCCCTCCTCCGCATGGTAGGAGTTGTTCAGGCAGATGCTGGTCTGTCTTTACCCGACTATGTGTCGAGCGAACGAACTTTCCAGCTATTGGCGCAAGTTTGTGGTCGCGTGGGGCGCAACGAGCACCCGAGCAGTGTCGTGGTACAAAGTTATCAGCCGAATCACCCGGCAGTGCAGTATGGCATAACCAGTGATTACGCTTCATTTTACGACATGGCGATTACCGAACGAAAGCGAGCGCATTTCCCACCTTTTGCTCATCTCATGAAACTCATATGCATTTACAAATCTGAGGCTGCTGCCGTAGGCAACGCGCAAAAACTTGCCCGCGAATTACGCCGTACCGTGCCATCTCAGGTTGAAATATTGGGTCCTACTCCCGCATTTTATGAACGCGTCCGTGACACGTATCGGTGGCAGCTTGTCATCAAGAGTTCAGTTCGCGGTGACCTCGTCGATATTATTAAACTTCTACCGCCTACTCATTGGCAATACGAGCTCGACCCCGCTAGTCTTCTATAACATTCTCTATCTGCTATACTTATCTGTAATTATGGCATCACGAAATGACATTATCACCCTGCCTCATGCTGATTTGCGCAAAAAATCAGCTCGTGTGCATGTGATCACTGACGAGACACATACCCTTATCGCCGATATGACCGCTGCGGCACTCGACTGGGAAGATAGTCGTCCGCACGAAGTCGCAGTGGCCCTCGCGGCCGTACAAATCGATCGGCTGGAACGAGTCGTGATCGTGCGTGCTGATTTTGATGATAAAACCAATCGTGAATTTATACCTCTCATCAATCCCGAAATTATCAAGTGCGAAGGCGATCTAGTACGCGAACACGAAGGCTGCCTCAGTGTCGACCATATCTACGGCATGGTGCCGCGATACACAAAAGTCAGGGTTCGTGCTCTCAATGTCGATGGCCAAGAAATTCGCCTGAAGGCCGAGGGTTTTGTCGCCCGTGTACTACAGCACGAAATTGACCATACCAACGGCATTACCTTTGTCGACCATATCGACCAAGACCATGATGCGTTTTACACCCTCAACCCAGAGGGAGAATTGGAAAGTCTCGCCTATGACGACGTCGCCGCGCGTGGTATTTTTCGGCAATGAACGCTTAGTTAGCGGCCTTGGCCATACCGATTGCCCCTTGCTAAGCGGGCTTATCGCGCACGGCTATACTGTTGTTGCAGTTGTCGTTAACCATCATGATACGTCTTCTCGAACAAAACGACCATTGGAAGTCGCCCAGATCGCCGCACAACACAATATACCCGTCCTTAGCCCGCAACGACCCGTAGATATTGAACAAGAGCTCCGCGACCTTTCCGCCGACTTCGCCGTGCTATCAGCCTACGGTCGAATCATCCCTAGCCGAATTATAAATGTGTTCAGCCCCATAGGTATCATCAACATTCACCCGTCACTGTTACCCCGCCACCGCGGGTCGACACCTATTGAAACAACGATCCTTGCTGGTGACCATACAGCCGGCGTTAGTATCATGCAGCTAGCTCCTGGTATGGATGACGGACCATTGTATGCCCAGAGCGACATATCGCTCACGGGTAACGAAACAAAATTTGAACTGTATGAACAGTTATCACGGCTCGGCTCAGAGACTCTTTTTAAGATACTCCCTGACGTCATATCTGGAATATTGTTGCCAAAATCGCAACCAATAGATGGTGTATCTTACACAACGACTATTTCAAAATCTGACGGCAGTATCGACCCAGCATCAGAGACAGCCTCAGAGATAGAACGTAAGGTGAGAGCTTACCTTGTCTATCCGAAGAGTAAGCTACGCTTCAGAGATAAAGATGTCATTATTACATCGTCAAAAGTGATAGATCGTCCATTGCCTAACCAACTTTGTGTACCATGCAAAGAAAATTCCACGCTATTGGTGGAATCTCTCATCGCTCCAAATGGCAAGCATATGTCTGGTGAGGCCTATCTGCGAGGTCTTGCAAATAGAGCGAAAGATCGATAGAGCGTGAGAGCGATAGATTAATTATGAGCGCAAAGATTTGATTAGTGCGATGAGCATGCGACCAATTTCGGCTGATAAATTTTGTTCTGACTTCGTATCGATCATATGCAGCCGTTCTACCAAGATAAGTTGTGTTTCGACTTCGGCGAGTGAGCCAAGTGCTATGCTGCTAAATTGAACTATCTCTTTATGGCTCCCTCTACGCTGGCCTTCGGCGATATTTGATGGCACCGACACTACCGCCCTTCTCAATTGATCAGCAAGCGCAAACTTCTCGTAGTCAGGCAACAGCTTTGTCGCTGCATATACCATTTCTACAAGATTCATCGACTTTTGCCACACTATAAGATCTTGATATCTACTCATAACAATATGTCTTATTTCTTGCGATCTCTCGCTCTTACGCTCTTTTGATCTTTATGAGGCCCCGCCGAGTATAGTCCCCGCATTCGCCCGTATCTCATTCTTGAGTGCTTCGAGTTCTGCTGCCACGACATCACGATAATCAGGCCTGTTGAGTTCAAGCCACTTAAGCGAGCCATACTCGCAAAGCACCGCTAGTTCATTCGTTCCCTCTGGCGCTGACTGCTGCAACTGAACAAAATCTTGACGTGATGCGTAGTCGGACATGTTTTTAGCGAACCAATCACGCACCTTGTCTTCAGCTTGATCGACAAATGCTTCAAACTCCCCCATCTGTTGCTCACTGAGACCTTCTGATAATTTCGTGCCCACACGCAACTCGAGTTCTTGGTAGATGTGCTGCAAAAATGCCTGTTTTTGATCATCCGGCAAGCTCGCCAGCCCTACATCGTTTAGAAAATTATCGTCGAGTTGAAACATAGTGCCTCCGTAGTTAGTGCTTGTCTTTATTGTATTATACTATGCCGCCAAACGATAATCTGATCGAAATGCTGATTCTTGTATGAGTTTGCGTGCTGATTCAGGTATGCCACTAGGCATCGGGGATAATTCATAGTGTCCACTTTTACCATTAAAAACCGCTACCGGCACACGAGAACCGTCTGCATTTTCATAGGTAATCCCCGTTAGAGCCTTGCCTACCATATCGATAGTCTCACTGTACTTTGCTAGTTTATCGAGTCCTTTGCCATCTTGTGCATCACGAAGTGCATCCATGAAATTCGTGCGATTAGTAGCAAACTGCCGCACATAGTTTTGCACCTCGTCGTTAACACTGCCAGAGTGGTTGATGTCACCAGCGGCAATTACCTGCTCTAAGCCATAGGGTGTATGGAGAATATCTTTTGTAGCCTCTGTCATCAGCTCGTCGATCGTATCGACTTTACCATCAAGCCCATTCTCTGCAGCAAAAATCTTAACTGCTGCGTCAAGCTGTTTAGCGTCAGTGTCGAGCGCGCTCTCTGGAGATACTGAGTTATCGAGTAGCTTATTGTCAGCATAATCTTGAAATATCGCGACGCCTTTTTCCGACATAACACCATCATGATAGTACAACCCTGTACCACCCAAATCCGGAGCATGGTAGCCCACGCCAGCCCGTTCAAGCGCCGGTCCTATCTTTGCAACGTCATCAAGCGTTGGCTTCTCCATGCCTGCATCGCGCAAACTTTGCAGCACACCTTCACCCCTAGATATGTCGGTAAGCGCCGTTTTAGGAGCGTCGACTGATTGATCTAACCAGCCATGGCCCCTAGCCGTCTCGACGATTAGCCGTGTCGTGTCGTGCGGCAATCCTCCAGCTTTATTGATGAAAAACTTGCCATCTATTTCATAGGCCAGCCCTTTGTCGACCAGTTGAGGTCCAAGCTCTTTTAGCAACGCTCCCTGGTGCGACTTGTCCACTCCCAATTCATGAAAAGTCTGATTCCACCCCTCACCTTTTGTCACTATCAAACCATCCTGATGGTGACGCAAGTATTCTTCGAGGTTAAAGTCCTTACGCTCCCCAGGACCACCGACTATAGGAAGATTGCCCGGAGGAACTACAGGAGCTTCTGTACTAGGCTTTGTATGATACTCACCACGCCCACCACCCGAAGGCAACCCTCCTTCATTGGCGGCCGCAGCACCAGGTGGACTACCGGGTGGGCTAGCCGGAGGCGAATTGTCACTAGCGCCTATCGGGCCTATACGGACTCCTTTAAACAAACGAGTAGTAGACTGCCTAATATTCTCAGGAAGATCTGTCATGCCTATCAGATGCAAAACCCCTGCACTCGCTCCACCAAAGGCAAGGCCTAGACCAATCGCTCCTAGGGTACGATTGCGGTTGCGGCGCCATATGGAGTCAACCCTTTCTGTCATAGCGTCCAGCAATCTATCGTGCTGCTGGCTTTGTAGACGACTATCGAGGTCGGCACGCTCAGCGACAAGCTCGTCATTGCTCAAGCCCTTGTTGAGATTGGCAGCCATTTCTTGGTCGATATATCGTATTCTTTCACGTATGTCATCGTCTTCTTCTGAGGCAATCGAATTAAATAGCCTATTCATCTCCGCGCGTTGGGCTTCAGCGACTCGCTCTTCACTGCCCGCACTCGAGATCTTTTGTACCGCTATGCTTTTCGCTACCCTGGTTGCTGCCCACGCCCCAGCCGCGACGCCCGCGACGCCCGCAGCCGCACCCACAAACGGCGCGGTAACCGCTGTCGTAACCGCCGTCGCCCCCATGATCACGACACTCTTTTTGGCATTACCTTTGAGGTTCTCTTTCGAAAATAATTGCTTAAACGTCTCGACAGAGAACAGCTTATGATCACCCGACAGGTTTTGTGGCCCCCATGAAGCCCATTTACGTATGGCAAAATCGACCACGCGATTGCGTGATGCTGCCTTCTGAAGACGAGTGTCCGCTAGGTGGTTACCAACAAGCCTTATTTGATCGTCTAAAAAATCTTCTATATCTTGTGTTAGTTCGTCATGATCGCGTGTCGCCTCTTGCGACAGATATAATTCGGTAGCCGTGGCCCGAATCATGTCTGAAAATTCTTCTTTTAACGACTCTATCTCACCCTTGTGGGTAAAGGTTAGGTCACGAGAACGCTTGGCCAGCATCTCCGCCAGCCGCTTTGCGTACCGCTCAGTTTCTTCCTGAAAACTTGCTGCATCAGTAGAGTAACGCTTTTCTAGGTCGTCTTTCATATATGCTTCAGGAGTCTTGCCGATTGCATCTTCGTGCTCCCGCCACTTATCGCGACTATGATAGGCAATATGACGTATCAAATGGTAGTTCGCATCAAATATATCTGGATCATCAGCCTCACTGATACCGTTATCCTCTAAGTACTGTCGAGCTCGATCATGTATAACGGCGTCGACCGAAGCGTCGTCCATACCTTCTTTTAATTCTTCTACGACCCCAAGAAATTGGGCTTCAAGTACTGTAGGCTGAAGTGCATCAGGAGCCCCCACTATTCTTTTACTATCGATGGATACCTCGGGAGTGGGCCGTCTAAATACTCCCTTTGCTTTTCCGATAATACGAGATTTTTCCATTTTTATATTTTTGCTTTTATCTTTAAACCGATTCTACTACCAGATAGGATGTCTGTCAAATAACAGAGAGTTCTACAGCGTTCGTTTTTTCAGCTCGCGGGTGAAGAATTCCAGACGGTCATTTATTTCGACGGTGATTTTGCCTTTGGTTTTGAGCTCTAAGCCACATTGCTCGCCTTCGAAGACTTCTTTGGCGTCGGCTTGTTGGCGCTGCACGTGCGTTACTTCTGCTTCGGCGACGAGCTCTTTGTCGCGTTTGATACGTACCAACAACCCCAGTGCAACTTTACCGCGCAAGACTTCACCGCCGCAGATCACGCTGTCACGAAGCGTACGAAAGACACCAAGTACTTTGATCTCACCTATTTCAGTCTCGACAATTTCTGGCGCTAGCATATCAGTCATCACCACGCGTACATCGTCGAGCAGCTCATAAATCACTTTATAGTTCCGTATACTTACGTGGTCACGCATGGCGGTACGTTTAACGGCGGGCGGCAACTGTATGTTAAAGCCATATATAATCGCACCCGAAGATGATGCAAGTCTTACATCGTTTTCCGAAATATTGCCAACACCCGAGCGGATCACCCGTACCGATACCTCGCCGTTGTCGAGCAGCTTGAGACTGTCAACTAGCGACGTCAACGACCCCTGTACATCGGCTCGTACGATCACATCAAGCTGCTGAGTTTCGTCTTGTTTTTTCATGAGGTTTAAGAGGTCACTACCTGTGACATTGGCACTCACGGCGTTGTGCTCTAGCTCACTGCGATGCTGGGCAACCAGCTGGCGGGCTTCTTTTTCATTTTTTACAACAATAAAGCGATCGCCAAAACTCGGCAGTTCTTTAAAACCAGTCACTGTCGCCGGCGTCGATGGCCCAGCTTGCTTGATTGGTCTATCGGCGTAGTCGACAAGCGTTCGCACGCGCCCATGGGCCAAGCCCGCCACCATATGCATACCCGGTTTCAATATGCCGTGCTCTACCAGTAAACTAACTTCTGGCCCGCGGCCGATTTCCATGTGCGCTTCGATCACCAGCCCTTCAGCGGGTATGTCGGTTTCGGCTTTCAGCTCCTCTAAGTCAGCGACCAGCAACACCATGTCGAGTAGTGTGTCGAGGCCCTCACGAGTTTTGGCGCTCACCGGCACCATAATAGTATCGCCGCCCCATTCTTCGGGGTTGAGATGGTGCTCACTCGCTAACTGGCCTTTGACCATGTCGACATTGGCCGCTGGTTTGTCGATCTTATTGATTGCGACGACTATCTTGGCGTTGGCGGTTTGCGCAAATTTAATGGCTTCGATTGTCTGCGGTTTCACCCCGTCGTCAGCTGCCACTACAATAATCACCACGTCGGTCAGTGCCGCACCATGCTGACGGAGTGCCGCAAAGGCTTCGTGACCGGGAGTATCAAGTAGAGTAATGGGTCGCTGCTTACGAATTGTCTGATACGCACTAATATGCTGGGTAATGCCCCCTGCTTCGCCTTCGACAACTTTTGTCTCAAGCAGCGCATCGAGCAAACTAGTTTTACCGTGGTCGACATGACCCATCACGGCGACAATCGGCGCCCGTTCTGACGCGTGGTCACTGAGCTCACGTTTAGTTGGTTTTGTGGGCTCATCGGCTGATTTTTGCTCTAGCTTTACGTCGAGACCTAGTTCATCCACGATGATCTGGGCTGTTTCGACATCGATCCGCTGGTTGAGCGTTGCAGCGATGCCATTTTTAAACAACTCACCAATGAGCGTGGTAGCCGGCAATCCGACTAAATCAGCCAGTTCGCCGACGGTAATCTGCGCGGGGACCGTAATGATTTTCTCTGCGTCGGCCATAGCTTACTCCTTTGTTGCATAGAGACGGTGGAACGGATGAGGTTCATCCGTTCGCGGTCGCTACGCTTCTTTTTTCTTAGATTTGGCAGCGGCTTTTTTCTTGAGCGACAAGCTAATCTTGCGATTGTCTTTGTCGATTTCAAGCACGGTAAATGTCTTGCGTGCATTGAGAGTGAAGACTTTTTCAGGGTCGGCACCTTCACCTTCACCAAGTTCACTTACGTGCACCAGCGCCTCGACAGCTGGGCTAATCTGCACAAAGGCACCAAATGGTGTGATGCGCGTCACCGTACCCTCGACCTGTTCGCCGCTAGTAAAGGCCTCAACTTCTTTGAGCCATGGGTCTTCTTGCAACTGTTTCATGCTAAGGCTCAGGCGGTCTTTGTCGATTGCGATAATCTTCGCATCAATCGTATCACCGACTTTCACGTAGTCGCTCGGACTACTTACCCGCTCCCAGCTAATCTCTGAGATATGCACCAAGCCTTCTATGCCACTGACGTTCACAAACGCCCCAAAATCAACGACACCAGTTACTACACCAGTTACCGTATCGCCAACTTTGAGCTTCTCAAAACGCTCAGCCAGGCCTTCTTTGATAGCTTCTTTTTCGCTAAAAATCAGCTTGTTGGCCTTGCGGTCAGCGTCGAGTATACGAACACTCAGTGGCTTGCCGATCAGGCTGTTGAGACGTTGGAGTATCTCGTCTTTGTCAGCACCGCCAACACGTGGATAATGCTCGGCTGAGAGTTGTGAAACTGGCAAAAAGCCCCGCACGCCTTCGAGTTCGATCAGCAAACCACCTCGGTTTGCGTCGTATGGCGCAACTTCTATCGTCTCACCGGCATCGATCACGCGCTGAAGTTCGTCCCAACCGCGGTCTTTGGCAGCTTTACGCAGGCTAAGCAGGCTGCAGCCATTGTCCATCTCTGTCTCGACGACACTTGCTGTCACGCTATCACCTACAGCAAGTTCTTTACCAAATCCTAT
Organism: Saccharimonadales bacterium (SeqCode); assembly: GCA_049289035.1. Lineage (GTDB taxonomy): Bacteria > Patescibacteriota > Saccharimonadia > Saccharimonadales > Saccharimonadaceae > JAPUDQ01. The sequence continues at coordinate 388 of JBAQIV010000001.1, read as the reverse complement.
CTCGCGTCGCGGCACAACACCAACGCCAAGCGGACCGAGATCGACCATTATCTCGTGTTTTTGTACATTGAGTACCACACCCTCGACGACTTCGCCTTGGGCCAATTGCTGGACCTTCTCTTCTTTCAAGAGATCGTCCATCGTAATTTTTGTCATAATAAGGTATGACTCCCTTCCTAAAATGTATTTCTTTGGCCTAGTCATGACGACCACACCACAAGATTACTTTTTATTGTACCACTGTTAACAGATTAGGTAAAGCTACCACCCCACCCGCACATTGCCCCGCACCACCGGCGTTGTACCCAGCGCAAAGTCTGGTGTCGTAAACGGTAGTGTCGTGGTGTATATCTGTAGGCTAACATTGTCATCGCTGGTAGCGTCGAGG